>JAUNNC010000008.1:27021-40223 GCA_030531585.1 Eubacteriales bacterium | reverse complement strand
GCCAATCCCCGCAAGATCGTCTACACCGAAGGCCCCGACGCCCGCATTCTGGAGTCCGCCGCGCGTCTGAAGAAGGAGGGCTTCCTCACGCCCATCCTCGTCGGCAACGTGGAGGAGGTCAAGGCCGCGGCCGCGAAGGGCGGCTTCGATATCGACGGGCTCGAGATCCTCGATCCCGCCACCTACCCCGGCATGGAGCAGATGGTGCAGGAGTTCGTCGCGCTGCGCAAGGGCAAGGCCACCGAGGAGGAGGCCCGCGCCTCGCTGCTCAAGGGCAACTACTTCGGCACCATGCTGGTCAAGCAGGGCTACGCCGACGCGCTGCTCGGCGGCGCCACCTACTCCACCGCGGACACCGTGCGTCCCGCGCTGCAGCTGGTCAAGACCAAGAAGGGCGCGAACCTCGTCTCCTCCTGCTTCATCATGGTCCGCGGGGACGAGATGCTCGCCATGGGCGACTGCGCCATCAACATCTCCTATGAGGACACGGTCAACAAGGCCACCGGCGAGGTCGTGCTGACCGGCGCCCAGAAGCTGGCCGAGGTCGCGGTCGAGACCGCCCGCACCGCGAAGGTCTTCGGCATGGACCCGAAGGTCGCCATGCTGTCCTACTCCACCAAGGGCTCCGGCAAGGGCCCCGGCCCCGATCTGGTGCGCGCCGCCACCGCCATCGTCAAGGAGACCCACCCCGAGATCAGCGTCGACGGCGAGATGCAGTTTGACGCGGCCGTGTCCCCGGTCGTCGGCCAGCTCAAGTTCCCGGGCAGCCCGGTCGCCGGCTACGCCAACACCTTCATCTTCCCGGAGATCCAGTCCGGCAACATCGGCTACAAGATCGCCCAGCGTCTCGGCGGCTTCGACGCCTACGGCCCCATCCTGCAGGGTCTGAACGCGCCCATCAACGACCTCTCCCGCGGCTGCAACGCCGAGGAGGTCTACCAGATGAGCATTATTACCGCAGCCCTGAAGTAAAAACAACGCGAGCAATCAATAAGGCCGCCGGAAACGGCGGCCTTGTTTGATACGGAGGGAGGCATGCCCATGACGCGCGAAGACTATATGGCCCTTGCGCTGGAGCTTGCGCGCGAGGCGGCGGAGTACGGCGAGGTGCCGGTCGGCTGCGTGGTGGCCGGCCCCGACGGCGCGGTGATCGGCCGCGGCCGCAACCGCCGCGCGGAGACGGGCGACGCCACCGCCCACGCCGAGCTCGAAGCCATCCGCGAGGCGTGCCGGGCGCTGGGGGACTGGCGGCTCGAGGGCTGCACGCTCTATGTCACGCTCGAGCCCTGCCCCATGTGCGCGGGCGCGATCATCAACGCGCGCATCCCGAAGCTGGTTTTCGGCGCGCGCGAGGCGAATTTCGGCTCCTGCGGCAGCGTCATCGACCTCTTCTCCGAGCGCTACGGACACCGCCCCGCGGTCTGGCCGGGCGTGCTGTGCGGGGAATGCGCCGCGGTTCTGCGGGACTTCTTCAAAAGCATGCGCTGAAGGCTGTGCTTGTTTTACACTTTTGCTTGCTTTTTCTTCCTTTTTCCTGTAAAATTTTGACACAAGCATACGGTCCGGCATCGATCAGCGACAGAAGCATCAAGCCGCCCGACCGGAAAGGAAACGAGAATGAACAAAACATTTGACAAAGCCCGCCTGGGGCTGATCGCGCTGCTGATCCTCGGCGCGCTGCTCAACATCGTGCTGCTCAAGAACGTCCGCAGCCCCGGCGAGATCGTCGCGGAGGACACCCCGGACGAGGCCGTCGTGCTGACCGGCGTCGGCCAGGGCCGCAACGGCCCGGTCGAGGTCGAGATCACCGCCACCGCCGACAGGATCTACGGCATCCGCGTGCTCAACCATCAGGAGTCGGACGGCATCGGCACCGAGGCCGCGCGCCTGCTGCCCGGCAAGATCTACGAGAGCCAGAGCCTGCTGGTCGACAGCATCTCCGGCGCGACCATCAGCTCCGACGCGATCAAGGAGGCCATCTCCAACGCCCTCACCGCCGGCGGCTTTGATCCCGAGGTCTTCATGGTCGAGGTCGCCGCGGCCCAGGTCGAGCGGACGCCCGTCACCCTGGACTGCGACGTGGTCGTGGTCGGCGCGGGCGGCGCGGGCCTGACCGCCTCCGTGCTCGCCACCCAGCAGGGGCAGAAGGTCATCCTGCTGGAGAAGATGCCCTTTGTCGGCGGCAACAGCCTGCGCGCCGAGGGCGGCATGAACGCCGCGGGCACCAAGCTTGAGAAGGAGCTCGGCCTGGACGACAGCACGGTCGAGAACTTCACGGAGGACACGCTGCGTCTCGGCCACTACCTGGCCGATCCCGAGCTGGTCCGGACCCTGGCGGAGAACAGCTCCGACGCGATCGAATGGCTCAAGACCGTCGACGCCACGTTTACCGGCGTCAAGGCCACCGGCGGCTGCGAAGGCCGCAAGTACCTGCATCAGCCGGAGGGCGGCGTGGCCGTGGGCGAGTATCTGGTCGCCAAGCTCAAGACGCAGGTCGAGAAGCTCGGCATCGACGTGCGCGTGAACACCAAGGCCACCGAGATCCTGATGAAGGACGGGCAGGCCGTCGGCGTGCTGGCCGAGGATGCGGAGCACACCTACACCATCAACGCCAAGTCCGTCGTGCTCACAACGGGCGGCTTCGGCGCGAACTTCGAGCTGATGGCGAGCTTTGATCCCTCCCTCGCCAACGCCGTGACGACCAACCACTCCGGCGCGCAGGGCGACGGCATCATGATGGCCCAGGCCATCGGCGCCGACACCGTCGATATGGACCAGATCCAGCTCCACCCGACCGTCATCCAGTCGGACGGCAGCCTGGTGTCCGAGTCCTTCCGGAGCCTGGGCGCGATCGTGGTCAATACCCAGGGCAAGCGCTTCGTCAACGACCTCGCGGGGCGCGACGTCGTCTCCCAGGCCGAGCTCAAGCAGCCCGACGGCTACTGCTTCATCATCTTCGACCAGAATCTGGTGGACCATCTGGCCCTCTCGCAGCGCTTCATCGACGGCGGCTACACCATCTCCGGCAAGACCTATGAGGAGCTTGCGAAGAACATGGGCCTGAGCGCCGAGGCGCAGCAGAACTTCGTCAAAACCATGGACACCTGGAACAAGTCCGTCGCCAACGGCCTGGATGAGGAGTTTGGCCGCAACAACGGCATGGACGACGATCTGAGCACCGCGCCGTACTACGCGATCAAGATCGCCCCGGGCATCCACCACACCATGGGCGGCATCAAGATCAACACCGACGCCGAGGTCATCGACACCGACGGCAACGTGATCCCCGGCCTCTTCGCAGCCGGCGAGACCACGGGCGGTATCCACGGCGGCAACCGCGTGGGCGGCAACGCCGTGTGCGACTTCATCGTCTTCGGCCGCATCGCAGGCCAGAGCGCCACGGACTTCGCCAAGGCCGAAGCCCTCGCCCCCGCCGCATAATACCAAAACATACGGAAAAAGCAGCAGCTCAACCGAGCTGCTGCTTTTTCATCTTTTGAGCGCTTACGCCTTCGGGGTGCCGTCGGGGTTGAACAGGGGCAGGGGCGCCAGCACGATGATGTCGTCGCGGTTCTGGGCGTCGCCCTCGGCGAGCACGGCCATGCGTCCGGCCACGATGCCGCCGGCCCGCTCGACCAGCGTCTCGACCGCGTGCAGGGACTCGCCGGTGGAGATCACGTCGTCGACGATGAGCATGCGCTTGCCGCGGATCGCGGCGGCGTCCTCGGCGTCGAGGACCAGGCGCTGCACGCCCATGGTGGTGATGGACTTGACGTTGACCTCAAAGGTGCCCTGCATGTAGGCCTTCGCGTTCTTGCGGGCGATGAAGTGGCGCTTCGCCCCGCTCTGACGCGCCATCTCATAGGCCAGGGGGATGGCCTTGGCCTCGGGGGCGATGATGTAGTCATATTCCGGCGCGCGCTTGAGCAGCTCCCTGGCACAGTGGATGGTCAGCTCAACGTCGCCGAACATCACGAAGGCGCCGATGGCCAGCTCGTCGTTGAGCCTGCACAGGGGCAGCTCGCGCTTGAGGCCGGCGATATCCATTTCGTAAGTCATGGTGATTCCTCCCGAAAACAATATAAGGTAAGAACAGGACTTATTTTACCGTATCCTGCGGAAAAATCAAGCCCCGTTTCCCGGAAGAACCGGCGGTCTTATTCCTCTTTCGCTTTCTCTTCGGGCTTCTCCTCCGCGGCGTCGCTGACCACGAGCTCGTCGGATTCGACCTCCTTGTTGCGGTTTTCGTCGATGCCCAGGGTGTCGTTGACCTTCTTGCGCGCCTTGCGCCAGTAGATGCCTGCCACCGCGCCGATGGCGATGACGATGCCGGCGACCGCCTGGATGATGTAGGTCATGACGGAGGGGTCGATATAGGCCTCGCCGTTGGCCCCGAAGAGCAGCATGGCGGCGCAGGCGGTGAGGGCGAGCGCGGAGAAACGGGTGATCTTTTTCATGTCGTTTTGCTTTCCTTTCTTTCGCGGATCTTTTTCTGGATGGCGGAGATGATGTATTTCCCTTCGGCCTCGGCGCTGTGGCCGGGGTGGTAGACGTGGCGTTCGAGCGACTCGGTGATCGCCGCGCGGTAGTGCTCCGGCTGGGCGAGCAGGGCCTCGGCGGCCTCGGCGGTGCGGTCGAGCCCGTCGAGCTTCAGCACCGTGCCGACCTCGCTCCGGGCCGCGATGTTCATCGGCGGCTCCGCGATCTTCTGCCAGTCGGGGTTCATGACCTTCATCGGCGTGTCGATGAACAGCACCGGTTTTTTTGTCGTGTAGCAGAACTCCCAGGCGATGTCCGACCAGTCGGTGATCAGCAGGTCCGACTCGAACACGGTGGAATTGGAGGAGAAGTCCGTCTGGATCTCCACGTTCTCATCGGCGGCGTAACGGGTCTTGAGCTGCTCGAAGTACGCCTTCTGGTGGCGCACCTGCTGGGGATGGGGCCGCACGATGACGCGGTGGCCGGTCTGCCTGAGCTCGTCGAGCAGCTTTTCGAGGCAGGTGTCGATGATGTTGTCCTTCTGCCAGGAGGGCGCGATCAGGATCTGCTTCTGCGCCTTTTCGGGATGGGGCGCGGCCTCGTAGGCGGCCGTCATCTCGTCGAGCAGGGGATAGCCCGTCTCCACCAGCTTCTTCTCGGGCAGGCCGTCGAGCGCCTCCATCTGCCGGATCTCGCGCTTGAGGTGCTCGCCCACGCAGAACACCGTGTCATAGTGGTCGAGCGCGCCCTTGCGCAGGGCGCTGTTGACGCTGCCGACGCCGTGGATCTGGTAGATGTATTCAATATCCCGGCGTACATAGCTGCGCTTGATGTGGTAGTTTTCGAGGTCGGGCATGGTCATGATCACCACGTCCGCGTCCATCTTCATCATCAGGGTGATGAGCTTCTTCTCCCCGATGTAGTAGGGCTTGATCGCCGGGTGCGTTTTGGCGAGCTCGAAGATCTGATCGTTCGGGTCGCTCGTGACGTAGTGGATCGTGAGATTGGTGTTTTCGAGCAGGTACTCGATGCCGCCCTTGAAGTATTTATAGAAGCCGCTGGACTCGGAGTAGTAGACCAGATGCTTGTTGACGACCGAGAAGAAGCGCTTGTAGTCGGCGCGCTCGCGCCTCGCCTCCGCGTCGCCGAGGAGCCTGCGCTTTTTCCCGCCGAGGCTCTTGAGCGCCGCAAGCTCCGCCTTGCTGGCCTCCAGCGCCTCGTAGTCCACATAGTCCTTCGGATTGATGGCGGCGTTGAGCGCGTAGAGCTGCACGATGGCAAGCAGGTTGCTCAAAATCCAGTAGAGCGCCACGCCCACCGGCACGAACCAGCCGAGATAGAGCGACAGCGCGACCGAGAGGATGAGCATGCCGTACTTGTTCCAGGCGCTCTGCTCCGACTGCAGGACGTTGGCGGCGTTCTGCGCGGCGCACATGGCCCAGGCCGACAGACCCGCGAGGATGGGCGAGAGGACGAGCCATCCCCGCCCCTCGCTCGGCACGAGGCTCAGGTCGACGCCGAAGGATTTCATATTCACGAAGTCGTAGCCCATGCAGGCGCGGATCGCGCCGATCAGGCCCATCAGCAGCACGACCTGGATCGCCAGCGGGATCACCGAGGCGAGCGGGTGGTACTTCTCGCGCTTGAAGATGGCGGCCTGCCCCTCGGCGATCGCGTCGGGGTCGCCGAAGTGCGCGGCCTTGAGCCGGTTGATCTCCGGCTGCATCTTGACCATCTTGATGGAGTTTTTCTGCAGCCATACCGAGATGGGCAGCAGCACGAGCTTGCTCAGCAGCGTGAACAGCCCGATGGCCAGCCCGAAGTCCCCGCACAGGCCGTAGCAGCGCAGCAGGACCCAGGTCAGGATTCGGTAGAGAGTATCCATGAACGCCCTCGTTTATCTCTTGTATTCCAGCACGCGGCCGGTGGGGAGGAAGGTCTCCATGTCCTCGGCGTGGCCGGTCTGGACGTATTCGGTCAGGATGTCGCTGTTGGTCAGCATGTAGTCGAGGAAGCGGCGCTGACGCGCGTCGCCCGCCTTCCAGGGAAAAAGCTCCTGCGAGCCCTCGCCGTCGAGCAGCCGGAGAAGGGCCTGCTGCAGGTCGTCGTAGGAGATCGGCGCGTCGTCCGTACGGAAGGGGTGATGCTCGCCCCGCCCCTTGACGAGCAGCATCGTGTGCTGGTTGAGCGTGACCAGATCCGTGGTGTTGGAGCTGCCATGGTCGCTCAGGATCACGATGGCGGTATTGTCGTAGACCCCGGCCTCCTTCATGCGCTGCAGGAAGAGCCGCAGCATCGTGAGGTTGCCCTCGATCACGTCGCGGTAGGGGCTGCTCTCGAGCACGTTGAGGTCCTTGTCGTAGACGTGCGGCTGGTGCGCGCCCTCGAGATGGAGGTATTTGAAGCACTTGCCCGGGACGGTGACGATGGGGTTTTCCTCCCGCAGCGCCCCGTAGAACAGCAGATCCGACCAGTCGAAGTATTTCGCGCCGCCCCCGCCGTAGGCCACATGCTCGCGCAGGCGGCCGGGCAGGTCGTAGCCCAGGAACTTGAGATCCCAGGGGGCGTGCTTGACGAGCATCATCTTGACCACGATCTTGCAGCTGTGCGCGAGCGAGCCGAAGACCGGCTGATCGGTCGTGAGGTTGGGGAAATCCGCCTCGTCCACTGAGGCCAGCAGCCAGGGGTCGTCGGTATAAACGCGGCGGCTCCAGCCCTCCTCCCGGAGGCGCGTCAGCAGCGGCGCGTCCCGCATGGCCTGCCGCTCATAGTCGAGAAAGTCCTGCTCCGCCTCGTAGCGCTCGCCCGTGAGGATCAGCGGGATCGAGCACTTGGAGTAGGGGTAGCCGCCCATCGTGTTGGTGTAGCAGGTGAAGTCCTCGAAAATCTCCGGATAGGCCGGATCGCGCGCGAGAACCTCGGAGAAGGCGCGCCCGTCCACCGCGTCGAGCACCAGGATCAGCAGGTTCTCGTCCGGGGAATAGGCAAACTCGTCGGCATCGGTGCAGATGACCGCGCGCTCCTTGGCCTTGAGGTCGGTGGTCAGGAACAGGCCGCCGAGCGTCAGCGCGAGCAGCAGCAGCACCGCGAGCGAGCCGAACAGCACGATGCGCGCAAAGCGCGCGCCGCCGAGCTTTTTGAGCAGCAGCAGCACCGCGGCGCCCAGCACGAGCCAGAGTCCGATCGACATCGCGCGGTCGAGCGGGAAGCCGCCCCACCAGACCTCCTCCCCGTTCATGGCGGGCAGATCGAAGACCAGATAGCTGCCCTGGATCCAGGTGCACAGCAGCGCCAGCCACAGCCCCGCGAGCAGCCCGGCATAGGCCCGCTCCCCGAGGCGGCGCGCTGAGAGCAGCAGCAGGACAAGCAGCGCGAAAACCCCGCAGAACAACAGCAGCGCGGGCTTGACGAGCTGGCCGGCGGTGAACCAGAACTCGAGCTGGTTGGTCAGGTACAGCTCAAAGGGGGCGTAGACGAACAGCAGGAAGCACAGCGAAAAGGCGCAGACGAGCCCGGGCAGGACGCCCGCGCGTTTTTTCTCCGCTCCCTTCATGTTTTCGCCTCCCGTTTTTTACGAAAAGTGTCCCGAAAAATCTGAAATATTATAGCACGGGGGACGATAAAAAACAACTCTTTTGCAAAAAGCGGCCTGTACTTCCGAAAAGAAACGGGATATAATGAAACGTGCCAAGACGGGGGAGGGGGAGCGGAGCATGACGCGGCAGACAAGACGTTTTCTCGCGGCGGCGCTGGCCGTCGTGCTGGCGGCGGCCGTCTGCTCCGCCTTCTTTGTCCAGCTCCTCCTGATCCACGGCGACTCCATGGCGCCGACCTACCGCAGCGGCAGCCTCGTCCTGCTCGAAAAGCGTCCGGCAGCCTATCGACGCGGGGACGCGGTGCTCTGTCGGAGCGCTGCGCTCGGGCGGAGCGTCGTCAAGCGCATCGCGGCGGCGGAGGGGGACGCGCTCAAAGTCGAGGGCGGGGCGCTGTACGTCAACGGGGAGTTTGCCGGGGCCATGCCGGCCGACCCGGCGGCCCTGCCCGAAGTCGTCCCGGCGGGGTGCTTCCTGCTGCTCGGCGACAACCGGGAGCGCAGCGTCGACAGCCGGAGCGCTTCGCTCGGCCTCGTGTCGCAGGAGCAGCTCCGGGGCCGCATCCTCTTCCCCGCCCGCCCGGGACCGCAGCTGCCGTGACGTAAAAAAGCCTGTCCGTTCGGACAGGCTTTTTTACGTCACGAGCTTGTTGAGCAAAGGGAGCTTTTTCAGCAGCAGCGTCAGGCCGAGGGGGATCAGCACGGCGGCCAGATACGACGCGGGGAAGAGCCAGACGGCGCTGTGGGCGGCGAAATCGACGCGGCCGCGCAGCAGGTCGATCAGGATCGGGTGCATCAGATACAGGCCGAGCGTGCAGCCTGAGAGCTTGTGCAGCAGGCCCGCATGCTTTTCCGCGCGTGGGGCGAGGCGCCGGCAGAGCGCGAAGACGAAGCAGGCCCCCAGCGCCGCGGAGAGCGTGAAATTACCGTAGTACACGTCGACGGCCTCGCCCGCCGCGAGGGCGGCGCGCCGGTTGAGGAAGGCCGTGAGCAGCAGGGAAGCCAGCGCGGCGAGGCCCAGCGCCGTCAGCGCGCGGTCGGAGAGCGTCCCTCTCGTCAGGAGCCATCCCAGCAGAAGATAGAGCAGATAGCGGAGATGGCTCAGGCGCCACGGGCTCAACAGCGCCGAAAGCCACGCCGGCTTGTCCGGCACGGCGTCCAGAACGGCCAGCGCGAGCACGACACCAAAGAGCAGCAGGGCCCCGCGCCGGAGATTGTCGGCGCCGCCGTGGATCGCGGCGTGCAGCAGGGGCAGCGCGCAGTAGCACAGGGCCAGCGCCGGGAGGAACCACAGGTGAAAGTAGCCCTGCAGGATCAGAAGTCCCAGGGGCGTTCCGTCCATCCAGACGCGGCCGCAGGCGGCGTCAAGGCAGCGGCAGACCGCGGACCAGACATAGAACAGCAGCACGATATGCAGGATGCGGCGCAGATGACGGCGGAAGTCCAGCCGCTCCCGCCCGAGCAGCAGGGCCCCGCTGATCATGAAAAACAGCGGCACGCTGAAGCGCCCGGCGAGGCTGAGCAGATTCCAGACTGCCCAGGTCGGGGACGCGGGAGGGGAATCCCAGAAGAGCATCACCGTGTGGACCGCAGCGACCGCGAGGCAGGCGATCACGCGGCAGAGATCGAGGTTGGCCCTCCTCATGGCGTTTCCCCCGCGAAGTTTACGACGGCCAGATCCCCGATCCGCTTCACCGCGCCGTCGTACGGCCAGCCGGGCATGCCGTCGAGCGCCCCGCTCTGTACGAGGGCGTCGCACTCCGCCTCGGAGGCGAAGGGCAGCTCGAAGCCGAGGTAATACCGGATGACGTTCTCCGCCTGCCGGGTGTCGGTGATGTTGACGCCGGGGAGGCGGAGCTTTTCAAAGGGGAAGCTCTCGCCCGCGTCCCAGCGCGCGGCGGGCGCATTCCCGACGATCGCGACGCGGCAGCTCCCGTCGAAGTCCGGCAGGGAAAAGACGCGCGCGACGACGGAGGTGTAGAGCGCGGACGTTTCCTCGTACTGGAGCTTTGCGTACAGGCCGAGGGCGTTGGAGAAGTACGCGCCGCCGAGCACGATCCCCGCAAGCGCGACGGCCGCCGCGGCGCGCAGCCTCTCCCCGGCGGGCGGGGCGGGCGCGTCCAGCAGCACGGCGCACAGCACGTACAGCGAGGCGAAGGGATAGAGGGCGAGGGAGTGGATGTAGGCGTTGTCGGCCATCAGGTACAGGCAGTAGCAGCTCAGCGGGAAGAGAAAGAGCAGCAGGGCCAGCAGGGCGATGCGTTTCCCGTCGCGCTCCCCCTTCAGCCGCAGGAGCAGGGAGACCCCGGCGGCGAGCAGAAGCAGGATGTGCAGGGCCAGCGACACCGGCGTCGGCACATAGGCGAAATAGCCGCGAAACAGGGTCTTGAGCCAGGCGGAGTACGCCACCGCGGTGCGCAGCGCAAGGCTCTGCCGCGCGTTGACGGCCTCGCCGAGCAGCGGCAGGCCGAGCAGCTTTGTGGCGGCGAGCACGGCAAGGCCGTAGACCGCCAGCGAAAGCAGCAACAGGCCGAGCAGGCGCAGGCCGTACAGGAACACATCCCGGGCGCTTCTGCCCTCCTTGATGAGGGCGCGGAGCATCCCGATCACGCAGAAGCTCGCCGCGAAGGCGAAGTAGCCCTGATAGACGCTGCAGGAAAACGCGATCATCAGCGGCGCGAGGACCCATTTCCCGCGCTTTTCGGAGGCGAAGCACCACACGCCCGCCACGCTCAGCAGCAGGGCGAGAGCGTAGGGCGCGGCGGTGAAGGCGTAGCCCATCGTCGCCCCCTCGGCCGGGAAGCAGACCAGCGCCCCGGCGAGCAGGACGCGCAGGGCGCGGCTCTCGATATGAAACAGACGCACGGTCAGGCAGACCGCGAGCGCGAGGAAGCAGAGACTCATCAGCCCGTAGATCCAGGGCATGGACGCGTCGGGCATCACGAGGCGCAGCAGCTCCAGCCCGTAGCGGCCGGAGACCCAGGTCGCGCCCTTGGTGAAGAGGTTGGGCAGGTCATCGTCGAAGGGCAGCTTGTTGGTCAGCCAGAAGCCGTGGGCGGCGAGGCCGAACAGAAGCGCCGCAAAAAAGGGAAGCCGGTCCTCCCGGAACGCGGCGCGCGCTGTTTTGCTGTCGTTCATGGGGTCCGGCCTCCTTTCGGAAAGTTCAGGGGATCGTCGTCGGTATGAGGGCTGCTGCAAGGGAAACGGATTGCCACACCAGTGACGTCGGTCACTGGTTCGCAATGACGAGCAGGGGGGAGGCTACAGCAGCGTCATGTTGCGGCGCTGTTCAAAGGCCTCCATGACCGAGGAGATCGCCAGGGTCACGCCCTCGTCGATGTCGGAGATCAGCCTCCCGCGCTCGATGGCGCGCGTGAAGGCCACGAGCTCGTAGCGTATCCCCTCGCCGTCGAGCTGGTAGAACCAGCGCTTGTTGTCCGCCGGGTCCTCGCACCTGAGCTCGAAGTAGTCGGTCTTCCACCAGGGCGCGGGGACGTACAGATAGCCCTTCGTGCCGGAGACGACCAGCTCGCCCTCGGTCTTGACCCCGTCGCCCACCTTGACGCCGGCCACGGCGTGGTCGTAGACGAAGTCGAGCTTCGTGAAGCTGTCCTGCCCGCCGTCCCGGAAGCGGGCGGCGATGCGGCAGTCGCGGTGGTCGGTGCCGAGCAGCTGGAAGACCGGCAGCAGCGCGGTCGGGCCCCACTCGTGGATGCCGTTCCACTCCGCGCCGCCGTCCCCGTTCTCGCGGATGCTGGTGCAGGCCGCGTCGACCGACAGCACCTCGCCGATGCGCCCGCCCTTGACCAGCAGCAGCAGACGGGCGTAGGCCGTGGCGTAGGCGGTCTTGACGGCCTCCATCAAAATCAGCTTCTTCTCCCGGGCGAGGGCCATCAGCTCCTCGCTCTCGGCGCGGCTGAGCGTCAGCGGGGACTCGCACAGAACGTGCTTGCCCGCCTCGAGCGCGCGGCGAAGCTGCAGCGCGTGCTCCCCGGGCAGGGTGCGCAGATAGACCGCGTCCACCCCCTCGAGCAGACGGTCGAAGTCGTCGGTGACAAGCTCGAGCTCCCGCCGTCCGCGCTCGGCCAGGGCCTCGCTGCGGGTGTACAGGGCGCTGACGTGCAGGCCGTTGACGAAGGCGCACTCCCCCCAGAGCTTCGAGACGAAGCGCGCGTCGCCCGCGAGGCCGAGACGCACCGGGCGGCGGCTCTCGCGGATCTCGGAGCTGGACACGCCCTCGGTCCGCGGGAGATAGACGACCTTGCAGTAGGCGTTGAGATAGTCGAACTTGCCGACCCAGTCGGAGCCGACCGTGAAGATGTCGATGTCGTACTTGCGGATGTCGTCGATCTTCTGGCCCTCGTACTCCTCGACGATGACCTCGTCGGCCAGGCCCGTGGCGCGCACCGCCTCGATGCGCTCCATCAGGGACTGGCGCACGTTGATCTTGCCGCGCTGCTTGTCGAAATCGTCCGCGGTGACGCCGACGATCAGCCAGTCGCCCAGCGCCTTCGCGCGCTCGAGCAGGCGGATGTGACCGTAGTGCAGCAGATCATAGGTGCCGTAGGTGATGACCTTTACCATAGCCCTCTTCTCTCTTTCAGGGTCCGAGCAGACCTCTGTCGTTCATGTCGTGCAGGGCGTCCAGCAGCGAGCGCAGATCCTCGGGGCGGATGTGCCCGATGTGGCCGATGCGGAAAACCTCGTCCATGAGCGCGCCGCCGTTGGGGCAGGCCCAGATCCCGTACTCGTCCTTCAGGACGCGGACGATCTTAGACGCCGGGACGTACAGCGGGTGCAGGGACGTGACGGCGTTCGACGGGGCCTCGGAGATCATGGCGAGCGGCAGGTCCGCAATGCCCGCGCGGAAGGCCGCGGCGACGGCGGCGATCTGCGCGCGCTCGGCCTCGGCGCCCCGCGCGGTGATATCCGACAGGCGGGTGTGGATCTGCAGCAGGGTCGTGACCGCCGGGGTGAAGGGCGTCTGCCCGCGCTCGGCGTTTTTGAGCGCCTGCTTGAGACTGAGGTACAGGCAGCGCTCCGGGTTTTCCTCCGCGCGGCGCACGGCCTCGGGCGAGAGGGCGATCAGCGAGACGCCCGGCTGCACCGCCAGCGACAGCACCAGCAGCAG
>JAUNNC010000008.1:0-27011 GCA_030531585.1 Eubacteriales bacterium | reverse complement strand
CTGCGAGCCCGTCAGCACCGCGCCCGCGCCCAGCGCCGCCATGTCCAGCTCGTCGGCCAGAAAGGCGCTGATCGCGTCGACGATCAGGAACATGCCGTTTTCGCGGCAGAAGTCGGCCACCATGTCCATGTCGTACAGCACGCCCGAGGAAGTCTCGTGCATGTTGATCAGCAGGGCCGTGTGGTCCTCGAGGCCCGCGAGCTGCTCACGCCGCAGCGCGTGGCCGAAATCGCATCTGACCTCGGTGAAGTCCCGCCCGTGCAGGGCGCAGAGATCGACGAAGCGCTGGCCGAAGCTGCCGCCGTTGACCACGATGACGCGGTCCTTGTCATGCAGCAGGTTCATGACGCAGCTCTCCATCGCGCCGGTGCCCGACGCGGTCAGGAAGACCGCGCGGCTGTCCGCGGGCGCATGCAGGAGCGCGAGGAACATCTTCTCGTTCTCCAGCATGAGCTTGGAGAACTCCGGCGTGCGGAAGTAGGGCGTCGAGCGGTGCGCGACCTCGAGCACGTCCTCGCCCGACATGACCGGGCCGACCGTGAAATTCAGCATAAGGATTCCTTCTCTCTAATTTTTCAGGCTGTGAAGCGGTGCGGGGATGCGTCCGCCGCGGGCGATGAACTCCTTCGCGGAGCCGGAGCGCAGGGGCATGATGGGCGCGGAGCCCAGCAGGCCGCCGAAGTCGACGCTGTCGCCGACGGTCTTGCCCCGGACGGGGATGATGCGCACGGCGGTGGTTTTGTTGTTGACCATGCCGATGGCCGCCTCGTCGGCGATGATGGCGGAGATGGTGTCGGCCTCGGTATCGCCGGGGACGGCGATCATGTCCAGCCCCACCGAGCAGACGCAGGTCATGGCCTCGAGCTTGTCGATCGTCAGCGCCCCGGAGCGGACCGAGGAGATCATGCCCGCGTCCTCGGACACGGGGATAAACGCGCCCGAGAGGCCGCCGACATGGCTCGACGCCATGACGCCGCCCTTCTTGACCGCGTCGTTCAGCAGCGCCAGCGCCGCGGTGGTGCCGTGGCCGCCGCACTTCTCGAGGCCCATGATCTCGAGGATCTCGGCCACGCTGTCGCCGATCGCGGGCGTCGGAGCCAGCGAGAGGTCGACCACCCCGAAGGGCACGCCGAGCCGCCGCGACGCCTCCTGCGCCACAAGCTCGCCCATGCGGGTGATCTTGAAGGCGGTGCGCTTGATGGTCTCGGCCACGATGTCGAAGCTCTGCCCCCTGCACTCCTTCAGCGCGTGGGCCACGACGCCCGGGCCGGACACGCCGACGTTGATGACGGTCTCCGGCTCGCCCACGCCGTGGAAGGCGCCGGCCATGAAGGGGTTATCCTCCACGGCGTTGGCGAAGACCACCAGCTTTGCGCAGCCCAGCGGGCCGCGGTCGGCGGTCTCGCGGATGATGCGGCCCATCAGGGCCACCGCGTCCATGTTGATGCCCGCGCGCGTCGAGGCGAGGCTCACGCTTGCGCAGACCAGATCGGTCTCCGACAGGGCCTCGGGCAGGGAGCGGATCAGGCGCTTGTCGCTCTCGGTAAAGCCCTTGTGGGCCAGGGCCGAGAAGCCGCCGATGAAGTTGACGCCGACCTCCTTGGCAGCCCTGTCCAGCGTGCGCGCGACCGGGGCGTAGTCCTCCGCCCGGCAGGCCGCGGCCACCAGAGAGATGGGCGTGACGGAGATGCGCTTGTTGACGATGGGGATGCCGAACTCGTTTTCAATGTCGCAGCCGGTCTGCACCAGCCTGCCCGCGCAGCGGCAGATCTTGTCGTAGATCTTCCGGCAGCAGGCGTCCATGTCCTCGTCGGCGCAGTCGAGCAGGCTGATGCCCATGGTGACGGTGCGCACGTCGAGGTGCTGCTGGCCGATCATCTGGATGGTCTGCAGGATCTCGCTGCTGTTCATCAGATAGCTCATGGCCGCGCCCTCACACCTTGTGCATGGCGTCGAAGATGTCCTGACGCTGGATGTGCACGTCGAGCCCGCGCTCCTTCCCCTTCTCCGAGAGGAAGCGGCTGAGCTCCACAAAGGGCAGCGGGCAGTCCGTCAGGTCCACGAGCATGATCATCGCAAAATACTCCTGCAGCAGGGTCTGGCTGATGTCGAGGACGTTGACCTCCTTCTCCGCCAGGAGCGCGGTGATGTAGGCGATGATGCCCTTGGTGTCCTTCGCAAATACGCTGACAATGGCTTTCATTACAATAACTCCTTTATGTTCAGCCCGAAAAGTGCCGGCAGAGATGCCGCACGCAGCAGCGCTCGCACGCGGGCTTTCTCGCGTCGCAGACCGCGCGCCCGTGCAGGACGACGCAGTGGCAGAAGTCCGACGAGTGCTCCGGCGGCAAAATCTCGCGCAGGCGCATCTCGATCTTCACCGGGTCCTTGAGGTCGTCGACCAGCCCCAGGCGGTTCGACAGGCGGATGCAGTGCGTGTCCACCACCGTCGAGCCGGGGACGCGGAACACGTCGCCCAGAATGAGGTTCGCGGTCTTGCGTCCGACCCCCGGCAGGGCCGTCAGCTCCTCCATCGTGCGCGGCAGCTCGCCGCCGTATTGCTCCAGCAGCGCCTGCGCGCAGGCCACGATGTCCCGCGCCTTGGCCCGGTAGAAGCCGCAGGAGCGGACGTATTCCTCGACCTCCGAAACGTCCGCCTCCGCAAAGCTCTCCAGCGTCGGAAAGCGCTCGAAGAGGGCGGGCGTGATCTTGTTGACGCGCTCGTCGGTGCACTGGGCCGCGAGGCGCACGGAAAACAGCAGCTCGTAGTCCTTGCCCCAGTCCAGCGTGCACGACGCCTCCGGGTACTCCGCGAGCAGCAGGCGCACGATCTCGCTTACCTGTTCGGGTGTTCTCATGGCTTCTCCCTTATCTCTCGATCTCGATCGTGCCGCCGCACTCGATGACCGGCAGCTCCTGCTCCTGATACACGCCGCCGAACTGGTACTCCACCTGCACGGGGAAGCTGCGGCGCTCCCCGTCGGAGAGATTGATCACATGCTCGGTCGTGGCGAGCAGGGTCTGGTGCGCGCGGTTGTCGTCGATGTCCACCGCCGGGGCGTTGGCCGAGACATAGCTCTCCCCCACGGAGACATTGACGCAGTTGTTCACCTGGATGATGTGCAGCGAGTAGGAATCCAGCCAGATCTGCACCGTGACCCTGACGTGCCCGGCGTCCATGACGTTCGCCGTCCACTCCGCGCGCACGTTCAGACCCACGCCGGTCTCGGACCGGAACGTGCCGGTCCCGAGCTCTTTGCCCTCCGGCGTCGGCGTGCCGGTCGGCGTCGGCAGCGGCTGCATCGTCGGCACCGGGGTCGCGGGCGTGTCGATGTACGGGTCGGGCGTCGGCACGGGCGTGGGCGTCGGCGCCGGGGTCGGCGCGGGCGTCGCGGGAGCCGGGGTGGGCGCCGGAGCCTCGGTCTGCGCCGGGGCCGCGCTCTCGCTCGGGAGGTGGACGACCTCCCGCTTGTCCTTCTCCATATCCAGCAGCAGGTTGACGGCCACCGCCATCACCAGCAGAAACAGCAGGATGAATATGACCGCTTTGATTCTTCCTTTATCCATAGGGTAAAATCCTCCGTTCCGTTATTATAGCGCAGAAGCCCGCCCTTGTCCAGAAGCGGCGAAGGCTCCGCTCCCTTTTCCTGACGAAGCGGGGACAAAAAAGTTCGCACGGCGTCGGGAAGCGGCGCCGTGCGAACGATATGGGCAGAGGTCACAGCACGCGGCCGAGGATGTTCTCCATCGTCACCAGCCCGAAGCTGCGCGAGTCCAGCGCCGTCTCCCGGCGGTCGCCGAGGACGAAATACTCGCCCTCGCGCAGAAGCAGCGGATAGCTAGGCCCGCCCGCGACCGGGTCGGTGCGGGTGATGCTGTAGTTGCCGCGCTCGGCCAGACCATTGACGAAAACCGTCCCGTCGCGCAGCTCTACCGTGTCGCCCGGCACCGCGATCACACGCCGCAGCACCGTGCCCCGCACGTCGATGCGAAGCACCGCCACGTCGCCGCGCTTCACGCCGCCGAGACGCAGGAACAGCACCGGCTGTCCCTCCCGGCAGCTCGGCTCCATGTCGGCGTCGTGCGCCAGCGTCACGCCCAGAACCAGAACAAAGACCGCCGCCAGCAGCAGGAGCATCACCACCGCGAAGCGGATCTTCCGGATCACGCCGACGTGGTCCCGGTCATAGCTCCCCCTTGCGTTCCTGTCCGTCATGCCGCATCCCTCCGGGTCAAGAAAATATCTTGAAGGTATTCTAGCATGCCCGCCGAAAAAAGAAAAGCGATCCGGGGTCCGGCGGCGAAGAAAAATTTTTCCGCCCTTTTACATCCGCCGCCGAAAGACAGTTTACAGCGGGCGTTTCTTTTGGTAAAATTGAGAAAACAAACGAAACCCGCTCCCGACGGCGATCGGGTGCGAACAACAGGGAGGGATCACCGTGTACGGAATACTCCTGCAGGATCCGGCGCTGCGCCCCTTTGAAAAGGACATCGTCCTGCGCATGGACAACTTCTACCGCACGCGCAGCCGTCTCGTCGGCGACGGCTCGCTGAGCAGCTTTGCCAACGCGCACGAATACTACGGCTTCCACCACACCGACGAGGGCTGGATCTACCGCGAGTGGGCCCCCGCCGCCGACGCGCTCTACCTGATGGGCGAGTTCAACGGCTGGCAGCAGACCGCGACCCCCATGAAGCGGCTCACGGGCGGCAACTGGGAGCTGACGCTGCCGCATGAGGCCCTGCACGACGGCAGCCGCGTCAAGACCGTCGTGAAAAACGGCGACAATTACTCGCTCCATGTCCCGCTCTACGCCCGGCGCGTGGTGCAGGACAGCGTCAGCTTCGAGTGGATCTGCGAGGTCTGGGACCCGCGCGAGCCCTACGCCTGGACCGACGCGGGCTTTCAGCCCGACGCCCACCCCTTCATCTACGAGAGCCACGTCGGCATGGCGACCGAGGAGTACCGCCCCGGCACCTACCGCGAATTCGCCGACAATGTGCTCCCGCGCATCAAGGCGCTCGGCTACAACACCGTGCAGCTCATGGCCATTCAGGAGCACCCCTACTACGGCTCCTTCGGCTACCAGGTGTCGAGCTTCTTCGCCGCCTCCAGCCGCTTCGGCTACCCCGAGGAGCTCAAGTATCTGGTCGACCGCGCCCACAGCATGGGCATCGCCGTGCTGCTGGACGTGGTGCACTCCCACGCGGTCAAGAACACCGTCGAGGGCATCAACTGCTTCGACGGGACCGAGTACCAGTTCTTCCACGACGGGCCGCGCGGCAATCACCCCGCCTGGGACACCAAGTGCTTCAACTACGGCAAGACCGAGGTGCTGCACTTCCTGCTCTCGAACCTCAAGTTCTGGATGAGCGAGTACCACTTCGACGGCTTCCGCTTCGACGGCGTCACCAGCATGCTCTACCGCGACCACGGGCTCGGCGCGGCCTTCACCAGCCTGAAGATGTACTTCTCGATGAACACCGACACCGAGGCCATCACCTACCTGCAGCTGGCAAACGAGCTGATCCGCGAGGTCAACCCCCACGCGCTCACGATCGCCGAGGACATGTCCGGCATGCCCGGCATGTGCGTGCGCGTGTCCGAGGGCGGCGTCGGCTTCGGCTACCGCCTGGCGATGGGCCTGCCCGACATGTGGATCAAGCTCATCAAGGAGAAGCGGGACGAGGACTGGAACCTCGACCAGATCTGGCATGAGCTCAACGCCCGCATGGCCGCCACCATCGCCTACGTCGAGAGCCACGACCAGGCCCTCGTCGGCGACCAGACGATCATGTTCCGCCTGGCCGAGGCGCGCATGTACACCGACATGGACAAGATCTGCCACAACGAGGTCATCGACCGCGCCGTGGCCCTGCACAAGCTGCTGCGGCTGCTGACCATGTCCGCCGGCGGCAACGGGTACTTAAACTTCATGGGCAACGAGTTCGGCCACCCCGAATGGATCGACTTCCCGCGCGAGGGCAACGGCTGGAGCCACCACTACTGCCGCCGCCAGTGGAGTCTGGTGGAGAACGGCTACCTCAAGTACGGGCAGCTCAACGCCTTCGACACGGCCATGATCCACGCCGCGCGCGACAACGACATCCTCTCGGACGGCACCGCGCATCTGCGGCTGATTCACCAGGACGACCACATGATCGCCTATGAGCGCGGCGGGCTGGTATTCGTGTTCAACTTCGACCCCTGCCGCAGCCACGAGAATTACGTGATCCCTGTGTCCGCCCCCTGCGACCACGAGGTGCTGTTCACCTCGGACGACGAAGAATTCGGCGGCTTCGGGCGCATCGGACACGAGCTGCGCTCGGCCTACGTGCCGGGACACGACGGACCGGCCCTGATGCTCGGCCTGCCGCCGCGCACCGCCATGGTCCTGCGGCCGGTGAGGAAATAAAACGATAGAAATAATGCACGGCGGATTCGTGAACTTCACGAATCCGCCGTGTTTTTGTCGGGAGAGCAAGCGGTAAGAAGAACGGATTGCCACGCCGGTGTGCGCACCGGCTCGCAATGACGTACAGGGGGCAGGGCGGGGAGCAAAGGGCGGCGACACCTCATCCGCCCTGCGGGCACCTTCCCCTCAAGGGGAAGGCTCGAGGATGTTGGGCTTACGCGTAGACGCGCCTGGGCGTGGAATCCGACGCGGGGATGGACTGTTCGAGCTCATACTGGTTCTCGGGCACGACGCCGAGGTTTTCCTCCAGCCATTTGCGCGTGTGCGAGGAGCTCTCGAGCACGCTCAGCCAGAGGCTGGCGTCGCCGTCGTAATAGTAGCCCATGCCGTCCGGGGTGAGGCGGCGCACCGTCTCCCGCTCGATCTGGATGGAGACGTTGGTCAGCTCGCGCCGCTGCTCCGCGCCCGAAAAGACATAGTTGCGGGCGATGTTCCCCTCCCTCGCGTCGGGCAGGATGCCCTCAAGGTAGAGGCTCTCGGCCTGCTCGGGCGTGAGGACGTACTGCTCGTTCTGCCAGCCGCGCATCGGATCGCCCGTCGGGAGATCAACCATCACGCAGGCGTAGCGGATGGTTTTGGCGCTGAACGTGTTTCTCGCCCCGGCGCGGGCCAGGATCGCCTCGGGTGTGTTGGACAGCGTCTGCCAGAGCATGGCCGACGACGTCGGATCGTTCTCGTCCGCCTCGTTGATCGGGATGCGGTAGCGGCGCGTGAAGTGCTTCCCGTTCTTGAGCGCGTAGTCCAGCTGCAGGACCCAGCCCCGGCGCGAGCTCCCCGCCGCCTCGTCGCGGTCCTTGTTGGCGATCAGGCCGCGATGGGCCTCCAGACAGGCCGCGATGCTCTCCGGCTCGGAGACGGTGATGCTGTTCGGCAGCATCACGGAGGCGACCTCGGCGCTCTCGGGCAGGCGCGTCTCGTAGCCCGCGACGTCGTACTCGGCCAGCAGCGCGAAGACGGCGAGGCAGGCGCAGATCACGCCGAGCTGCTTCCAGCCCCCGCCGAAGACGCGCAGGGTCTTTTTCATCAGCATCTGGGCCGCAAAGAAGCCGACGAAGGCGCTCACGCACAGCGTCACGACCACGGCGGCAGCCAGCGCGCGCCCGTGCAGGAGATTGCAGAGGACGGTCTCACACAGGGCCGCCGCGCCCACGAGGCCGCAGCCGACCGCCATGCACACCCGGAACACCGGGCGCAGCACCGGCACGGCCACGATCTCGCCCGCGCTCTCCATGCTGCGCTTTTTCAGAACAGGCAGCGCGAGCAGGATCAGCAGCACGCCCGCCGCGGCGATCGCCGCGAGGTAGCTCATGCCCTCCATGTGATACTCCGGGAACACGGTCCCCGGCTGTACGACGCCCTCCTGCGCGGTCCCCGGGAGTCTGCCGACGTAGTGGAGCACGGTGGTCAGGTGCAGGAAGGGGGACAGGCCGTGCAGCCACAGGCTGTCGTAGGTGTAGCCGTAGACGAGATCGCCGAGCAGGGCCCGCGCGGTGCTCTCCGCCACCGAGGCGGTGCAGCCGAGCACCAGATAGACCGCGGGCAGGACGAGGATGTTCCCCGTCAGCACGCCGCAGAAGCAGGCCATGCCGTAGAAGGCCGTATTGCCCAGCACCACGAGCGCAAGCCAGGTCCGGATATGCGCGGTCTCGACCCCGGCCCTGCCGCCGAAGCCCGCCAGAATGATCAGAAAAACGAGCAGATCCGCCGCGAGCATCGGCAGCAGGCCGGTCAGCACCGAGGTGAACCAGACCGTCTCCCGCCGCATGGGCAGGGAATTGACCATGCCGCAGATGCGCGGGGAATACAGCCAGCTCAGCATCGCCATGGCCACCAGAGGCCCGGCGAGGATGGAGAGGAAGGCGAGGATGCGCCCCGACTCGAGGATCGTGCGGTTGAGGTTGTTGGCATACTCCGCCTGTGTCGTGAAGCTCTCCGGCGGGGCGCTGCCCAGCAGCACCGGCCCGATCAGGATCAGCAGGACCAGCCAGACCGCCCACAGCGGCCAGAAGCGCCGGAGCAGGTGCAGGCTGTAGCTCCTGTTAAAGAAGGATGTTCCGGATTTCATGCTCCGCACCTCCCAGCTCATAGATGAAGATCTCCTCGAGGCTCAGCGGCAGCACGTCGAGGAAGAAGGGCTCGCACGCGGCGAGGCGGTTCGTCAGCTCCTCGGCACCGCCGCGCAGGATGAGCTGACGCAGACGCCCGGTGCGCGTCTCGTGCAGGATCTCGAGATCCTCCGGAAGCTCCCGCCCGTCCGGCAGGGCGAGCTGGATCTTGACCATGTTCTCCTGCAGCTCGCTCAGAGGCCGCTCGAGCAGCATCTGCCCGCGGTCCATGATGCCGACGTGGTCGCAGACGTCCTCGAGCTCGCGCAGGTTGTGCGACGAGACCAGCACCGTCGTGCCGCGCTCGGCCACGTCCTGCAGCAGCAGGCTCCAGACCTGGCGGCGCATCACCGGGTCGAGGCCGTCCACCGGCTCGTCCAGCAGAATGACCTCCGGGCAGCAGCTCAGCGCGATCCAGAAGGCCGCCTGCTTCTGCATGCCCTTCGAGAGACGGCGCATGGTCTGCTCCGGCCGCAGCTCGGGGAAGGCCGGGGCCAGCCTCTCGAAGCGCTCGTCGGAGAACGCGGGGATCATCGAGCGGTACAGGCCCTTCATGTCGCGGACCGTCGCCGCGCCGTAATAGAAGATATCGTCCGGGATGTAGGCGAGGCGCGCCTTGACCGCCGGGTTTTCATACACCGGCTCCCCGCCGACGAGCGCCTCGCCGCCGTCCTGGCGGTAGATGCCCGCGAGGTGGCGGATCAGCGTGGACTTGCCCGCCCCGTTCGGACCGACGAGGCCGTAGACCGCGCCCTTCGGCACCGTGAGCGTCAGGCCGCGCAGGGCCTCGAAGCCGTCAAAGCTCTTTTTGAGCTCTCTGACCTGGATCATGTCGTTTCCTCCTCCTTCAAAAGGGAGATCAGTTCCTCCCGGGATACGCCGAGCGCGTCGAACTCCTTCACCAGCGCGCGGAGCCTTTCGCTCAGCTCGCGCTTGCGCTGCTCGCGCGCGGCGCCGTCGCGGGAGACGAAGCTGCCCTTGCCGGGCACCGAGACGATGCAGCCCTCGGCCTCGAGCTCGCGGTAGGCGCGCTGGATCGTGTTGGGGTTGATGCTCAGGCTCACGGCCAGCTCGCGCACCGAGGGCAGCTTGCTGTCCGGCGGCAGCGCCCCCGTGAGGATGAGGCGGCGCAGGCTGT
The DNA here is from genome assembly GCA_030531585.1 of Eubacteriales bacterium. Taxonomy (GTDB): domain Bacteria; phylum Bacillota; class Clostridia; order Oscillospirales; family Oscillospiraceae; genus Limivicinus. Next base: position 17,292 of record JAUNNC010000008.1, on the reverse strand, counting down.
CCTTGACCTTTTCGTAGATGGGTCTCGCGTCGTTGTAGTTGATCTGGATCAAGCGCGCCCCCTCCTTCTGTGTCAACTGTACTAAGTCGATTAATACAGTTATGGTATAACACAGGGGAGGGGGCGTTGTCAAGACAAAAAAATATCCCCCTCTCGGGGGAGAGGGGGATGGGATGTTTTGTTTACCGGCAGACGAGCTCGCCGTTTTCCGCGTCGACGGTGATCGTGCTCTCGGGCGCGAGCTCGCCGGAGAGGATGCGCCGCGCGATCAGCGTCTCGACGCTGCTCTGCAGGTAGCGGCGCAGCGGCCGCGCGCCGTAGAGCGGGTCGTAGCCGCGCTCGATGATGAGCGCCTTGGCCGCCGGCGTGAGCTCCAGCGAAAGCGAGCGCTCGGCCAGACGGCTGCGCAGGGAGGCCACCATGATCTCGATGATGCCGTCGAGGTTGTCCTTCGTCAGCGGTTTGAAGAGGATGGTCTCGTCCAGACGGTTGAGGAACTCCGGCCGGAAGGCGCGGCGCAGCTCGCCCATCACGGCGGCCTGTGCGGCCTCGCTGATCGTGCCGTCGGGCTCGATGCCGTCGAGCAGATACTGGCTGCCGAGGTTCGAGGTCAGGATGATGATGGTGTTCTTGAAGTCCACGGTCCGGCCCTGCGAGTCGGTGATGCGGCCGTCGTCGAGGATCTGCAGCAGGATGTTGAACACGTCCGGGTGGGCCTTCTCGATCTCGTCGAAGAGCACGACGCTGTAGGGCTTGCGCCGCACGGCCTCGGTGAGCTGGCCGCCCTCGTCGTAGCCGACGTAGCCCGGAGGCGCGCCGATCAGACGCGAGACGGAGAACTTCTCCATGTACTCGGTCATGTCGATGCGCACGATGTTGTGCTCGTCGTCGAACAGGCACCGGGCCAGCGACTTGGCGAGCTCCGTCTTGCCCACGCCCGTCGGGCCGAGGAAGAGGAAGGAGCCGACCGGCCGGTTCGGGTCGGAGATCCCCGCGCGCGAGCGCAGGATGGCTTCGCTGACCTTCTGCACGGCCTCGTCCTGACCGACGACGTGCTCGTGGAGCGCATCGTCCAGATGCAGCAGCTTCTCGCGCTCGCTCTCCATGAGCCGCGCGACCGGGATGCCGGTCCACTTGGCGACGATGCCGGAGATGTCGTCCTCGGTGACGGAGTCGTTGACCAGCGTGTTCTCCCGGCCCTCCGCCGCCCGGCGCTCCGCGTCCGCGATTTTGCGCTCCAGCTCCGGCAGATCCTGATACTGCAGCTTCGCCGCCGTCTCGTAGTCGTAGCGGCGCTGCGCGTTCTCCAGCTCGAAGTGCAGGCGCTCGCGCTCCTGCTTGAGCTCGCTCAGCTCGTTGACGGCCTCCTTCTCGCTCTCGAGCCGCGCGCTCATCCCGCGCTCGGTCTCCTTGAGGTTCTCCATCTCCTCGCGCAGCTTCTGCAGGCGGTCCTGACTGAGCTTGTCGCTCTCCTTGTTGAGCGCGCGCTCCTCGATCTCGAGCTGCGTGATCTTGCGGCGGATGTCGTCCAGCGCCGCGGGCACGGAGTCCATCTCCGTGCGGATCATGGCGCAGGCCTCGTCCACGAGGTCGATGGCCTTGTCCGGCAGGAAGCGGTCGGTGATGTAGCGGTGCGAGAGCGTCGCCGCCGCGACCAGCGCGTTGTCGTGGATGGTCACATGGTGGAAGTTCTCGTAGCGCTCCTTGAGGCCGCGGAGGATCGAGATCGTGTCCTCGACCGTCGGCTCGTCCACCTGCACGGGCTGGAAGCGCCGCTCGAGCGCGGCGTCCTTCTCGATGTACTTGCGGTACTCGTCGAGCGTGGTCGCGCCGATGCAGTGCAGCTCGCCCCGCGCCAGCATGGGCTTTAAGAGGTTGCCCGCGTCCATGCTGCCTTCGGTCTTGCCCGCGCCCACGATGGTGTGCAGCTCGTCGATGAAGAGGATGATGCCGCCCTCGGACTTCTTGATCTCCTCGAGCACGGCCTTCAGCCGCTCCTCAAACTCGCCCCGGTACTTCGCGCCCGCGATCAGCGCGCCCATGTCCAGCGAGAAGACCGTCTTGTCCTTCAGGCCCTCGGGCACGTCGCCCGTGGCGATGCGCTGGGCCAGACCCTCGGCGATGGCGGTCTTGCCGACGCCCGGCTCGCCGATCAGGACGGGGTTGTTCTTGGTCTTGCGCGAGAGGATGCGGATCACGTTTCGGATCTCCGTGTCGCGTCCGATCACGGGGTCGAGCTCGTTCTCGCGGGCGCGCTTGACAAGGTCGGTACCGTACTTTGTCAGCGCGTCGTAGGTGCTCTCGGGGTTGTCGGAGGTGACGGGGCCGGATTTGATCTTGCTCAGCTCCGCCGAAAAGCCCGCCTTGGTGATGTTGTGGTCGGCGAGGATGCGCTTGACCGCCGGGGTCGCCGCGGCAAAAATGCCGATCATCAGGTGCTCGACCGAGATGTACTCGTCGCCCATGGATTTGGCCGCCTTCGCGGCGGCGTTGATCGCGCGGCTCGTCTCGTTCGAGGCGTAGACCTGGGGCTGCCCGCCCACCTTCGGCAGCTGCGAGATCGCCGTGTCCAGCTCCGAGAGGATCTGGTTGCAGTCCGCGCCCAGACGCTTGAAGATCGTCTGGATCGTGCCGCCGTCCTGGTCGACCAGGGCGTAGAGCAGATGCTCGGGCGTGATGTAGTTGTTGCTGTTCTCCTGGGCCATGGCATCCGCCGTCTGCAGAGCCTTGACCGAGTTTTGCGTGTAGTTGTATTCGTTCATGTTCATCCCTCTTTTCAGGGTCAATTTACTGGATTAGATATGCACGGGGGCGTTTCGCATCTGCGAGAAGTAGGCCGCCTCCACGCCGTGCGCGTCGAGACGCCCCGCCAGCCACGCCTTCATCAGCTTGTCGAAGAGCTTGATATACTCCGACAGCGCCGAGGCCAGCTCGTCCGTCGTGCAGTCGCGGTCGGGCGCGGCGATCGAACGCACGAACTTGCCGTCATACAGGGCGTAGTCGAGCTGCGCGCCGGTCAGCGGCCTGAGGTGCGTATCCTCGATCTGCTTCCAGAGACGGAAGAACTCCGTCATCGCCTCGATCAGCGCCATCGACTGCGTGCGGAACACCACCGACAGCTGGCCGATCGTCTCCCCGCCGCCGCGCGTCAGCTCCACCTCGTACTTGACCGTCGGCCGGTACTTGTACTCCAGCGAGCTCTTGAGCGACATCGAGAAGCTGTTCGGCGCAAAGAAGGGCACCAGCTCCCGCGAGGGCTGCATCAGCGCCTCGATCGCCGACAGCACGTCGTTGATGCGGCGCTCGGGCGTGGTGTAGTTGACGTATTCGGCGAGGATCTGGTTGATGAGCGCCGAGCGGTTCGTCCCCATGCGGTGGGCGCAGCGGTCGACCTCGCGCACGACCTCGTCGTTGAGCATCAGACTGTATAAGGTCTTTTTCATGGCAGTCACCCTTTTCCGGTTTTCTGAGGACAGTATACGCCCACAAACTAACTTTGTCAAGAGATTTATATAATATTCTTTTCGAGAAATATATCGAAGGACAAAAAATAAAAACCGGAAGAAGGCGGCGGAGCCTTGCTTCCGGTTCCCATATCGATGTTTTCTCAGCCGTAGGAGAAAGGCGTACACAGGTGGTAATACCACTCTGCCCCGGCGACGGAGGCGATCTTCACGATCGTTTCGACGCTCCCCGCGCCGTCGATCAGCATCGGCTGGTCCATGTCCGCCCAGGCGAGGGTCTTTTTGAGCAGCTCGTCATAGCCCAGGGCCTTCCGGTCCTTCTCGGGCAGATTTTTGTACATGTCCTCAAACATGAACTGCACCTTCTCGCGCAGATTGGCGAGGTACTCCTTCTCGGAGATGCCGAACTCGCGGAGGATGTCTTTGTTGGTGACGCGCTCGCCGGTGTCGAAGTCGTAGCCGAAGGCGGCGTAGTCGGTGAAGCCGCCCTCCATGTCCGCCGTGATCAGGAGGAAGAGCTGACTGCCGTGCCAGTACGCGTGCCACGAGACGTTCCAGGACCACAGGGAGTAGCCGCCCTCCATGCTGGACAGCTGGCTTTCCACCAGCTCTCCGAACTCCTCGCGGATCTCATCGTTGATGGCCGCCGCGGCCTTGGTATCCGCGGCGACGAGCGGGACGTGGAAGGTGTAGGACGTCGTGTTGCCCACGGAATCCGTATAGACGCCCTCGACGCTGTACAGCTCCCGGACCGCGCCCGGACGGGGCCCGGCGGCCGCGGCGGGGACGGAGAACAGCATCAGCATGCAGGCGGCGATCAACAGAGAGAAAAAGCGTTTCATGCGTTGCTCCTTTCATTTCCGACGGGATGGGCGTCGTCCTGACGGCAGGCCTTCATCTCCTGCTTGTTGCGGTACATCTTCTCATCCGCGAGGCGGATCAGCGTGCTCATGCTCATGTCCGCGCGCCCGGCGTAATCGGCCCAGGCCGCGATCCCGCAGGCGACGCTGACCGGGAAGGGCAGCCGCCGCTCCCTGTTCACCCGGTCCAGCTCCCCGAAGAAGCGCCGGCGGGCCTCCTCCGGCAGCGGGACCGTGAAGCGGACCGTGTGGTCGGGAAGGAGCTCGGGAGAGCCGGCGGTCTGAAGCGGCACGGCGTCGTAGCGGCCGATGCCCAGCGCGGCCGAGCAGAGCATGATTGCCAGCGCGGAGAGCAGGACGGCGCAGAGCAGGATCGGAAACAGCCGTCGGTTGTGCATGGGCTCCCCTCCTTCCGGGCAAGGTGTTTCTGAGGCGCGGTTCAGCGCTTCGTCAGATCGTAGCTGAGTTCGAGCAGCTCCCGGATCAGGGCGTCGTCGGCCGAGCCGTCCAGGAGGATCGTGATCCAGTGGTCCTTGTTCATGTGGTAGCCGGGCAGGATCCCGGGCTGTCTGCGGTAGGCGTCCATCAGCAGGGGCCCGCACTTGACGTCGACGATGTCCGCGGCCCCCTCGCGCTCGAGGCCGAGCCTGCGGTACTTTACGCGCATGGCGACGGCGAACCATTTGCGGTTGGACGCGTGGCGGAAGATGAAATTCTCGTCTGCCCAGGGGTATTCGGGCTCCGTGGAGAAGCGCTCCGCGACAGTGCGGATCAGTTCCTCTTTTGTCATGGCAAACGACCTCGGACCGGGTAAAAACTTTCTGCCTACAGCATAACAAATCCACCGGATGAAAGCAATCCCAAAAACGCGCGGAGGGCGCCTCATTTGAGGCGCCCTCCGTGAAGATCGGCAATGCGGTTCAGTTCACCTTGTCCTTGAAGACCTTGGCGGGCTTGAACACGGGCGTGTTGCCCGCGGCAAACTCCATGAGCGCGCCGGTGGCGGGGTTGCGGCCCTGGCGGGCGTCGCGGTGCTTGCAGGAGAAGCTGCCGAAGCCGAAGAGGGTGACAGGCTCGCGGGCGGCCAGAGAATCCATAATGCCGTTGAGCACGCTGTTGACGACGGCGGCGGCGTCCTTCTGCGTGAGCCCGTTCTCGACGGCGACTTTCTTGATGAGTTCGTTCTTGTTCATGTTTCTTTCTCCTTTGGTTTGTTATGATGTGTTTTTCATTATGCGGCGGATCGCCGCGGTTTTGCGCTTACAGACGGGTGACGGTCTCTTCCAGAGCCTTGCGCCTGTCGTGGTTCGGGAGCGGGCCGGCGCCCTCCGCGGCGTAGCCCAGGTCCATGACCATCAGGATCTCCTCGTTCTCGGGCAGGCCGAGAGACACGGCCAGCTGCTCCGGGTCGAGCTTGTTGACCCAGCAGCTGTCGACCCCCTCGTCGGCGGCGGCCAGGATCATGTGGGTTGCGACGATCGTCGCGTCCTCCACGCCGGAGTCGCGCTTCCCGCCGGGATAGGTGTACACGTTTTTGCTGTCGAACGCCACGACCAGCACGGTCGGCGCGCCGTAGCGGCAGGGTGTGACGGCGTCGACCTTCGCCAGCGCTTCGGCGGAGCGGAGCACATAGATGTGCTGCTCCTGCAGGTTCTTGGCGGTCGGCGCGAGGCGGCCGGCGTTCAGGATGGCGTTCAGCTTCTCCTCCTCCACCTGCCGGTCGGAGTATTTCTTGCACGAATAGCGATTTTTTACGACTTCTTTGAATTCCATGATATATGCACCCTTCTCTATCATACTACATCCCGCCGCAGCTTGCAACGGTCACTTTCACGCTCTGCCGTTTTCCGCAGAGGCGGAGCGCTGCGCGCGCTCAGCGGGCCTGCGCCTTGACGGCCTCGACCTCGCGCAGGACCCAGGCGCACAGGGCGTCCATGCCCTCGCCGGTCTTCGCGCTGATCGGGAAGAAGACCGCCCGCGGATTGAGCGCCAGAATGCGCGCCTTCGCCCTCTCCGTGTCGAAGTCGAAATAGTCCAGCGCGTCGATCTTGTTGATCAGCACCACGTCGCTGACCTGATACATCAGCGGATATTTCAGGGGCTTGTCGTCCCCCTCCGGCACCGAGAGGATCGTGACGTTTTTGTGCGCGCCGGTGTCGAATTCCGCCGGGCAGACCAGGTTGCCGATGTTCTCCAAGATCAGCAGGTCGAGCCCCGCGGTGTCGTACTCCAGCAGCGCCCGCGCGGTCATGTCCGCGTCGATGTGACACAGGCCGCCGTTGTGGATCTGCAAAGAGCGGATGCCGGTGCGGTCGGCCACGCGCTGCGCGTCGAGGCTGCTCTCGATGTCCACGTCCATCTCCCCGATGCTCAGTCGGTCCTTGAGCCGGTTGATGAGGGCGACCAGGGTCGTGGTCTTGCCGCTGCCCGGCGAGCTCATCACGTTCAGAAACAGCGTGCCCTGCCCGGTCAGGCGCTCCCGGAGCAGCGCCGCCGTTTTGTCGTTCTGCGCAAAAACAGACTCGTTGACCTGTATGATTTTGACCTCGCTCATCGTGCGTTCCACTCCTTCACCTTTGCGACCAGCGCGTCCGCCAGCGCCTGCACGCCCTCGCCGGTCTTCGCAGAGATGTAGAAGATCTCGATCTCCGGATTGCGCGCACGGGCGCAGCGCTCCATCTTCTCCCGGTCGAAGTCAAAGATCGGCAGGGTGTCGATCTTGTTGACGACCAGCATGTCGCACTTCTCGTACATCAGCGGGTACTTGGCTGGCTTGTCGTCCCCCTCCGGCACGGAGAGGATGGTCATGTTGACGGCGGCGCCGGTGTCGAACTCCGCCGGGCAGACGAGATTGCCGACGTTCTCAAGCACGATCAGCTCCGCGTCGTCCATCCCCAGCGCCCGGACCCCCTGCCGCGTCATGTCCGCGTCCAGATGGCACATCCCGCCCGTGTGGAGCTGGACCGACGGGACCCCGGCCCGCTGCATGGTCTGCGCGTCGACGGCGCTGTCGATGTCCGCCTCCATCACGCCCCAGCGCAGCCTTCCGGCGAAGGCCCGGTTCAGGGCCAGCAGGGTCGTGGTCTTGCCGCTGCCCGGCGAGCTCATCAGATTCAGCAGGCAGGTGCCGCGGCTGCGGAGCTCCTCCCGGAGCGCCTGCGCATCCCGGTCGTTGTCCTCCAGAACGGACTCCTTCAGGGCGATGATTCTTACGTTGTCCATGCTTCTTTCTCCTTGATCCTTCCGCCTGCGGGACGCCGCCGCAGAGGGTTTGTGCTCCCATTATATTTTGTCCGGCCTCATTTTTCAAGCGGCTTTGCGCCGGTATGGCAGGAAGAAACGAAAAAAACGCACGGGACGTCAATGCAAACTGACGTCCCGTGCGTTTTCCTTCAGGCCTGCTGCGGCTCGGGCGGGAGCGCGGCGGGGGGCGCTGCCGGCTCCGGGCCGGAAAGCTCCTTGAAGTAGCGGGCGTGGGCGGCCTCGTAGGCCGCGTTGAACGCGGCGTCGTGGCCGTTGTGCAGGCTCTCGAAGTACAGGTGCTCGTGGTCGGCAAGCTCCGGGTGCAGGCGCACCACCGTGGCGACCCCCACGTTCGAGCACACCGCCGCGATGCGGCGGAACTCGACGCCGAGGTTGGAGTAGCTGCTGTCGGCGACGATGCTGCACAGGCCGAGACTCAGGCGGCGCAGATGGTTGCGCCGGAGGGTGGTGGCCAGCTCGCCCACGAGCTGCACCAGCGGCTCGATGCTGCGGGCGGCGGTCTCGTCGCAGCTGCGGAAGGACTTCTCGGTGAGCTCAAGGATCTCGCGCAGGGCGCCCTCGACCACATGGAGCTCCTCCACGGCGGCCGGGGAAAAGCTCGTGCCGTTCTGGGCCATGCCCGCCGCGATGTCCGCGATGCTGACGGCGTGGTCGCCCAGACGCTCAAACTCGGCGGTGACCTTGTAATACTGGTTGAGGATGGCGACGTGCTGCTCCAGCCGCAGATGCGGCAACAGCTCGACCATGTAACGGCTGCAGCAGTCGGTGAGGTGGTCGACGTTCTCCTCCTCCGCCAGGATCTCCCGGTAGAGGGCCTCGTCGTAACGCTCCAGCAGGAGGAAGGATTTTTCGATGTTCCCACGGGAGGCGCGGAGCATCGCCAGCAGCACCTGATAGCAGCCGTTCAAGGCCAGCGCCGGCGTGTTGAGGAAACCGGGGTTCAAGCCGCCCAGCTCCTCGCGGTATTTCTCCTCGACGGCGGGCGCGGGCTCGTCCTTCACGATGCGGCGGCTGAGCTTCTCATAGACGTTGAGCATCGGGAACAGGCAGATGGAGCAGCTGAGATTGAAGATGGTGTTGGTGTTGGCGATCATGCCGGAGTTGACGGTGCGGTCCCACAGGTCGTCCAGCAGGCCGAGGCGGTGGGCGACGGTGACGCCGAGGAGCACCAGCACCGTCTCGCTGAGGTTGAAGAGGATGTTCACGACGCCGACGCGCCTCGCCTCGGGCTTTGCGCCGATGGAGACCACGATGGCGGTCGTGACGCAGTCGCCGAGGTAGATGCCGACGATGACGGCGTAGATGGCCTTGAAGGTCAGCATGCCGGAGGCGGAGAAGGCCTGCAGGATGCCCACCGTGACCGAGGAGCTCTGCAGCATGAAGGCCACGCCCGCGCCGGTCAGGTAGCCGAGGACCGGGTTGTCGCCGAGGCCGGAGAGGAGCTGTTCGACCGCGCCGCCGGACTGCGTGAGATTGTGCACCGCGCCGGTCATGTTCATCAGGCCCGAGAACAGGATGCCGAAGCCGACGGCGATACTGCCGATCGATTTCCCGTTCTTCACGAAATGGCCCATGATCAGGAGCATCCCGAGGATGAGCGCGAGAGGCGCCAGCGTGGAGGGCTGGAAGAAGCGCAGCCACGCGGCGCCGGAGGAGTCGATGTCCAGCAGGCGGATGATCTGGCCGGTGACCGTCGTGCCGACGTTCGCGCCGACGATGATGCCCAGCGCCTGGTGCAGCGTCAGGATGCCCGCGCCGACCAGACCGGCGGTGATGACGATCATGGCGGTGGAGGACTGGATGAGCGCCGTGACGAAGATGCCCAGCAGAAATGCCTTGAAGGGGTTGTTGGTCACCTTCTCCATGGCGAGCTTCAGCGCGCCGGAGGAGCTTTCCTTCAGGGAGTCCCCCATCAGCCGCATGCCGTAGAGGAACATGGCAAGTCCGCCGAGCAGGGAAATACCGTCAAAAATGTCCATATAAAGCCTCTTTATATCCCTATCATCATTCTTTATAACCCAGTATGCAGTATAGAAGCAGGGGCGGCCGCCGTCAAGAGCCCAGATATACGAAATTCAACGGACGGCACGGGTTTTTTCGACCCGCTTTTCTGCCATTTGCACAAAATGGAAAAACGTGTTCAAAGGCCGCCGCGTCTATTTTTCGCTTTCCGTCGGGTAAAAAACGGCAAAGAGCGTTCTCTTTGCCGTTTTGTGCATCAAAATGAATCGAACGTAAAAATACCATGGCACGGCGGAATGCCCGGAGCGCTTTCGCTCAGTCCAGACCGCCGCAGTCCCTGCCGAGTTTTTCCTTCAGCAGCGAGATCTCGTCCCGGCTCATCCCGCAGCCCTCGAGATACGCCTCCGCGAGGGCCCGCAGATCGGCGTTCCCGTCCCGGATCGAGGAGACGCCGAAGGCACGGGCCAGAACGGTCTCGATATTCCCGGCCGCGATCTTCTCATACGCCTTCGTTCCCGGCTCGATGCCGTAGAAGTTGGTATAGCTCAGCATATAGTCCCGCACGACCTCGTCGGCGTCCGCGCCCATCAGGCATTCCAGGACCGCCGCCGCGAAGCCGGTCCGGTCCTTCCCCTCCTTGCAGTGGATCAGGTACGGCCCGTCGTGCGAGGCGATGAAGCGCAGGCCCTCCGTCAGCTTCTGCCGAAAGTCCGCGTCGGCGAAGTCCGTGCCCATGTCCAGGGCGAGGACGTCACACGCCGCGTAATGGGTGAGGCCGTAGTCCGCGTACTGCCGCATGGTCTCCTCGCTGTCGGCCATGTTGACGACGGTGCGGACCTGGGCCTCGAACAGGGCCGCATCCGCCTCGGCGCTGCGGTTCAGGGCGGGATCGATCGGGGAGGAGGAGCGGAACAGCGTCCCAGCGCCCATGCCCCGCGTCTCCGCGGCGCGGAAGTTGGCGTATTCGGCGTCGCTCAGCTTCGGGTAGTCGGCGCGGTCGTTGCTCCGCGAGGCGGTGAGCCGGTGCAGCTCGTACTCGTCCGCGTAGCCCTGCTTGGCCGCCATGGAGATCGTCACCGCCGCGTCGGGGTCGGAGACGCCCAGCTCCTGCGCCAGATTTCCGCCGTTGAGGGCCAGCACGACGACCTGTGTCCCGGTGGTGGTGGAGGTCTTGTAGCAGCAGATGGGCTCGCCGGAGTCCACGTCCGAGTAGCTTGTCCCGATCGGCATCCGCAGCCCGGCCCCGCCGATCTCCACCAGGATCATGTCGCCCGGCTCGTAGCCGAGCGCGGTCAGGGACTCCGGCCCGACGGTCAGGATGAGGTTGCCGTATTTGTTGATCTCTGCGATCTTCGCCTCGATGCGCGGCGGCGTCCTGTCCCCGGCCGCCCGCAGCGCAAAGGCGCAGGCGAGCAGAAGGACGGCGGCGGCAAGGATCACGGCGCTTCGTTTCGCTCTGTTCATGTTCGGACCCTCCTCATGGAATCAGGAAATTGACCGCCGCAAGATACACGTCGGGGTGGGCGGTGTGGATGAGATGTTCGCTGTCGTCCGTCTCCGTGAGGCGGCAGCTGTCCCCGATGTACGACACCGCGCGCTCGGCCTGCTCGCGCGAGGCCGCGCACAGATAAATCCCGTCCCGGACGTTCTCTCTGGCGTGGAGACAGACGCAGGGGACCTCCGTCCGTTTGTCTTTGCCGGGGCGGCGAGCAGATCCGATACCGATCGGTCTCTGACGGCCGGTGCTGCCGGTTCAGAGCGTGCTCTTCTCCGGGTCGAACGCTTCCTTTTCCAGCACCAGCGGCGTGACGTTCCCGCGGTATAACGGGAAGGGCTCTCCCGTGTCCCGGCCGCCCATGGAGCGGACCATCCTTGCCGCGCTGTCCCGCGCCTCGGCGTAGAGGATCTCTGTGCCGCCGCGAAACAGCTCCTGTGCCGCGTGCGTCAGCAGCGCTTTCCCGACCCCGTGACCCCGGAGCTCCGGGATCACGGCAAAGCGGCCGATATGCGTTTCGCCGTTCTCCGTCCACGCGGCGATGGAGCCGACAATCCGGCCGTCCCGCTCCGCGACCCAGCAGGTCGGCCCATTCGACAGAAAGGAGGCGATGATCTCCTCCGGGATGTCCTGCTCGCCGCAGAAGACCGCCGTCTGAATGGCGAGGATCTGGGGATACTCCGCCTCGTCGGCCTGTCTGATGATCAGCTTGTCCATGTCTGTACCCTCCCCCGTCCGCAATGGTCTCCGTCACGGACAGTATAGCAACATGGGAGGGGATAAACAAGATAAAAAAACGCAGGACGGAAAGCCCCGCCGAAACCAAATCGGAGCTCCCCCGTGAGAGCTCCGATTTGGAAAGGAAGAAGGAGACTGCGGATGTGGAGCTTTCCCGGCCCTTACGCAAACCGGGGAAGCGGAACGGAGCAGGCTTCTTCTGACGTGGCGGACAGGGTGGGATTCCCCGCCTGCGGGCGGGCCGGGGCGCGGCTCTGACGTGCCCCCGGCACGTCATTCACTCCCGCGCCCTTTTACCGAAACGAGAAAGCCCAAAAAACCAAATCGGAGCTCCCCTGTGAGAGCTCCGATTTGGAAAGGAAGAAGGAGACTGCGGATGTGGAGCTTTCCCGGCCCTTACGCAAACCGGGGAAGCGGAACGGAGCAGGCTTCTTCTGACGTGGCGGACAGGGTGGGATTCGAACCCACGAGCCTCTTGCGAGACTACCTGATTTCGAGTCAGGGCCGTTATGACCACTTCGATACCTGTCCATGTGCTCCGCTATTATAGCGGATAATCCCTGAAAATGCAAGCACAATTCCCGCGGCGGTGCAGACAAACCCGGTATTTGTCATCTCGAGCGGAGGCGCAGCCGGAGTCGAGAGATCTCAAACGCTGCGTTTTCGTACGTTTGGGATCCTTCGACTCGCTATGCTCGCTCAGGATGACACGGTGGGTACTTAGACGACAGTCTGCAAATCGCCCTCCGGAGGTGTCCGGAGGGCGATGATCGGGTTCAGACCACGGTCTCGATGCGGATCACGTTGGTGTTGCCGCTCTGGCCGCTGGTGTTGCCGCCGGTCATGACCACGACGTCGCCGGGGCTGAGCTGCAGCACGTCCTTCGCGGCGCGCAGCGCGTAGTAGTTGAGCACCTCCATGCTCGGGAACTGCTCGGTCAGCACCGGCAGCACGCCCCAGGACAGGGACAGCTTGTACCACGCCCGCCTGTTGGTGGCGAGGCCGAGGATGTCGGTCGGCGCGCGAAAGCGCGAGACCATGCGCACCGTCAGCCCGCTCAGCGAGGTGACCACGATGGCCTTCGCGTCCAGGTCGATGGCCATGGTGCAGGCCGCGTGGGAGATCGCGTCGACGCGGTTGTGGATCTCGAAGGCCCGGGTTTGGAACAGACCCTTGTAGTCGATGTGACGCTCGGTCTCCTCGGCGATCTCGCTCATGACGCGCACGGAGTCCACCGGATACCGGCCCGCGGCGGACTCGCCCGAGAGCATGATGGCGCTGGTCCCGTCGTAGACGGCGTTGGCCACGTCGCTGATCTCGGCGCGGGTGGGGCGCGGGTTGGTGATCATGCTCTCGAGCATCTCGGTCGCGGTGATGACGCGCTTGCCGCGCATGCGGCAGACGGTGATCAGGTGCTTCTGGATGGCGGGCAGCTCGGTAAACGGCACCTCCACGCCGAGGTCGCCGCGGGCCACCATGACGCCCTCACAGGCGGAGCAGATCTCGTCGATGTTGTCCACGCCGGACTGGTTCTCGATCTTGGCGATGACGTCGATGTCCCCGCCGCCGTTGTCCTTCAGGAAGGTCTTGAGATCGACCAGGTCCTGCTTGCGGGAGACGAAGGAGGCAGCCACAAAGTCCACGCCGTTGCGGATGCCGAAGAGCAGATCGGCCCGATCCTGCTCGGACATGTAGGCCTGGCGCATGACCTTGCCGGGGAAGCTCATGCTCTTGCGGTCGGAGAGCACGCCGCCCGTGAGCACGGTGCAGCGGATCTCGGTGTCCTCGATCGCGCGGACCTCGAAGATCACAAGGCCGTTGTTGACAAGGATTTTGTCGCCCGGCGCGAGGTCGTCGGCCAGCCCCTTGTAGCTGACCGAGACGATGCTCTCGTCCCCGACCACGTCCTCCCGGGTGGTGAAGGTGAAGTCCGCCCCGTCCCGCAGCGTGACCTTCCCGTCACGGAAGGTGCGGATGCGGTACTCGGGACCCTTGGTGTCAAGCATGATGGCGATGGGGAGATCCAGCTCCTCCCGCACGGCCTTGATCATGTCGATCTTCTTCTGGTGTTCCTCGTGCGTGCCGTGGGAGAAGTTGAGGCGCGCCACGTTCAGGCCCGCCAGGCACATGGCCCGGAAAACGGCGGGGTCCTCGCTCGCGGGGCCGATGGTGCAGACGATCTTGGTCTTGCGCATGGGATCTCCTCCTTTATGTTCTCGCCTTGAGCTTTTTGAGCAGCTCGATCTGGTTCGGCATACGCTCCCAGCGTTTGTAGCGCTTGGTGTAGGCGTCGTAGAGGGCTTTGGCGTCCTCCGGGGACAGGCGCTCCGTCAGCACGCCGGTCAGACCGTGCACCGCGAGCAGCATCCAGCACGCGGTCCGGGGCTTGGGAAAGCGCGTCGGCGCGTCAAAGATCCAGAGCATCACCTCGCGCACGTCCGCGGAGGCAGGCTCCTGCGCGGCGAAGTCCTCGAGCAGCGCGCTCAGATCGTCCGCAAAGCGGTCGTGGCAGGGGTTGTCGGCGGGCCCGCCCTTGAAGCCGAACATGCCCTCGCCGAGCTTGCGGTTGTCCTCCAGATCCTGCACGGTCTTCAGATAGTCCCCGTAAAGCCTCTCCAGCCGGGCCAGATACACGTCTTTCAGCATGACGGTTCTCCTTTTGGCTTTTTTGATAAAACCAGTATACCACAGCCGCGGAAAAAAAGGGAGCCCCGCGTAAAAAAAGAAGCAAAGCAAAAGCTCCCCCGGGAGGGGGGAGCTTTGCGGGAGCAGGGGCTTACTTCTTCGCGAGGTACTTGCGCACGTCGAGCGCGACCGCGACGACGATGACGACGCCCTGCACGATGTAGTTGTAGTACGGGTTGACGCCCAAAAACTGCAGCACGATCTTCAGCAGCTCGAACACGAGCACGCCGACGAGCACGCCGCTGACGGTGCCGATACCGCCGGTGGTGGAGACGCCGCCGATGGTGCAGGCCGCGATGGCTTCGAGCTCATAGCCCATGCCCATGGAGGTGGAGGCGCCGCCGGTCTTGCCGGCCAGCAGCCAGCCCGCGATGGCGTACATGATGCCCGCGGTGGTGTAGATGAGCATCAGGGTCTTGGTGGTGTTGACGCCGGAGACCTCGGCCGCGACCTCATTGCCGCCGATGGCGTACATGTACTTGCCGTGGCGCATCTTGTTGTACAGGAACCAGAAGAACAGGCCGAAGAGCGCCGCCACAAAGAGCAGGTAGGGCAGGTGGAAGCCGTTGGTGTCGCCGATGCGGCCGGTGATAAGCTCGATGTACTTCTTCTGGAAGCCGCCGATGGGCTGCGCGTCGGTCGCCACAAGGCAGAGGCCGTAGACGATGGTCTGGGTACCCAGGGTGGTGATGAAGGGCGGGACCTTGAGCTTCGTGATGATGATGCCGTTGAGAAGGCCCAGGCAGGCGCCGATGGCGACGACGATCAGCAGCACGAGGAACATGTTCATTTCCGGCAGCTTGGTCAGACGGCTGGCGTAGTCGCCGCGCTGGATCAGGATGCCGGAGAGGCAGGCGGCCAGACCGGCCTGACGGCCGGCGGACAGGTCGGTGCCCTTGGTGATGAGGCAGCCGGAGACGCCCAGGGCGATCAGAAAGCGGATCGCGGTGTTGCTCATCAGGTTGCCGAAGTTCTTCCAGGAGAAGAAGTTGTCCTTCGTGATGCCGACGATGATCGCGACGATGACGAGCATGACGACGATCGGGTTGGCCTTGACATAGGCCAGGAATTTCTTCCCAAAGCTATCTTTGTTGTTCATATCCCATCCTCCGATTATTCAAACTGCGTGGCGAGCGCCATGATATTTTCCTGGTTGGCATCCTTGCCGTCGATCACGCCGGTCATCCGGCCGTCGCACATGACCATGATCCGGTCGGACATGCCGATCAGCTCGCCCATCTCGGAGGAGATCATGATGATGCTCTTGCCCTGCTTGGCCAGATCTGCGATGATGCAGTAGATCTCGTACTTGGCGCCGACGTCGATGCCGCGCGTCGGCTCGTCCAGGATCAGGACGTCCGGGTTGTTGGCCAGCCACCGGCCGATCAGCACCTTCTGCTGGTTGCCGCCGGACAGCGACTTGATCAGCGTCTTGCCGGACGGCGTCTTGATGTTCATTTTCTGGCGGTTTTCCTCGACCAGATCGTTGATCTTCTTCGTGTTGAGCACGAAGCCGTGGTCGACGTACTTGTTCAGGGAGGCGATGGAGATGTTGTCAGCCACCGACAGCACGCCCATGATGCCGCTGCCGCGGCGGTCCTCGGTCAGCATGGCGATGCCCTGATCGATGGCGTCCTTCGGGCGGCGGATGTGGAGCTCCTTACCCTGGTACTTGATGGTGCCGCTGGTGTGGGAGCGCGTGCCGAACAGGCCCTCCATGAGCTCGGTACGCTGCGCGCCGACCAGGCCCGCGACGCCGAGGATCTCGCCCTTGCGGAGGTTGAAGCTCACATGGCGGAAGCTGCGGGGGTTGATGGAGGTGAAGTCCTCCACCTCGAAAACGACCTCGCCGGGGACGTTCTCGCGCTTGGGATAGAGGTTGGTCAGCTCACGGCCGACCATCTTGGTGATGATGAAGTCGGTGGTCAGCTCGCTGGCGTCCCAGGTGCCGATGTACTGGCCGTCGCGCATGATGGTGACCTCGTCGCTGATGCGGAGGATCTCGTCCATCTTGTGGGAGATGTAGACGACGGCGACGTCCTCCTTCTTGAGGTCCTCCACGATGCGGAAGAGGGCCTCGACCTCGTTCTGGGTCAGGGAGGAGGTCGGCTCGTCAAGGATGAGCACGCGGCAGTTGCCCGCGACGGCCTTGGCGATCTCGACCGACTGCATCTGCGAGACGGTCAGGGTGCCGAGCTTCTGCCGGGGATCGAAGTTCATGTGGACGCGTTCGAGGAGCTTTGCGGTCTCCTCGTACATTTTATCGTGGTCGACGATGGGGATAAAGCCGAGAGCCTTCTTCATCGGGTAGCGGCCGAGGAAGATGTTCTCGCCGATGGTCCTGGCGGGGATGGGCTGGAGCTCCTGATGCACCATGGAGATGCCCTTGTCCCAGGCCTCCAGCGGATCGCGGATGGCGGTCTTCTCGCCGTCTATATAGATCTCACCTTCGTCCATCGTATAGATGCCGAACATGCATTTCATCAAAGTCGATTTGCCGGCGCCGTTCTCGCCCATCAGGGCGTGCACCTTGCCGGGGCGCAGCTTGAGCTGCGCGTGATCCAGAGCCTTGACGCCGGGGAAGGATTTACATACGTCGCGCATTTCCAGCACGAATTCAGACATAGGCCAAGCCTCCATTCTCTCTGAGTGGATAGTCGGGGGTGGGAGTTCAGAAAAACGGGTGAGCCCGAAGGCTCACCCGTTTCGGCTGCAAACGGGTAGATGCTTGCCCGTTCCGGGAGTTGTTTGCCGGAAAAGCTCCGGCAGCTGTTCGCAGGGAGGATCAGCCGAGGCCGTAGGTGTCGATATCGGCCTGGGTGAT
>JAUNNC010000007.1 GCA_030531585.1 Eubacteriales bacterium | reverse complement strand
TCCCGAGAACGTCCTGATCCTCTCCGGCGACCACATCTACAAGATGGACTACGCCGACATGCTGCGCGACCACCTTGAGCACGACGCCGCCTGCACGATCTCCGTGCTGCAGGTCTCCCTGGAGGAGGCCACCCGCTTCGGCATGATGAACCTGGGCGAGGACGGCTACATCAAGGAGTTTGAAGAGAAGCCCAAGCACCCCAAGAGCGACCTGGCGTCCATGGGCATCTACATCTTCAACTGGCCGAAGCTCCGGCAGTACCTGATCGCCGACGAGGCCGACCCCAATTCCCGCCATGACTTCGGTCACAACATCATCCCCGCCATGATCGCGGACGGCGAAAAGATCTGGCCCTACCACTTCCAGGGCTACTGGAGAGACGTCGGCACCATCACCAGTCTGTGGGACGCCAACATGGACATGCTCTCCCCGGATCTGATCAACCTCTACGATCCCAACTGGCCCATCAGCGCCAGATCCCCCATCTGCCCCCCGCACCAGACCGGTCCCCACGCCGAGATCTCCCACTCCATCGTCACCGAGGGCTGCGAGATCGACGGCCATGTGGAAAACTCCGTCCTCTCCCCCTCGGTCCGCATCGACGTCGGCGCGAACGTGCTGTACAGCGTGCTGATGAACGGCGCCGTGGTCGAGGCCGGGGCCACCGTCGAGTATGCGATCATCGGCGAGAACGCGGTGGTCCGCGCGGGCGCGCACGTGGGCGCCGCCCCCGACGGGAGCGAGGGCTGGAGCGTCGCCACCATCGGCCCGGACGTCGAGGTCCGGCCCAGCGCCAGCGTCCCTGCGGGCGCCATGATCAGCAAGAGCGAGGAGGTTTGAGACATGAACGATTTCCAGGGCCTGATTTTCGCCTACTTCACCAACCCCAATCTCAGAGAGCTCATCAACGTGCGCACCGCGGCCTCTCTCCCCTTCTGCGGCCGCTACCGCCTCATTGACTTCTCCCTCTCCGCCATGCGCAACGCGGGCATCTACGACGTCGGCGTCATCATGCAGCGTGACTACCAGTCCCTGCTCGATCACCTCGGCGGCGGCAAGGCGTGGGACATGGCCCGCCGCTCCGGCGGTCTGCGGATGCTGCCCCCCTTCGGTCTGCCCGAGTACCACCGCGGCAACTACTCCGGCACCATGGAAGCCCTGATCGCCGTCGGCTCCTACATCCAGGACATCCAGTCGAAGTACATCGTCCTGCTGCTGGGCAACATGGTCGCCAACATCGACCTGACCAAGCCCATGAAGCAGCACCGCCGCTCCGGCGCGGAGATCACCGCCATCTGCACCGACCGCGGGGGCGACGGCTTCCGCATGACCTACGTCCCGGGCGAGGACGGCTTTGTCAAGCAGCTGCTCGTCGACACCGATGATCCCAAGGCTGGCCCGGTCTCGCTCGAGGGCTACATCATCAACCGCGACACGCTCCTGCGCATGATCGACGAGTGCCGCAGGCAGCGCATCTACCTCTGGCACCGCGAGGCGCTGCCGCGCTTCCTCGAGCAGGGCGGCAAGATGGACTGCTACATCCATACCGGCTACTGCGCGCTGATCCGCAGCGTGGACAGCTACTTCAAGGCCAACATGGACATGCTTAATCCCGCCATCCGGCATGAGCTCTTCCCGGCGGATCTGCCGATCTTCACCAAGGTCCGCGAGGAGGTCAGCACCTACTACGCCGAGGGCGCGTACTCCCGCAACAGTCTCGTGGCCGACAACTGCATCGTTGAGGGCAGCCTCGAGAACTGCGTCGTCTTCTCCGGCGCGCGCATCGGCAAGGGTGCGAAGCTGAAAAACTGCATCGTGATGAGCGACTGCATCGTCGGCCCCGGCTCCTCGCTGGAGTACTGCATCATCGACAAGGACGTCAGCTTCTCCGACGGCACCGTGCTGACCGGCAGCGAAAAGCTCCCCTTCGTCGTCCCCAAGGGCAGCAAGCTCTGAGTTTTTCCCATTCAAACAAAGCTCGGTGCGTCGGACTCGGCGTCCGGCGCACCGGGTTTTTGAGGGAGCGATCCCTATACTTCCAATAAGGCAGGTATCTTATGATCAGTCAGATTTCCCGTGAAGAGATCCGCAGCGCAATCGAAGACAAGCTCTGCGCCGCCTTCAGCATCTCCAGCGCCGAGGCCACCGACGAGCAGATCTTCGAGGCCACGGCCATCGTCATCCGCGAGCTGATGAGCCGTCTTCTGGCCGTCAGCAGCACCCGCAAGGGTGATAAAGAGGTCCACTACATGTCCATGGAGTTTCTCATGGGCCGCAGCCTGATGAAGAACGCCTACAACCTCGGCGTATCCGAGGCGGTCGTGGGCGCGCTCGAGGACATGGGCCGCAACGCCGCGGACATTTTTGAAGAGGAGCCCGACGCCGGCCTCGGCAACGGCGGCCTGGGCCGTCTCGCCGCGTGCTACATGGACTCCATGGCCACCGAGAACCTCCCGGCCACCGGTTATTCCATCTGCTACGAGCTCGGCATCTTCAAGCAGAAGTTTGTCGGCGGCAGGCAGACCGAGGTCGCCGACAACTGGCGCACCTCGGCCGAGAGCTGGCTCATCCCCCGCTACGAGGATGTCGTCGAGGTCCGCTTCGGCGGTCAGGTCTCCCCGCACTGGGACAACTACGGCCACTACCACGCCGAGCATACCGGCTACACCGCCGTCACCGCGCTGCCGCGCGACATGCTGATCGCGGGCTACGGCGGCAAGAACATCAACACCCTGCGTCTGTGGGACGCCAAGAGCCCCGACTCGCTGGACATGTACCTCTTCTCCGAGGGCAAGTATGTGCAGAGCATGGAGCAGCGCACCATGGTCGAGGTCATCACCAAGGTCCTCTACCCGGCCGACGACCACAAGGAGGGCAAGCTCCTGCGCCTCAAGCAGCAGTACTTCTTCGTGTCGGCCTCCGCGCAGGACATCGTGCGCAAGCACATGCGCCGCTGGGGTGACATCCGCTCCTTCTCCCGCCACCACGTCATCCAGATCAACGACACCCATCCCACGATGATCATCCCCGAGCTGATGCGCATCTTCATGGACGAGCACGGCCTCGGCTGGGACGACGCGTGGGAGCTCGTGAAGAATTCCGTGGCCTACACCAACCACACGGTCATGAGCGAGGCGCTCGAGAAATGGCCGCAGGAGCTGTTCCAGCAGCTTCTCCCCCGCCTCTGGGAGATCATGTGCGAGATCAACCGCCGCTGGTGCGACTTCCTCGCGGTGAAGTTCGGCGCGGGCGACCGGCTCGGCCGCAACCTCATCATCCGCGACGGACAGGTCCACATGGCGAACCTCTGTCTGGCCTCCTGCTACATGGTCAACGGCGTGTCCCGCCTGCACGGCGAGATCCTCAAGAACGACCTGTTCCACGACATCTACACCGTCTGGCCCGAGCGCTTCACCCATGTCACCAACGGCATCGACCACCGCCGCTGGCTGGCCCAGATCAACCCCGGCCTGCACGGGCTCGTGACCGAGTTGCTCGGGGGCGACGACTATCTCACGAAGCCCGAGGAGCTGGCAAAGCTCGCAAAATTCGCCGACGACGAGACGGTCCGCGCCCAAATGAACGAGATCAAGAAGGCCAACAAGCTGCGCTTTGCGGAGTTTGCCAAACGCAACGACAACTTCACGCTCAACACCGACGCGATGATGGATGTGCAGGTCAAGCGTCTGCACGAGTACAAGCGCCAGCTCCTGTGCGCGCTGAACATCATCGCCCTGCAGCAGCGCCTGCACGACGATCCGAACATGGACTTCGTGCCGCGCACCTACGTTTTCGGCGCCAAGGCCGCGGCGGGCTACAAGGCCGCCAAGCGCATCATCGAGCTGCTGCTCAGTCTGGCGAACGACGTCAACAACGACCCCGTCTGCAAGGACAAGCTCCAGGTCTACTTCGTGGAGAACTACCGCGTCACCGCGGCCGAGGCCATCGTCCCCGCGGCCGACGTGTCCGAGCAGATCTCCACCGCCGGCAAGGAGGCCTCCGGCACCGGCTGCATGAAGCTGATGATGAACGGCGCGGTGACGATCGGCACGCTCGACGGCGCGAACGTCGAGATGTACGAGCGTCTGGGCGACGAGAACATGTTCCTCTTCGGCCTGCACACCGACGAGATCGCCCACTGGCGCGCCCACGGCTACGATCCCAACGGCATGGCCCAGGCCGACCGCGAGCTGTACAGCGTCTGCATGCGCGCGATGAACGGCTTCGCCGACGGAAAGAGCTATTCGGATCTGATCTCCAACCTGCTCTTCGGCGGCGACCCCTACATGGTCACGGCGGACTTCCGCCCCTATGCGGACTGCCAGCAGCGCCTGTACGAGCGCATCTCCGATCCCTCCGAGAGAGGGCGTCTGGCCGTCATGAACACGGCGCAGAGCGGCTTCTTTGCCGCCGACCGCGCCATTGCCCAGTACGCCAGGGAGATCTGGCACATCGGCTGAGGATCTTATCCACATACAAAAACGCCGTTTTCAAGCAGTTTTGCTTGAAAACGGCGTTTTTTCTGCTTTTTCCGAAAAGAAACGGGAGGTCCTGCGGGGCCTCCCGTTTTGTCTTGTATTGCGCTTATTTGCAGAAGTCCTCGGCGACCTCCGCGATATGTGCGGCGCAGAGCCCGAACTGCTCGAGCAGGGCGCCGGCGGGGCCGGAGTGGCCGAACTCGTCGTTGACGCCGATGCGGCGCACCGGGGTCGGGCACCTCTCGCTGAGCAGGGCGCAGACCGCCTCGCCCAGACCGCCGATGACGGAGTGCTCCTCGCAGGTGATGACCCTGCCGCACTCTGCGGCGGCGCGGAGCACCAGTTCCTCGTCGAGCGGCTTGATGGTGCAGAGGTTGATGACGCGCGCGTCGATGCCCTTCTCCTTGAGGGCCTCGGCCGCCTTGAGCGCCTCGTAGCTCATCAGGCCGGTGGCCAGGATCGCGACGTCCTTGCCGTCGCGCAGGACCTCGCCTTTTCCGATCTCGAACGCCATGCCCTCCTCGTGGAACACGGGGACGGCCAGACGCCCGAAGCGCATGTACACGGGACCCCTGTGCTCATAGGCGGCCTTGACGGCGGCCCGGGCCTCGACGTCGTCGGACGGGCAGAGCACCACCATGCCGGGGATGGAGCGCATGGTCGCGAAGTCCTCGCAGCACTGGTGGGACGCGCCGTCCTCGCCGACGGAGATGCCGCCGTGGGTGGCGCCGATCTTGACGTTCAGATGCGGGTAGCCGATGGAGTTGCGCACCTGCTCGAAGGCGCGCCCGGCGGCGAACATCGCAAAGGTGGACGCGAAGGGCACAAGCCCCATCGCCGCGGCGCCCGCGGCCACGGCCAGCATGTTGCCCTCGGCGATGCCGCAGTTGAAGTGGCGGTCGGGGAAGGCCTTCTTGAACACGGAGGTCTTGGTCGCCCCGGAGAGGTCGGCGTCGAAGACGATGACGTCCTCATGTTCCCTGCCGAGCTCGGCCAGCGCGTTGCCGTAGCTGTCGCGGGTCGCGATCTTTTTCAGTTCTGCCATCTTACTTCGCCTCCCATTCTGCCAGTGCGGCGTTGAGCTCGCTCATAGCGGCCGCGTATTCCTCGTCGTTGGGGGCCTTGCCGTGCCAGCCGGCCTTGCCCTCCATGAAGCTGACGCCCTTGCCCTTGGTGGTCTTCATCACGATGGCGCTGGGCACGCCCTTGGTCTGACGCGCTTTGGCGAAGGCGGCCTCCATCTGCTCAAAGTCGCTGCCGTCGATCTCCGTGACCTCGAGCCCGAAGGCCCTGAGCTTGTCCACGATGGGATAGGGGCTCATGACGTCCTCGATGCGGCCGTCGATCTGCAGGCCGTTGTTGTCGACGATGACGCAGAGGTTGTCCAGCTTGTGCTGGTGGGCGAACATCAGCGCCTCCCAGACCTGGCCCTCCTCGATCTCGCCGTCGCCGAGCAGGGTGTAGACGCGCAGGTCCTTCTTCTGATACTTGGCCGACAGCGCCATGCCCGCGGCGCAGGAGACGCCCTGGCCGAGCGAGCCGGTGGACATGTCCACGCCCGGGGTCTCGTTCATGTTGGGGTGGCCCTGGAGGCGGCTGCCGATGTGGCGCAGGGTCGTGAGCTCTTCGGCCGGGAAGAAGCCGCGCAGCGCCAGGACCGAGTAGAGGCCGGGCGCGGTGTGGCCCTTGGAGAGGACGAAGCGGTCGCGGTCGGCCCAGGCGGGATTGGCCGGATCGACGTTCATCTCCTTGAAATAGAGATAGGTGAACAGGTCGGCGGCGGAGAGGCTGCCGCCCGGGTGGCCGGACTTGGCCGCGTGGGTCGCGGTGACGACGCCCATGCGGACCTTGCAGGCCAGGATGCCCAGTTCCTTCTTTTCGATATCCGTCATACGCTTTCTCCTTCATTTTCGGTAAGATCAAAATGCTGGAAATGCTTTCTGCACTTTTTCTGCAGGAACTTCTGCAGCTCCTCCGCCTCGCCCCCGGCGACGGCGTCCTTCGGCAGGATGTAGTAGGCCCGGCCCTTGACGAAGATATAGAAGCAGCGCGCGGTGTCGAACAGGCCGTAGACCTCGCCGTACTTGCTGCGGGCGTAGGACTTCTGTCCCTCGAGCTTCATCTCCAGCGCGTCGGAGCCGAAGCTGAACGTCGCCCGCTTGTTCAGGTAGGACGTGCGGTACTTGCGTATCGTGTCGTCCGGGCGCTTTTTCCCGCTCGCGAACGCCAGCACGAGCAGCACCGAGCAGATCAGCAGGTAGCCGATGCGCGTGAACTGCACGCCCTCGCGCCAGAGCATCCAGCCGAAGTAGCCCGCGCCGAGCGCGCCCAGCAGGCCGAGCACGATGCGCGCCGTCGGGGAGAGCTTTTTCTTCTCGAGATAGAGCGCCTCGAAGTCGCGCAGGATCTCGTCGGTGTAGACAAGGCTCGCCCGGTACTGGGGCTTTTCCTTCTCGCTCATGCCTTACTTTATCTGGCCGTAGTAGGCGTTGGGGCCGTGCTTGCGCATGTAGTGCTTGTCCTGGATATGCTGGGGCGCCGGCGGGGTGTCGCGGCGCACCTGGCGGGTATAGAGGGCCATCTTTGCGACCTCCTCCAGCACGACCGCGTGGTAGACGGCCTGGGCCGCGTCCTTGCCCCAGGCAAAGGGGCCGTGGCTGTGGCAGATGACGGCGGGCACGGCGACAGGGTCGATGCCGCGCTTCTGGAAGGTCTCGACGATGACGTTGCCGGTGTTGAGCTCATAGCCCTCGTCCAGCTCCTCCTGCGTCAGATGGCGCGCGCAGGGGACAGGGCCGTAGAAGTAGTCGGCGTGGGTGGTGCCGAAGCAGGGGATGTCCTCCCCGGCCTGGGCCCAGCCGACGGCGTGGGGGCTGTGGGTGTGGACGATGCCGCCGATCTGCGGGAAGGCGTTGTAGAGCACCAGATGGGTCTTGGTGTCGGAGGAGGGGTTCAGCTCGCCCTCGACCTTGTTGCCTTTCAGGTCCATGACCACCAGATCCTCGGGTCTGAGCTCGTCGTACTCCACGCCGGAGGGCTTGATGACGAACAGGCCCTTCTCGCGGTCGATGCCGCTGACGTTGCCCCAGGTGTAGGTGACGAGGCCGTGGCGGGGCAGCTCCATATTGGCCTCAAAGACTGTTTTCTTCAGTTCCTCGAGCATCGCTGCATCCTCCTTATTCGGTGATGATGTACATGGCCATCTCGTCGATCTCGCGGTTGGTGCCGATGACGACGTCCTGGCCCTTGGAGTTGACGAAGTGCATGGCGTTGGCGCAGCCGGTGCTGCGGTCGATGTAGTCATAGCGGTAGGTGCCGGCCTCCGCGTCCCAGGTGATGGCGACGGTGTCGCGCGTGCCCTTGCGCCAGCCGACGACCCAGGTGGGCCTGCCGAGGATGGTGTCGGCCCAGGTGGCGTGGAGGAATTCGGTGTCCTTCTCGGGGGCGGGGAACTTCCACTGGGGCACATAGTGGCCGACGCTGTTGAGATGGTAGATGCACAGGGAGTTGCCGTGGAAGTCGGAGATCACGCCGAGCTCCTTCTTCCCGTCGCCGTCGAAGTCGCAGAGCACGGCGTCACTGGTGGGGATGTCCAGCAGCTTCGTGACGGTCCACTCCGCGCCGGGGAGCATGGGCGGCTCGAAGAGGAAGGTCCCCTCCTCGGCGCCGACGACGGCGGCGTCGTGTCCGCCCCACCGGGTCACGGAGAAGCCGTGGTTCTTGAGCAGTCCGCCCTGAATGAGCTTCAGCTCGAGCTGGTTGTCGTCGTCGAAGGCGGACAGGTCCTTCGGCAGCACCGCGCCGTAGACCGCGCCGGGGAAGCGCCAGTCGTCCTTGAACTCATGGCCGGACTTGAGGCAGCAGACGATCAGGTAGTTCACGCCGCCGCGGTGAAGGATGCCGAAGCGGTGGACGTAGCGGGCGTTGACCAGGGTGCGCCGCTCCCAGCCGCTCCAGGTGGGGGTGTTGATGACGATGGAGGCCTGGGTCGCGTTGTTGGGACCGTAGAAGCGGTAGGTGGAGAGGAATTGTCCGTCGGAGCCGGGGACCTGCAGCAGGGTCATGACCCCGCATTCGCCTTCCCATACGCTCTCGAGCAGGGTACCGTCCTCGTCAAAGAGGAAGCAGTTGCCCTCCTTCTCGGCGCAGATGAGGAAGCAGTCTTTTCCCTTGTAGCGGAGCGGTGCGGTGGCGTAGCACTTGGGCAGCCTGCCCAGGATCTTCTTTTCTACTTTCAAGGCGCGTTCCTTTCCGCCGCGGTTGCGGCATTTAATATTACATTACAGGCTCCCCTTTCAAGGGGAGCTGTCACGGCGCCGTCGCCGTGACTGAGGGGTCTGTGCGTCTTCGTTTATCCCTGCCTGTCCAAAATCGCCCGCATGCTCCGGCAGGCGAAGCGGATGTCGTCGGCCCAGGTGTCGTCGTTGCCGACGTACCACATCTCCGTGACGAAGCGGCGGATCCCGAGGCCCCAGGCCATGGCGATCCCGGCCTCGAAGTCGACGTGTCCGGTCAGGAAGGGGACCTCGCGGAAGACGCCGGGCACGGTCTCCTTCAGGTGCAGGGCGAAGATGTGTCCGCGTCCGGAGAAGAGGTCGCCGGTCACGCTGCCGCCGGAGGTCAGCGCCGCGTTGGTGAGGTTGCCGAGGTCGGGGTAGACGCCGAGGTAGGGGCTGCCGACCGCGTCGACGTAGTACATGGACTTCCAGACCGTGTTCATGAAGTCGGTCTCCATGGTCTCGAAGCCGAGCACGATCCCGTAGACCGCGGCCATCTCCGCGGCTTTTTTGAGGTTTTCGAGGAACAGCTCCCGGGTCTCTCTGCTGCCGGGCTCATAGTAGACGTCGTAGCCCGCGAGCTGGATGGTGCGGATACCGAGGTCGTCGGCCAGGACGACGGCCTTCTCCATGATCTCCATGCCCCGCGCGCGTACCGCCGGGTTCGGGGCGCCGAGGGGGTACTTGCGGTGGCCGGACAGGCACATGCTGCGGATCGGCAGGCCGACCTCCGACATGGTGCGCACGAGCTCCAGCCTCTCCTCCCGGCTCCAGTCGAGGCGTGCGAGCTTGTCGTCCTTCTCGTCGATGCTGATCTCCACGTAGTCGTAGCCGGCCTCCTTTGCGAAGCACAGCTTTTCCCGCCAGCTCATCCCCGGCGGCATGGCCTTTTCGTACAGGCCGATGGCGTAGTGTTTCATGGCAGAGTCCCTTCAAATATTTGTTTGATTTTTTCGGCGCGGAAACATATAATTGTTTGCTCTTGTGTTCGATTATACTGGAAATCCCGAATGTTTGCAACAGAAAAAGGTCCCTTTCCGAAAAAAAATGTTCCCGTGAAATTTCGGCGTTTTACCAAATACGGGATTTGTTCTTTTCCGACAAAGCCTTGAAAAAGTGCAGAATAACGAAGTCCGGAGCTGGAAAAACCGCGGCTACCTTTTGAAAAACTTCTTGCACACTTGCACAAACGCGAGGCGCGGCTTTTGAAACGAACATAAAGCGAACAGGTCAAACATAAAATTATGATTGAAAAAGCGGGCGCCGCCTCGTATAATTAAACTGCGCAAGACTTCGGAACGAACGATTTGGATGGAAAAAGGAGGATGTGTATTGAGCAAGATCTCTGAGATGACCCGCGAAAAGTGGATCGAATCCACCTTCCCCGAGTGGGGGACCTGGCTGGTCGAGGAAATCGAGAACGAGGTCGTCCAGCCCGGCAACGTCGCGATGTGGTGGCTCGGCTGCACCGGCATCTGGTTCAAGACGCCCGGCGGCGCGAATCTCACCATCGACCTCTGGTGCGGCAACGGCAAGCGCACGCACGGCAACGGCAAGATGGCCGTCGGCCACCAGATGGCGAACATGTGCGGCGGCCGCAAGATGCAGCCCAATCTCCGCAACGTTCCCTTCGTCATCGACCCCTTCGCCTTCAAGCAGGTAGACGCGGTGCTCGCCACCCACTACCACCAGGATCACATGTCTGCCGAGTGGGCGGCCCATGTGCTGCACAGCAACATGACCACCACCGACGACAAGGGCAACGTGATCCCCGTTCCTTTCATCGGCCCGCAGCGGAGCGTGGACCTCTGGGTCAAGTGGGGCGTCCCGGCCGAGCGCTGCACGGTCGTGCACCCCGGCGACGTCATCAAGATCAAGGACGTTGAGATCGTCGCCCTTGACAGCTTTGACCGCACCTGCATCGTGACCACGGACTCCACCGGCCCCGACCGCGAGGAGCTGACCGGCGTCTGCCCGACCGACATGGACGAGAAGGCCGTCAACTATCTGGTCAAGACCCCCGGAGGCAACATCTACCACTCCGGCGACTCGCACTTCTCCATCTACTTTGCCAAGCACGGCAAGGACCACGACATCGACGTGGCCTTCGGCTCCTTCGGCGAGAACCCCATCGGCATGCAGGACAAGATGAGCTCCGTGGACATCCTGCGCATGGCCGAGAACCTGCAGTGCAAGGTCGTCATCCCCATCCACTGGGACGTCTGGACCAACTTCCAGGCCGACCAGGAGGAGATTCGCCTGCTCTACGATTTCAAGAAGCCCCGCAACGAGTACAAGTTCCATCCCTTCTTCTGGCAGGTCGGCGGCAAGTATGTCTATCCCCGCGACAAGGACAAGATGTACTACCACCATCCGCGCGGCTTTGAGGACTGCTTCGAGGCCCCGCAGAACATCCCGTTCCGCTCCTGTCTGTAAGGGAGGGCGCACATGGCTGAAAGCATTCTTCAGAAGATCGTCCGCCGCGGCCACTACAAGTTCGTCGACCGCGTGGACTCCTGGCAGGAGGCGGTGCGCCTGAGCACCGAATCCCTGGTCGAGACCGGCTACGTCAGCGAGAACTACTACCAGCAGATCGTCGACTGCATCACCAAGTACGGCCCCTACGTGGTGTTCGAGCACTATGTGGCCATGCCCCACTCCCAGGAGGGGGCGGAGGGCGC
The DNA here is from genome assembly GCA_030531585.1 of Eubacteriales bacterium. Lineage (GTDB taxonomy): Bacteria > Bacillota > Clostridia > Oscillospirales > Oscillospiraceae > Limivicinus. The sequence goes on along the minus strand of JAUNNC010000007.1, from coordinate 29,352 downwards.
GCACAAGACCGCGGTCGGCTTCCTGCGCGTGAAGGAGGACGTGGACTTCGGCAAGGACGAGGACGGCGAGGACAAGATCGCCCGCCTGTTCTTCACCCTGGCCGCCGCCAATCCGGACGAGCACCTTGACAACATCAACCAGCTGATGAACATCTTCTGCAACGAGGAGCTTCTCGACGCCCTGATGGTGGCCGAGACGCCCGAGGACATCCTGCAGGCGGAGAAGGACTTCCCGCCCGAGGACATCCTGGCAGACTGAGCGAGCCCCGAATCCCCGCATTCGACCGCGTCTGCGGCGAATCAATAAATGAGAGAGGATTTCTTTATGGCTATTTGGAATTTCTTTGCGACCTATATCCTGCGTCAGGCGCCGTACATGATCGGCTTCATCACCCTGATCGGCTACGCGCTGATGAAGAAAAAGTGGTACGACATTCTGGGCGGCACGCTCAAGGCCATCATCGGCATGCTGATCCTGAACGTCGGCTCCGGCGGCCTGGTCTCGAACTTCCGTCCGATCCTGGCCGGCCTCAAGGACCGCTTCAATCTGACCGCCTGCGTCATCGACCCCTACTACGGCCAGAACGCCGTCACCGCGGGTGTTGAGGAGGTCTTCGGCAAGGGCTTCTCCCAGGTCATGACCCTGCTGCTCATCGCCTTCATCGTCAACATCCTGCTTGTCCGCTTCAACAAGGTCACCAAGTGCCGCACCCTGTTCACCACCGGCCACGTGCAGGTGCAGCAGGCCGCGACCGCCTACTGGCTGATCATGTTCGCCCTCCCCGCCCTGCTCAAGAACGACGTGCTGATGCTCGTCGTCATGTCCGTCATCCTCGGCGCCTACTGGGCCGTCGGCTCCAACCTGACCGTCAAGCCCATGCAGGAGCTCACCGACGGCGCGGGCTTCGCCATCGCCCACCAGCAGATGTTCGGCATCCGTCTCGGCTACATCGTGGCCGACAAGGTCTTCGGCACCAACGGCGGCAAGAAGCAGAAGGAGATCAAGAAGGTCGGCGACATGGAGATGCCCGGTTTCTTCTCGATCTTCAACGAGAACATGGTCTGCACCGCCATTCTGATGACCGTCTTCTTCGGCGCCATCATGGCCGTCATCGGCCGCCCCTACTTCATTGAGAAGGGCAACATCAAGGAGGCCGACAGCTTCTTCATGTATGTGCTCAACACCTGCCTGAACTTCGCCGTCTACCTCGCGATCCTGCAGCTGGGCGTGCGCACCTTCGTCACCGAGCTCACCGCCTCCTTCCAGGGCATTGCCGACAAGCTCCTGCCCTCCTCCGTCCCCGGCGTCGACTGTGCGGTCTGCTACGGCTTCGGCGACGCCAACGCCGTCACCTTCGGCTTCCTCGCCGGTCTTGTCGGCCAGCTGGTCGCCATCGTGCTGCTGATCGTCTTCAAGAGCCCCACCCTCATCATCTGCGGCTTCGTGCCCGTCTTCTTCGACAACGCCACCATCGGCCTCGTCGCCAACGAGAAGGGCGGCCTCAAGGCCTGCCTGGCCATTCCCTTCTGCTCCGGCCTGATCCAGGTCTTCGGCTCCGCGCTGATCGCCGGCTGGGTCGGCATGGCGCAGTACGGCGGCTACCTCGGCATGTTCGACTGGGCGACCGTGTGGCCTCTGTTCACCGTCATCATGAAGTTCCTGGGCTACTTCGGCGTCGTGGTGGTTGCGGCTCTGCTGCTCGCGCTGCCGCAGCTCGAGTACCGCAAGGACCCCAAGGCCTACTTCCTCATCACCGAGGATTACGAGGCCTACAAGGAGTACATGGCCGAGAAGGAAGCCAAGGCCGTTTAACCCGCATTCACCCGTATTCACCCGGAGGGGCGGCACTGCCGTCCCTCCGGAAAACCCCGTTTTTGGGCAAATCATGTTATCGTAAGGAAAGGAACACAAAATGGCTAAACTCGACAACAAGAAGTTCATGGTCTGCTGCGCCAACGGCGCCGGCTCTTCCCTGATGATGAAGATGACCCTCCAGAAAGTCCTCACCAAGTACGGCATCAAGCCCGGCGCTCTGCACCACTGCTCTCTGTCCGAGGGCAAGTCCGCCGCGCCCGGCTATGACATCGTCCTCTGCGCGCGCAACTTCGCCAAGATGTTCGACGACGCCGCCAAGAAGGGCACCACCGTCATCGGTCTGAAGAATATCATGTCCGCTCCCGAGATGGAGCAGGCCATGAAGGACGCGGGCCTGCTCGACTGAGCGCCCCGCTCCGGTCCCGCGGTGACGCGCATGATCAAGGCCGTTCTCTTCGACATCGACAACACGCTCTACAGCTATGACGAGGCGCACCGGCAGGCCTGGGGCGCGCTGACGGAGTACGCCCGCGAGCGCCTGGACATCCCGGCGGAGCGCTTTGAAGCGCTGCACCGGGAGGCCGCGCGCACGCTGACGGCCCGCTGCGGCGGCGGCTGCGCCGCCGTCCACAACCGGCTGATCCGCTACCAGATCCTGCTGGAGGGCGCGCATTTGCCGATCCGGCACGCGCCGGCGATGGCGGAGCTCTACTGGTCGACGCTGCTCGACGCGGCCGCGCCCTTTCCCGGCACGGCCGAGGGGCTTACGCTGCTGCGGGAGGCGGGCTGTACCGTCGGGATCGGCACCAACATGACCGCCGACCGCCAGTTTGAGAAGCTGGAACGGCTCGGGCTGATCGAGCTCGTGGACTTCATGGTCACGAGCGAGGAGGTCGGCGCGGAAAAGCCGGACCGGCGGCTCTTCGACTGCTGCGCGGAGAAGGCGGGCTGTGAAAGTGCGGAATGCGTTTTCGTCGGGGACGATGTGAAGAGCGACGTGCTCGGCGCGCTGCGGGCGGGGATGCGCCCCGTCCGCTTCTGCCCGACGCCGGGCGCGGACGATCCTCTGCCCGACGTGCCGCGGATCTCGCGCCTGACGGAACTGCCGGCGCTGCTGCCGGCGCTCGGGCGCGAAGGAGTGTAATGTTCTATGAAACGAGATCGTCAATCCGTCAACCTGCGCCACGCCGAGATGCTCTCCTACATCCGGGAGCACCGCCAGGCCGGGGTCGAGGAACTGGCCGCCGCGTTCGGCATCTCCTCGATGACCGTCCGGCGCGACCTGCAGATGCTCGAGGACCGCGGCCAGATCAGCCGCACGCACGGCGGCGCGACGGCGGACATCCGCCCCGCGGCCGGCGCCGCGAAGGACGAGGTGGCGCTCTACCGCCGTCTGATCGCCTGCTACGCGGCGAGTCTGATCAGCTCGGGCGACCGCATTTTCATCAACGGCAGCCGCACGGCCCTGGGGCTTCTGGAATACGTCGGGGACAAGACGGTGCACGTCTTCTCCAACAACGGCGCCGCGGTCGAGCAGAAGTATCCCCCCGGGGTGGAGATTACCCTCTCGGGCGGGAGCCTGCGCGGCCAGAACCACATCATGACCGGCGACTGCACGCTGCGCAATCTCCTGATGGAGCAGGCGGATCTGGCCTTCCTCGGCTGCAGCGGCATCTCCCCCGGCGGCGAGATCCTCTGCGGCATCCCCACAGAGCTGGGGATCAACGACACGATGATCTCCCACGCCGCGCGCTACTATATCCTGGCAGACTACACGAAGATCGGCAAGACCGGCACCTATGCGAGCTTCTCGCTGGAGAAGAGCGGCTGCGTCATTACGGACGAGCGCGCCAATCCCCAGGTGCTCGCGCAGCTGCGGGCGATCGGCATGGCTGTCGTTCAGGTACGCAAGGCGGACTTCCCGGAGCTTGCGGCCTCCGTCAAAGACTAACGCAGTTTTTCAAGAAACTGTGGACAATGTCCGCATTCTATGGCAAAATGGGATCAGATGATCCCCCACACTAATTCATACGAGGTGTACAACATGAAGCAGTTTACCTACACGATCAAGGACGAGCTCGGCATCCACGCCCGTCCGGCCGGCCTGCTGTGCAAGAAGGCCAAGAGCTACGCCGACACGGCCGTCACCCTGACCGCCAACGGCAAGACCGTCAACCTCGCCCAGCTCATGAAGCTGATGGCGCTCGGCATCAAGCAGGGCACCGAAGTCACCGTCACCTGCGACGGCGCCAACGAGGAAGAGGCCTGCACGGGCCTGCTCGCTTTCCTCGAGGAGAACCTGTAAGAAGCGGCAAAACAAGGAGCGCCGACCGGTTTCGGTCGGCGCTGCGCTTTATGAAGGGACCAGTCCATGAACTACGATGCGATCCTCTTTGATTACGACGGCACCGTGACCGACTCGATCGCCGACATCGCCTATGCGGCCAACCGCGCGCTGCGCCTGGCCGGTCTGCCCGAGCGGGAGACGGCGGAGTACCGCTCCTTCGCGGGCAATGGCGCGGGCTTCCTGCTGCGCCGGGCGGCTCCCGCCGGGACCGACGGCGAGACGCTGCAGGCGCTGTACGACGACTATGTCGCTTACTACGCCGACCACGCCAACGACCGCAGCCGCCCCTACGACGGTGTGCCGGAGATGCTGGCGGCGCTGAAGGAGGCGGGGCTGAAGCTCGCGGTGATCTCCAACAAGCCGGACGCGGCCGTGCAGCCGGGTGCGCGGCGCTTCTTCGCCCCCTGGCTGACCCTCGTCGTCGGCGAAAAGCCGGGCGTACGGCGCAAGCCCTGGACCGACATGCTCGAGGCCGCGGCGGAGGAGATGGGCGTCGCCCTAGCCCGCTGCCTGTATGTGGGCGATACCGAGGTCGACCTCGAGACCGCCCGCGCGGCGAACATCGACTGCGCGGCCTGCACCTGGGGCTTTCGGACCCGGGAGCAGCTCGTCGCCGCGGGCGCGTCCCTGCTCTTCGACAGCCCCGCGGAGCTGACGGCGTTTATCCTGGAATCGTGAACCTCCGCGCGCCCGGCCGAGGCCGGGCGCGTTCTTTTTCGTTTACAGCGCGCGGGAGTTCTGCTATACTGTTGCCGGAAACGGAGGCGGAGCGTATGGAAAACGGGCGCGGGCCCTGCGCGGCGGTGGTCGGCGGCGTCAACATCGATATCGGCGGCACGGCGCGCGCGCCGCTCGTCATGGGCGACTCCAACCCGGGCGCCGTGCGCTTCAGTCTCGGCGGCGTGGGCCGGAACATCGCCCACAACCTGAGCCTGCTGGGCGTCGACGTGCGCCTGCTCACCGCCCTGGGCGAGGACCTGTGGGCCAGCCGGATCGAGGGCTCCTGCGCCCTGCTCGGCATCGACCTCACCGGCTCGCTGATCGTCCCGGAGGCGTCGACCTCGACCTATCTCTATCTCGCCGGCCCCGAGGGGGACATGGCCCTTGCGGTGTCGGACATGGACATCTACGACCGCCTCACCCCCGCCGCGCTGGAACCGAGGCTCCCCTGGCTGGAGCAGGCGCAGGTCCTGGTGCTCGACGCCAATCTCCCCGCGGAGACGATCGCCTGGCTCTGCGGCCGCGTCACGGTCCCGCTCTTTGCCGACGCGGTCTCCGCCGCCAAGGCCGGACGTCTGAAGGGCGTGCTCGGGAAGCTGCACACGCTCAAGCCCAACCGTCTGGAGGCGGAGCTGCTGTCGGGCGTTGCGATCCATGACGAGCGGAGCCTGCACCGCGCGGCCGACGCGCTGCTCGGGACCGGGCTGCGGCGGGTCTTTATCAGCCTCGGCGCGGACGGGGTCCTGGCTGCCGACGCGGACACGCGCCTGCGTCTGCCCGCCGCGCACGGCGAGCACGTCAACACCACCGGCTGCGGCGACGCTTTTCTCGCGGCGCTGGTGTGGGCGCAGCTGCGCGGTCTGGGCCTTGCGGACAGCGCCCGGGCCGGGGTCGCCGCGGCGGGGATCGCCATGGCCGACGCCGGGACCGTCAGCCCCCGCATGAGCGCGCAGGCCGTGCTCGCGGGCATGGAAGAACAACAAGCATAACAGGAGGAACGATATGAACAACCGCATTCTGGACGTCGCGCCCGAGGTGCGCGAGGCGCTTGCGGCGGGCAGACCCGTCGTCGCGCTCGAGAGCACGATCATCTCGCACGGCATGCCCTATCCGAAGAACGTGGAGACCGCCCTGCTGGTCGAGCAGACCATCCGGGACAACGGGGCCGTACCGGCCACGATCGCGGTCATCGGCGGCAGGCTCAAGGCGGGCCTGAGCCGGGACGAGATCGAATATCTCGGCAGGGCCGGGCGCAGCGTCGCGAAGGCGAGCCGCCGGGATCTGCCCGCGCTGGTCGCGCGCGGCGCGGACGGGGCCACCACGGTCGCCACGACCATGATCATCGCGCACATGGCGGGCATCCGCATCTTTGCCACCGGCGGCATCGGCGGCGTACACCGCGGCGCGGAGGTGACGATGGACATCTCCGCCGACCTCGAGGAGCTGGCCCAGACGCCGGTGATGGTGGTCTGCGCGGGCGCCAAGTCCATCCTCGATCTCGGCCTGACGCTCGAGTATCTCGAGACCAAGGGCGTGCCCGTGCTCGGCTACGGCACCGAGGAGCTGCCCGCCTTCTACACCCGCCAGTCCGGCTTCCGGGTGGACTACCGCGTGGACAGCCCCGAGGAGCTCGCGGCGATCTACCGGGCGCAGCGCGACATGGACTATAAGGGCGGCATGCTCGTCACGAACCCCATCCCCGCCGAGTACGCCATGGACAAGGCGGTCATCGACAAGGCCATCGACGAGGCGCTGCGCGCCGCCGAGGCACAGGGCATCCGCGGCAAGGAGACCACGCCCTTCCTGCTGGCGAAGGTCGTGGAGCTCACCGGCGGCGACAGTCTCGAGTCGAACATCAGGCTCGTGCTCAACAACGCTGCCCTCGCGGCGAAGACCGCGGTGTGCCTTTCGCAGCGATAAACGCGCAGCCGGGGCGGCCTGACCGCCCCGGCCTCATTCGGGAGTTTCCATGACAAGAGGAAAACGCGACAAGTTCATCCTCGCTGCGATCCTCGTTCTGGGGGCCCTCGCGCGGCTGTGGCGCTTCGGCGCCGTGCCCTGCGGGCTCAACCAGGACGAGGCTTTCGCCGCCTATGAGGCCTGGGCCCTGCTGCAAAGCGGGGTCGACAGCTCGCTGCACGCCTGGCCGGTCTATCTGACCGCCTGGGGCAGCGGCATGAACGCGCTCGAGACCTATCTGCTTCTTCCGCTGCTCGCCCTCTTCGGCGTACACAGCTGGGTGATCCGCCTGCCGCAGGTCTCGCTCTCGCTTCTCAGCCTCTGGTGCGCGTACCGGCTCGGGCGGCGCGTCGGCGGGGAGCGCGCGGGGCAGCTGTTCGCCCTGCTGCTCGCCGTCTGTCCCTGGCATGTCGCCATGGGCCGCTGGGCGCTGGAGTCCAACCTCGCGCCGGGCCTGCTGCTGGCCGGCCTGTGCTGCTTTCTGCGCGGCATGGAGAGATCGCGTTTCTATTATCCGGCGGCCCTGTGCTGGGGCCTTTCGCTCTACGCCTACTCGGCCATCTGGCCGGTCATGCCCCTGCTTGTGGGCCTGATCCTCCTGTACGCGCGGCCGAAGCCCTCCCGGGCGCTGCTCGGCTCCGGCCTGCTCCTTCTGGCGCTGGCCCTGCCGCTCATGGCCTTTCTCGCCGTCAATTACGGTTTCGTCGAAGAATTTTCCATCGGCCCCTTCTCGGTGCCGCGTCTGCTGGTGATGCGCTCGTCGGAGCTCTCGCTGCGCCGCATCCCGGAAAACGCCCGTAATCTGCTGCACATCCTGCTGCGCCGCTCGGACGGTCTGATCTGGAACACGCCCACACCCTTCGGCCTGTTCTACCCGATTTCCCTGCCCTTCGCCCTCATCGGCCTCGGGGCGCTCGTTGTCCGTTTCGCGCGCTCGCTGAAAGAACGGCGCTTCGATCCGGCGGTGACGCTGCTGATCTGGGTCCTTGCGGGGCTTTGTCTGGCGCTCGTGATCGACGTCAACGCCAACCGCATGAACCTCCTGCTGCTGCCGCTGGTGCTGTGTGCCGCCCTCGGGATCGAGACTCTGCTCTCTTTCGCCGGAGCGTACGCGCGCGGCAGCTTTGCGGGGATCGTTTCCGTATATCTCGTGCTCTTCGCGCTTTTCGCCGTCAGCTACTTCGGCCCCTACGCCGACAGCCTGCGCGGCTCCTTCACCGACGGGGTACGGGAGGCCGTGGAGGCCGCCGCCGCGCACGAGGGCACGGTCTATGTGACGAAGGCCGTCCACTATCCGAAGGTCCTGCTCTACGCCCGCGTCCCGCCGGAAGACTTCGCCGAAAGCGCGGAATACGAGGTCTGGCCCGCGGCCTTCCTGAGCCCCCGCAGCTTCACGCGCTTTCGCTTTTACGAGGACGCCGCCATGCCGCTCGACCCCGACGGGACGTATCTCCTCTGGGCCGGGACGGACCTCTCCCGCTGGGAGGCGCTCGGCTTCACCGCGCAGCGGCACGGCGTGTTCACGGTACTGCGGCGGGAATAAAAAAACGCCTCCTTTTCGGAAGCGGCAAAAACCTGCTTTAAAATACGAAATGACCCTTGACCGCGGCGATTTTTTCCCGTTCGCCTCTTCTGCAGTCAAGGGTCATTTCATTGAATTCTTGATATCTAACATCCTGGTTACCTCGCTTTCTTTTATTTCGGACGCTGCCTTAGCCAACGGGACACATTTTCCAGCTCAAACCGCATCTTTGTCCGCTCGGGACTAACCCAAATGTGGGTCCTTCTCAAGGTTGGCTGCTGTCCTCCTGCATATTTTGGGCTTACAGCGCTCCCCCCGTGTTTGATCACGCCGATTCATGATCTGGGGTTTTCTCAGTACATCGGGTTCACCCCTTTGTGCTTATAATATAGCATGGCCCCCGGGCTTTTACAAGATGGGATGCTGTCTGAAAAACGTGGGCGGTATTTGTGCAATCCGTCAAATCTGCTTCATTATTTAAAAGCTTATCGCGTTTTCTATTGACATTTTACACAAAAGATGATAACTTGAAAAAGGTGTGTGACAGCCCCTCCCGTTTCCGGGAGGGGCTGTTTTGTTCAGTCGATGTGGATGATCTTCTCCATAAGCTCGGAGGCGGGGACCTTCGGGTTGTGGTAGCGCTCGCGCCGGAGGGTGACGCCGCCCATGTGGATGGCCTCCTGCGGGCAGTACTGCAGGCAGGCGAGGCAGCCGATGCAGTCGGTGCCGAAGACGGCGCGGCCGCCCTCGATGCGGATGTTGCCCTTCGGGCAGAGCCGGACGCACTGGCCGCAGGCGACGCAGGCGTCGGTGGAGCGCAGCTTCTCGGCCTTCTTTTTCGAGAGCACGGGCCAGGCGGAAGCCTCGGCCTTGTTGAAGGCGTTGGCCTTCGGGGCCTTCCTGCTCTTCTCCCCGGCGAGGACCTGCGCGCCGATCAGCGCGGCCAGGCGCTCGGAGCGCTCCTGCGCCTTTTCGACGCTCAGCATCGGCATCATCAGCTCGTGCGGGAAGAGCCAGATGCACGAGCAGTGGTGCGTCACGACGCTCCAGAAGTCCAGCGGATGGATGCTGTTGAGCACGCTCAGGCCGATCCCGGGATAGGCCGAGCAGCTCGTCACGCCGAAGGTGTAGGTGCCCGGGGCGATCTTCACCGCGCGGAAGCTCTCCTCCACGCCGCCGGGCAGGCCGCCCGCGTAGCAGGGGAAGACGAAGCCCACGCGTTTGCTGTCGGTGGCGTCGGTCTTCTCGGGCGTGGAGCGCATCAGGACGATGTCGGTGTCGCCCAGCTTTTTGGCGATGTTCTTTGCGATGTCCAGGCAGTTGCCGCTGCCGGAGAAAACGTAGATGGTGTTGGTGCTCATGTCAGCTCTCCTTTTTCAGTAATCGAGGGTAAAGATCGAGTCGTCGTTCTCGATCCAGTCCGAGACGGGAATGGTGATGTAGTCGGCGGGGCCGGTGCGGATGACGACCTTTTCGATACCGGCGTTGATGATGGTGCGCTTGCACATCGAGCAGCTCATGGCGTTGGGCATGAGGGCGTTGGTGGCTGCCTCGCGTCCGACGAGGTAGAGCGTCGCGCCGATCATGTCCCGCCGGGGCGCGGAGATGATGGCGTTGGCCTCCGCGTGGACCGAGCGGCACAGCTCATAGCGCTGCCCGGAAGGGATGCCCAGCTTCTCGCGCATGCAGCCGCCGAGGTCGGAGCAGTTTTTGCGCCCGCGCGGCGCGCCGTTGTAGCCGGTGGAGATGATCTCGTCATTGCGCACGATGATCGCGCCGTACTTGCGGCGCAGGCAGGTCGAGCGTTCGAGCACCGCGTCGGCGATGTCGAGGTAGTAATTCTGCTTGTCGGTCCTCTTGTCCATAACCGTCCCTCCCGGGTCGTATTCTGCTCTTACTATACCTTTTTGTTCCGGCCGCGTCAAGGGACGCCGCACCGCCTTTTTCTCATAGTCGTTTCACGAAAAATGTCCATAGCTTTTTTTGCGCCCCTATGGTATGATGAATGCATGAACAGAAGAAATTACCAGCGCGAGCTGGACCGGATCATCCAGAAGCAGGGCGGCAAAAGGCCCCGCGTTCTGCTGCACGCCTGCTGCGGGCCGTGTTCGAGCGCCGTGCTCGAGTATTTGACGCAGCATTTTGATGTGACGCTGCTGTGGTACAACCCGAACATCTACCCCCAGGCCGAATTTGAGCGCCGCTTTCAGACCCTCGTGAAGCTGGTGGAGGACATGGGACTGGCCGACTCGGTCTCCATCCTGGCCGAGCCGCGCAGGGAGCAGGACTATTACGCCCGCGTCAAGGGTCTTGAGGACGAGCCGGAGGGCGGCGCCCGCTGTACCGAGTGCTTCCGCCTGCGCCTGCTGGAGGCGGCGAAGCTCTGCAAGCGCTACGGCTTCGACTATTTCTGCACGACGCTGACGCTCTCGCGCCACAAGGACGCCGAGCTCATCAACGCCCTGGCCGAGGAGATCGCCCGCGCCTTCGGCGTGAACTGGCTGCCCTCGGACTTCAAGAAGCGCGACGGGGAAAACCGCTCCATCGAGCTGTGCGAGCAGTACCACGTCTACCGCCAGCTCTACTGCGGCTGCGAGTACTCCCTGCACCGCCGCGAGGCGGGGGCGGAGCAGAGCGGCGTGTGACGCTTCGCGCGCCCTGCGAACCCCTCAGTCGGCCTGCGGCCGACAGCTCCCCTTTCAGGGGAGCCAATAAGGAAATATATTGATAAACGGCAGGTTTCCACACCCTGCCGCGCTGGACGGCGGCATAAAAAATGGACCGGATGGGGAGGAAAGCCCCGTCCGGTGTCGGTGCCTCCGTTCGTCTAAATAAAAAATGGAGGTATCCGTATCATGCGCAAGAAAAACACCACCCTGTTCCTGGCTGCCAACGCCGTCATCGCCGCCCTGTACGCGGCCTTGACCATCGCCCTGGCCCCCATCAGCTACGGGCCCGTCCAGTTCCGCGTGAGCGAAGCGCTGACCGCCCTGCCCTTCCTGATGCCCGGCAGCGTCCTGGGGATCACGCTCGGCTGCCTGCTGGCCAATCTCTATACCGGCAACATCATGGACATGATCTTCGGCACGCTCGCAACCTATCTGGCGGGCGTCATGACGGCGCACTTCGGCAAGAAGGGCAACACGGTCAAAAACCGTATGCTCGGCTGCGGCATGCCTGTCGCGTTCAACGCGGTCATCGTCGGGGCGGTGCTCACCTGGGCTTATCAGCTCCGGGAGTTCTCCAGTCCCCTCGCCTCCTTCGCCTTCAACGGCCTCACGGTCGGTCTGGGCGAGGCGGGCGTGCTGTACCTGATCGGCTATCCGCTGATGGTCAGTCTTCCCAAAATGAAGTTCTTCCGCGAGTTTGCGGATAAATTCAGCAATACGTAACGGCGCCGAACGGCGCGAAAGGAGCGCTCTCATGAAGGTCCGGAAAGCGATCATCCCCGCGGCGGGTCTCGGCACCCGTCTGCTGCCCAACACCAAGAGCATCCCCAAGGAGATGCTGCCGCTGGTGGACAAGCCCGTCCTGCAGTACATCGTCGAGGAGGCGGTGGCCGCCGGCGTCGAGCAGATCCTCATCATCACCAACCGCGGCAAGTCCCCGATCGAGGACTACTTCGACTACGCCCCCGATCTGGAGGCGCGGCTCCTGAGCGACGGCAAGATCCGCGAGGCCAACACCGTGCGCAAGGTCGCCGACATGGCCGACGTGTTCTTCCTGCGTCAGAAGGAGACCAAGGGTCTGGGCCACGCCGTCTGGCGCGCCAAGAATTTTGTCGGCAACGAGCCCTTCGGCATCCTGCTGGGCGACGACATCATGCTCAGCGAGACGCCGGTACTCAAGCAGCTCGTGGACGCAGCCGAGGCAAACGACTGCAGCGCCATCGCCATCCGGGAGTTCCCCGGCGAGGAGATCTGCAAGTACTCCTCCGTCAAGCTCGAGGAGCCGCTGGGCGAAAACGTCTACCGCATCGGCGACATGAACGAGAAGCCCTCGATCTACGAGAAGCTGTCCAACTACGCCATCATGGGCCGCTATGTGCTCACGCCCGCGATCTTCGACATCCTCGAAAACACCTCGCCCGGGCGCAACAACGAGATCCAGCTCACCGACGGCATGCGCACGCTCTGCCGCCGCGAGAAGATGTGCGCCGTGGACTTCGAGGGAAAGCGCTACGACACCGGCAACCTCAAGGGCTACCTGGAGTCGATCATCGACTTTGCCCTCAAGAACGAGGAGGCCGGTCCCTGGCTGCGGCAGTTCATCCTCGACAAGGCCGAGCTGCTGAAAAAGGAACAATAACAGCCACCCCTGGGCGGGCTTGACAAAGCCCGCCCAGGGTGTTAAAGTGGTTTCACAATCAAAAAGGGGCGCTGGGTTTTCCCGGCTGAGACAGAGTAAGCGAGCTCTGAAACCCCGGAACCTGATCCGGATAATGCCGGCGTAGGAAACAGAGCGCGCAGCTTTCCGCAGGTTCATGTTCGGACCTGCGTTTTTTTGCGCCGCCGCTTCCCGAACATCATCACAGGGAGGAACACACATGAACAGCAAGATCTCTCTCCGCGCCCTGACCGAGGGCGCCGTCTTCGTCGCGCTGGCCGTCGTGGTCGGCAAGCTCAAGCTCTTCGAGCTGCCGCAGGGCGGCTCGGTCAATCTGGCGATGCTGCCCGTCTTCATCTACTGCGCCCGCTGGGGCTTCAAGCCCGGCATGCTGGCATGCTTCGTTTACAGCCTGCTCAAGCTGAGCTTCGACGGCGCGTACGCCTGGGGCTGGCAGTCGATCCTCGGCGACTACATCGTGGCCTTCACGGTGCTGGGCCTCGCAGGCCTTTTCCACGCGCGGCGGTACGGCTTCTTCACCGGCAGCGTCGTCGGCGCGCTCGCGCGCTTTCTGGTGCACTACGTCGTCGGCGCGACCGTCTGGGCCGAGTATATGCCCGAGACCTTCTTCGGCCTGACCATGCACTCGCCCTGGTTCTACTCCCTGCTCTACAACGGCAGCTTCATCCTCATCGATCTGGCCCTCTGCCTGTTGGTCGGCTGGGCGATCTGGAAGCCGCTGGGCAAATACATCCGCGGCGAGGATCTGAAATAAGATTTTTGTTGACAAATTGCAATCTCTCCCATTATAATAAGCACTCGGCGGCCCCTGCCGCCGGGTGTTTGTTTGTCAACTGCTTCTCCGCGTTCGCGGGGATGTTGAGTAATACTATTCACCGATAAAAAGCTTTAGAATTTTACCGAGGCAGAATCGTGTCAGGCGAGGCGGCGGCCGCAGGGCATAATGGAGATATATGGCCAAGGCCGCCAACGATGCATGGCGCGATTCTGGCCGGTAAAAAATGAAGGGTTTTATCTGTGGATAGTATAATACGCGGATCCTCTGATCCGGAGAAAGGAGTGCACCTTATGCTTCGTACCTACCAGCCCAAAAAGCTCCAGCGCAAGAAAGAGCACGGCTTCCGCAAGAGAATGAAGACCGCCAACGGCCGCAAGGTTCTTGCCCGCCGCAGAGCCAAGGGCAGAGCCCAGCTCAGCGCTTGAGGCGCACCGTGAACAGTTCGGGAAAAGAGATGTCCGGGGCGGAGAGATCCGCCCTTTCGGTGTTTGTGCCGCATTTTCCGTGTGAGGCGAGATGACGTGAAGGCCAGCGTTACGCTCAAAAAGAACAGCGACTTCCACCGCCTCTACGCCCGCGGGAAGAGTGCCGTCACGCCGTACCTCGCGCTCTACTGCAGGAAGAACCGCCTCGGCGTCAGCCGCTGCGGCTTCACGGTGTCGACGAAGCTCGGCGGCGCCGTGGTGCGCAACCGCGTCCGGCGTCGGCTGCGGGAGATCGTGCGGCTGAACGCGCCGCGGATGCGACCCGGCTACGACGTGGTGGTGGTCGCGCGCTCGCGCGCGGTCGGCTGCGAGTACCGCCGTCTGGAGGCCGCCTATCTCACGGCCTGCCGCAAGCTCGGCCTGATGAAGGAGGCGGAGGCATGAAGGCGTTTCTGCTTGCTCTGATCCGCTTTTACCGCCGGCACATCTCCCCGTACCGGCAGCCCTGTTGCCGCTTTACCCCAACCTGCTCCCAGTACGCACTGGAGGCCATCGAGAAATACGGCGCCCTGAAGGGCGGCTGGATGGCGCTCCGCCGCATCTGCTGCTGCCACCCCTTTTATCACGGGCGGCGCGGCATCTACGACCCCGTACCCTAGACTGAAAAAAGGAGTACCCTATGGGCGAATTTATTTGCAGGATTTTTGCCTGGCCTCTGGTCAAATTCTATGAGGCGACGGGCAGCTACGGCCTGGCGATCGTGGTCTTCGCGCTGATGGTCAACCTGATCATGACGCCCTTCATGGCCAAGAGCAAGAAGAGCATGATGCGCTCCTCGCGCCTGCAGCCGAAGATCCAGGAGCTGCAGCGCCGGCACGAGGGCAACCAGCAGAAGCTCAACGCCGAGATGCAGAAGCTCTACCAGGAGGAGGGCATCAACCCGATGTCCGGCTGCCTGTGGTCCCTGATCCCCTTCCCGATCCTGATCGCGCTGTACAGCGTCATCCGTCGTCCGATCACGCGCATGATGTTCTGCGCCGACTCGGTGGTGGACGCGCTCAAGGAGTTCATGACCGCGCAGGGCTGGTACGTCGCGGGCAGCGGCCGGGCCGACGCCTACGCGGAGATCACGCTCTCGAACCTTGCGCACCAGCACTGGTCCGAGGTGACGAGCTCTCTGGCCGGGAAGATCGACGGTCTGATGAATATCGACTTCCGCTTTCTCGGCATCAACCTGGGCGAGCAGCCCCAGTGGAATTTCTTCACCAAGACGGACTGGTCCGACCCCTCCGTCTGGGGACCCGCGCTGGGCCTGTTCCTGATCCCGTTCATCTCCGCCGCGCTGAGCTGGGCCTCGATGAAGATCAGCTCCGCCGCGACGCCGTCCACCGGCGACGCGCAGTCCCAGGCCACGATGAAGAGCATGAACCTGATGATGCCTCTGATGTCGATCTGGATCTGCTTTGTCATGCCCGCCGCCATGGGCATCTACTGGATCGCCAACTCCGTCTTCGGCATGATCCGCGACTACATCCTCACCAAGATCTACAAGAAGAAGCTGGACGAGGAGGACGCGGTCCGCGCGGCCGAGCGCGCCGAGCGTGAGAAGGAGATGGCCGAGAAGCGCGCCGAGTACGAGCGCCTGAAGGCCGAGGGCAAGACGCCGGTCAACGCCAACACCAGCAAGAAGAAGCTGCAGGCGAGCGAGAAGCAGCGCCTGGACGAGCGCAAGGCCGCCCTGGAGAAGGCCGACCGCGCCGCACGGCGCGAGCGCCTGGGCATCAAGGAGGCCGAGAAGCCCGCCTCGCAGGTGGGCAACCGCCGCTACGCGCGCGGCCGCGCCTATGTGCCCGACCGCTTCGAGCACCCCGAGACCGCCGAGGCCGAGACGCTGGCGGCCGCCGCGGAGTCGGAGGACGCGCCCGCCATCGAC
Source organism: Eubacteriales bacterium (assembly GCA_030531585.1). Lineage (GTDB taxonomy): Bacteria > Bacillota > Clostridia > Oscillospirales > Oscillospiraceae > Limivicinus. Next base: position 13,505 of record JAUNNC010000007.1, on the reverse strand, counting down.
GAGAGCGTCGTCGAGCTCTCCGGCGAGAGCTTTGAGGCTCCGGCGTCCGACGCCGCCGACGGCAGCGACGGTGAGGTCGGCGATACCGGCGACGCGTGCGCCGACGCCGGCGAATCTGAAGAATGATACAGGAGTGTCAAACACGATGATCAAATATCTGGAAAAGTCCGCCCGCACGGAGGACGCCGCCATCGCCGAAGCCCTGAACGAGCTCGGTCTGGACCGCGACGACGTGTCGGTGGAGATCCTGGAGAGGGCCAAGTCCGGCTTCCTCGGCATCGGCGCCTCTCCCGCCCGCATCCGCGTCAGCTACGAGTGCCCGGACGAGGAGCCCGTCAAGGCTCCGGCTCCCGCGCCCGTGAAGAGCGAGCCGAAGCCCAGGGCGGAGAAGAAGCCCGCCCCCGAAAAGAAGTCCGCGGCCGAGAAGAAGCCCGCCGCGGCGCCCGCCCCCGCCGCCAGGCCCGCCGATCCCGACGAGCCTGCCGTTTACGGCGAGATCCGCGCCTTCCTCTCCGGCCTGCTCGAGCGCATGGGCGTCAACGCCGACATCGAGATCGGTCCGCGCGAGAACGGCGGCGTGAACGTCAATCTGACCGGCGCCTCCATGGGCGCCATCATCGGCCGCCGCGGCGAGACGCTCGACGCGATCCAGCACCTGACCAACTACGTTGTCAACAAGACCAACGACAAGCACCTGCACATCTCCGTCGACGCCGAGGCCTACCGGGCCAAGCGCGAGGAGAGTCTGGCGCGTCTGGCCGAGAAGATGGCGGAGAAGGCCATCAAGTACAAGCGCAGCATGGCGCTCGAGCCGATGAACTCCTATGAGCGTCACGTCATCCACACCGCGCTGCAGAACTACGAGGGCGTCACCACCAGCTCCACCGGCGTCGAGCCGAACCGCCGCGTGGTCGTCTCCTACGTCAAGCCGGACAAGCCCGACAACAAGCCCAAAAGCCGCGAGTGGGCCTGACGCCGGGACTTGCATATTCCCAAACTTTGTAGTATGATGCACAGCAAGTGTGCCGTCATTATCTGTGCCAAAGCACCGGAGGATCATCATGATTTTTGAGAATGTCAGAAACGCGCTCGCCCAGCAGTTTGAGATCGACCCCGAGTCCATCACGGCGGAGACCAACCTGATCGACGATCTCGGCGCCGACTCTCTCGACGTGGTTGAGCTGATCATGTCCCTGGAGGACATGTACGGCGTCTCCATCAGCGACGAGGACGCAGCCCAGCTCTACACCGTCGGCCGCATCGTGGAGTACCTGGAGAAGCTCCAGTAAGCTCCCAAAGGAAAAACAGGACCGCAGACGCGGTCCTGTTTTTCATATCTCTTGACCCGTCGGGCAGTCCCGACTATAATGATTGTATGATGGCAAAAAGCCAAAAAGGAGGTCTTCCGCAATGACGGTGCTCATCTCTCTGCTTGTCCTGGCCGCCTGCCTGGTCATCAACTGGTTCGCCGCCGGGGAGTTTTACAAGATCGCCGAGGATAAGGGCTACCATGGCCGGAAGTATTTCTGGTGGGCCTTTCTGCTGCCCGGCGTGGGCTACCTGCTGATCGTGGCCATGCCCGACCGCGGCAGGGAGCAGCGCGTCATCCTCAACGACGACCTGCCGGAGCTGTAAACTTCACCGGAGACCCGCTTCGCTGGGCTCTCCGGTGAGTATTTCTCGCGCTCATCGCCCTCGGCTTGCGGGGGGACGCCTCGCTTGATCGGCGCGAGGCCTCGCACAGCTCGGCTCAGGGTGTTTTTGAGGCGGCAAAGCTGCCTCAAAAACAAATCAGACGGAAGCGCGGGTTTATATTTCCGGCCTTCCCAGCACGCGTTCGAGGTAGGGCAGGTCCACGAACTTCCCGGCCGCGGCAAGGGCGCGGATCGCTTCGGCGTCCGCGAGCATGGCTCCGTCCGTCTCCCCGGGCTGCAGCTTGATCTCCCCGAGCGAAACGTCCTGCCGGAAGCGGTACACGTCGCAGAGGAAGAACTCGCCCTCCCAGCACAGCAGCAGCTCCGCCCGCTTCGGGTCGAGGCGCAGCCCCGTCTCCTCCCGCACCTCGCGCAGCGCGGCGTCAAGGCTCTCCTCGCCCGCGACGACGCAGCCGCCGGTGCATTCCCAGAGTCCGGCCATGCTCTTGCGGGCACTGCGCTTCGTGATGAGGAAGCTCCCCTCCGGGTCCTGCACCCAGACGTGCACGCACAGGTGCCGGTCCCCGGGGCGCAGCGGCTCGGCGCGCCGGTGGACGCGCCCGGTTTTCTTCCCCTCTGCGTCGTAGACGTCCCAGAGCTCGTCCTCGCTGCCGGGACTCGCGCAGAGCAAAGCGCTCGCCGCGGCGCGGCGCAGCGCGTCGAGGTCCTCCATATCCATCCGCCTCCCCAACGCCCCCTCCGGGGGCATCTTTTCTTCGGGCAAAGCCTAGCAGACGGAGACAATTCTGTCAAGATTGTTCACAAACTTCCGCTTGATTTGTCTCCCGAGCGTGCTAAAATAGAGTGTCTGTGATCGTTTTTTGATAATTCTTCCCGGAAAGGAAGTGCAGCATTTCGTGATCAAAACCCTGTCCCATAGCCTGCGCGAGAACAAAACGCCCGCGCTGCTGACCCTGCTGGCCATTGTGGGCGAGGTGTTTTTCGAGGTCCTGATCCCCTTCTTCACCGCCGACATGGTCAACATGATCAAGGCCGGCGCGCCGCTGGAGGAAGTGACGGCGCTCGGGGGCAAGCTCGTGGTGATGGCCGTGCTGTCGCTGCTGTGCGGCGCCGCCGCGGCGCGCACCTGCGCCGACGCCTCCACGGGCTTTGCCCGCAATCTGCGGCGCGACATGTTCGTGCGGGTGCAGGACTTCTCCTTTGAAAACATCGACCGCTTTTCCTCGGCCTCGCTGGTGACGCGCATGACCACCGACGTCACCAATGTCCAGATGGCCTTCATGATGGTCATCCGCGTCGCGGTCCGCGCCCCGCTGATGTTCCTGTTCGCCATCACGATGGCCTTCCTCATGGGCGGCAAGCTCGCCCTGACCTTTGTGGTCGTGGTGCCGGTCCTGGCCGCGGGCCTGATCCTCATCGCCAAGAACGCCATGCCCGCCTTCCGCTCGGTCTTCCGCCGCTATGACAAGCTCAACGAGTCCATCGAGGAGAACGTGCGCGCGATGCGCGTGGTCAAGGGCTTTGCGCGCGAGGAGTACGAAAAGAAGAAATTCGGCGCGGCGGCGGACAGCATCTGCATGGACTTCACGAAGGCCGAGCGCATCGTCGCGCTCAACTCCCCGCTGATGCAGCTGTGCATGTACTTCAACATGCTCTTCATCCTCACGATCGGGGCGCGCATCGTCGTGTCGAGCTCCGGCACGGTCATCGACGTCGGCCAGATCGCCGCCATGCTCACCTACGGCATGCAGGTGCTCATCAGCCTGATGATGCTGTCGATGATCTACGTCATGCTCACCATCTCGGCCGAGTCCGCCAAGCGCATCAGCGAGGTGCTGCAGGAGCAGCCGAGCCTCACGAGTCCCGACGGCGCCGTGACCGAGGTGGCCGACGGCTCGATCGACTTCGAGAACGTCAGCTTCAAGTACAGCGCCGACGCCCAGGAGTACGCCCTGGCCGGCATCGACCTGCACATCCCCTCGGGCTGCACGGTCGGCATCCTCGGCGGCACGGGCTCGAGCAAAACCACGCTGGTCCAGCTCATCCCCCGCCTGTACGACGTGACCGAGGGCGCGGTGAAGGTCGGCGGCCGGGACGTGCGCGAATACGATCTCGAGGCGCTGCGCAACGCGGTCTCCATGGTGCTGCAGAAGAACGAGCTCTTCTCCGGCACGATCCGCGAGAACCTGCGCTGGGGCAACCCGGAGGCCACGGACGAGGAGATCGTCGAGGCCTGCAGGCTCTCGCAGGCGGACGAGTTCGTCGTCGCCCACCCCAAGGGCTACGATACCTACATCGAGCAGGGCGGCACCAATGTCTCCGGCGGGCAGAAGCAGCGCCTGTGCATCGCGCGCGCCCTGCTGAAGAAGCCGAAGATCCTGATCCTGGACGACTCCACGAGCGCCGTGGACACCCGGACGGACGCGCTGATCCGCCAGGGCTTCCGCACCTACATCCCCGAGACCACCAAGATCATCATCGCCCAGCGCGTGGCCTCGGTGCAGGACGCGGACATGATCCTCATCATGGACAACGGCCGCATCGCCGACCGCGGCACGCATGACGAGCTGCTCGCGCGCAGCCCGATCTACCGCGAGATCTACCTGCAGCAGACGAACGGAGGTGAGGACCGTGCCTAAACCCATGAGCATGGGCCACGGCCGCCGCACGGCGGGCGGCGGCGCGGACGGCGGACGTCCGAAGGCGGACTTCTCCGCGCTCGGCCGCGCGGTCAAGCGCCTCTTCGTCTACTACCCGCGCATGGCCCCGCTGACGATGTGCTGCATCCTGTTCTCGGCGGTCGTCTCCGCCATCCCCTCGCTGTTCACCCAGAACGTCATCGCCGTGATCGAGCGCTGGTACAAAACCGGCGACTGGGCCGCCGCCCGGCCGGAGGTGCTGCACTTCGTCTCGATCCTCGCGGGGCTGTACGTGCTGGCGCTGATCTCCTCGACCGCCTATACCCAGCTCATGGCCGTCATGACCCAGGGCTACCTGAACAAGCTGCGGCAGGAGACCTTCGGCAGGATGCAGGATCTGCCCGTGCGCTTCTTCGACACCCACCAGCACGGCGACATCATGAGCTATTACACCAACGACATCGATACCCTGCGCATGCTGATCTCCCAGTCCCTGCCGACCTTCATCCAGTCCGGCTCGGTGGTGCTGGTCGTGTTCACGATCATGCTCTACTTCTCGTTCTGGATGACGCTGGTGCTGCTTGTGGGCGTGGCCGCCATGTTCTTCGTGACCAAGCGGGTCGGCGGCGGCTCGGCGCGCTACTTTGTCAAGCAGCAACAGTCCCTGGCCGAGACCGAGGGCATCATCCAGGAACTGATGAACGGCCAGAAGGTCGTCAAGGTCTTCTGCCACGAGGCCGAGGCCATCCGCGACTTCGACGCGCGCAACGACGCCCTGCGCGAGAACAGCCGCAAGGCCAACGCCTACGCAAACCTCCTCGGCCCCATCATGAACAACATCGGCAACATCCTCTATGTGGTCCTGGCGCTGGCGGGCGGCGTGTTCCTGCTCTCGGGCGTGACCAACGTCTCGCTGTCCGGCAAGCCCTTCTCCATCAGCGTGCTGGTCCCCTTCCTCGGCATGGCCAAGCAGTTCACCGGCAACGTCAACACCCTGGCCCAGCAGATCAACCAGATCGTCATGGCCTCGGCGGGCGCGGGCCGCGTCTTCTCCCTCATGGATCAGGAGCCGGAGCTCGACGGAGGCTACGTCACGCTGGTCAACGTCCGGACGGCGCCGGACGGTACGCTCACCGAGACGGACGAGCGCACCGGTCACTGGGCCTGGCGGCATCCGCACGGCGACGGCACGCTGACCTACACCCCGCTGCGGGGCGACGTGCGCCTGTTCGACGTGGACTTCGCCTACGAGGAGGGCAAGCAGGTCCTGCACGACGTCACGGTCTACGCCGAGCCGGGCCAGAAGGTGGCCTTCGTCGGCGCGACCGGCGCGGGCAAGACCACGATCACCAACCTCATCAACCGCTTCTACGACATCGCCGACGGCAAGATCCGCTACGACGGCATCAACATCAACAAGATCAAGAAGAAGGACCTGCGCCGCTCGCTCGGCATCGTGCTGCAGGACACCAACCTCTTCACCGGCACCGTCATGGACAACATCCGCTACGGCCGCCTGGACGCCTCGGACGAGGAGTGCATCGAGGCCGCGCGGCTCGCGGGCGCGGACGATTTCATCACGCGCCTGCCCCGCGGCTATGAGACGGAGCTGAGCAACAACGGCGCGAATCTCTCCCAGGGTCAGCGCCAGCTGCTCGCCATCGCGCGCGCCGCCGTCGCCGATCCCCCGGTCATGATCCTCGACGAGGCCACCTCCTCCATCGACACCCGCACCGAGGCCATCGTCCAGCGCGGCATGGACAAGCTCATGGAGGGCCGCACGGTCTTTGTGATCGCCCACCGCCTCTCCACGGTCATGAACTCGGACGTCATCATGGTCCTCGACCACGGCCGCATCATCGAGCGCGGCAGCCACGAGAAGCTGCTGGCCGAGAAGGGCACCTACTACCAGCTCTACACCGGCGCCTTTGAGCTCGAGTAGGGCCCTCTGTCCGAAACCTGCAGCAGCGCCGCCTGCACCAGCACCGGCAGGTTCTCCCGGTAAATTTCATCGAAGTCCGTCAGGGGCAGGGGATTCGTCCCCTGCCCCGCCTCGACCGTATAGCCCGGGCGGTCGAAGCAGGCGATGAACCAGTCCTTGTAGCCGGCGAAGCCGGAGACGTACGGCGCGTCCTCGAGCGCGTAGCCGGACACCTCCGCGAGTTTTTCCCCGATCTCCCGCCCGCGCGGCGGCTCCATCGCCCCGTAGCGCCAGTAGATGACCCGCCCCTGCGTGTGGTAGCTCAGCGTCAGGCAGGGCGACAGGGCCAGCGTGTAGTCGTACAGCGCGCGGCTCTCGGGCGCGGACAGGGGCGCGCGGCCGACAAAATCGGCCGGGGCGGGCGAGACGATCCCCTGCGCGTACTTGATCGCCTTTGCGTGTTCCCAGCCCGCCGGGTACTGGAGGTTCAGGTCCGTGCCGCGGATGTTGGCCTTCCAGCCCTCCGGGAAGGGAAAGCGCGGATAGGCCGCGGCGATGCGTTCGGCCTGTCGGAAGCTCTCGCCGCCGTCGAGCTCCCCGGTCACGAGGTCGATCCCGTCGGGATTGACCGCCGGGACCAGATGGATCGCCGCGCACTCCAGAAGCTCCGCCGCGCTCACCCCCGCGATGCTGTCCGAGGCGGCGAAGGCGGCGGAGAGCTGCTCGCAGAACTTCAGCAGCAGCGGCGTGCAGATCCATTCGTTGGCGTGGTGGGAGGCGTTGCAGAGCACGCGCTTCTCCCCCTCGCCGAGGCGCAGCCGCCAGATCGGGCGGCCGAGGACGCTCCTGCCGATCTCCCCCGCCGTCAGGAAGGGATAGCGCGCCTGCAGGCCGCGCACGCAGTAGCCCACCAGCGCGGAGCTCCAGCGTATCGTCGTGGGCACCACGTCAAAGCCCAGAGGGATCACGAGGGTCTCGCCGGGGCGCAGATCGTTCTCCCGCGCGCCGGGGTTTGCCAGGCGGATGGCGTCGACCGTGCTGCCGTAGCGCTGCGCGAGCTGCCAGAACGTGTCGCCGGGCACGATGCGGTGGATGCGGTAGCCCGTGTACCAGGGCAGCAGCGCCCGGTGGGTCTCCCGTCCGGCGATCCCGTCGGCCGTCAGGCCCATGGCGCTCTGAAAGCGGCGCAGCGCCGCCTCGGTCAGCGGCCCGAACAGGCCGTCGGTATCGAGCGGCCCGTAGCCTGCCCGCACCAGAGCGAGCTGCAGCAGCTCCACCGAGGGACCGCGGCTTCCCATACGCAAGATCTTCATATCCTTCCTCCCCCCAACCGTATGCGTACTTCCCCGCATTGTATGCGCGCTGTGTCCCGGATATGCCCGCCGTGCGCCTTTTTCGCCGGGGGGGCTTGTTTTCTCCCGGGGGTTCGGATATAATAGTAGCGTTTTTCGAGAACTCGTGAAAGGATCGCGTTTCGACTCATGGCCAAGAACTACAAACGCCGCATGGGAGACCGGCGGGACGGACGTCTGCTCCGCTCTCTCCCCGCTTTTTCCAAATTCACCCCCTACATCATGCCCACCCGCAACGACGCCTGCAATTACTACGAGGAGAGCTTTGAGGTCTCCACGGTCGACCGCCGCCTGCGCCAGCTGCGTGTGGACGGGTACAAGGGCATCGGCATGCTGCATTTCATCATCGCGGCCTACATCCGCATCATCTCGATGCTGCCGGGCCTCAACCGCTTTGTCGTCGGCCGCCGCATCTACGCCCACCACGACGTCTGCGTGGTGATGACGGTCAAGCGCTCCCTGTCCATCGACGCGACCGAGACGACCATCAAGGTCCACTTTGACCCGACCGACACGATCTTCGACGTCTACCGCAAGATGAACGAGAAGATCGACGAGGTCAAGACCTCGGACGAGCACAACAACACCGAGGACGTGGCGGAGACGCTGTGCCGTCTGCCGCGCTTTCTGCTGCGCTTCATGATCGCGGTGCTGCGCGTGATGGACTACTTCGGCTGGATCCCCGAGAGCCTGCTCGAGGCCAGTCCCTTCCACGGCTCACTGGTCATCACGGACCTCGGCTCGCTGCGCATCCGGCCGGTGTTCCACCACATCTACAACTTCGGCACCTTCCCGGTGTTCATCGCCTTCGGCGCCAAGCACCACAGCTACGAGCTGGACCGCCACGGCGCCATGGTCGACCGCAAGCTGGTGGACGTGAAGATCACGCTGGACGAGCGCACGGTCGACGGCCACTACTACGCGCAGGCGTTCAAGGCCTTCTCGTACCTCTTCCAGCACCCCGAGATCCTCGAGGCGCCCCCCTCCCGCGTGATCGAAGACGTGTATTGAGCGACAAGCGAAAAAACTCCCGACGGAGCTTCCGTCGGGAGTTTTTTCGTATGTTTTTCAAAAATCGAACAGCGTGATCTGGTTCGTCTCCGGCATATCGCCGAGGGCGCCGAGCTGATCGAGGTGCGCGGTGGAGACCTTGGGGCAGGCGGCGGAGAGCTCCTGCACGGAGATGAAGTGCCGCCCGGACTCGCCCGCGTGCTGCAGGTCGAGCGCGGCGGTCTCGCCGAGGCCGGGGATGGCGACGAAGGGGGGCCGGAGCCGTCCGTCGTCGGTGATGAGGAACTTCGTCGCGTGGGAGGCGTAGAGGTCGATGGGCGCGAAGTTCAAGCCGCGCATATTCATCTCGTACACGGCCTCGAGGGTGACGAGCAGGTCCTCCTCGTTGGCGGTGAGGGTGGGGCGGCGGCGCATCTCGTTGATCCTGCGGCGCACGTCGTCGGCGCCGCCGCACATGATGGAGGCGTCGAAGCCGCCCTTCTGGCTGCGCCGGTAGAGGTAGGCGGCGTAGAAGGCGAGGGGCTCGTGCACCTTAAACCAGGCGATGCGGAAGGCCATCATGACGTAGGCGACGGCGTGGGCCTTGGGGAAGAGGTACTGGATCTTGCGGCAGGACTCGATCCACCAGTCGGGCACGCCGAGGCTCTGCATCTGCTCCACGATGCCTTCGGGCCAGGATTTTCCCTTGTGGATGGCGCCCTTGCGCACGGCCTCCATGAACTTGAAGGCGAGCGAGGGCTGCATGCCCTTCTGGATGAGGTAGAGCATAATATCGTCGCGGCAGCCGACGGTCTCGTTGACGCTGGCGGTACCGTTGACGATGAGGTCGTGGATATTCCCGGCCCAGACGTCGGTGCCGTGGGAGAAGCCGGAGAGGCGGATGAGGGTATCGAACTGCTTCGGCTGGGTATCGACGAGCATCTGCCGGGTGAAGGGGGTGCCGAACTCGGGCACGCCGATGCTGCCGGTCTTGCCGATGATGGGGTCGTCGTCGGGCAGGCCGAGGGCGGCGGGCGTGGTGAAGATCGACATGGTCTCCGGGTCGGACAGGGAGATCTCCTTGGCGTCGACGCCGGTGAGATCCTCCATCATGCGGATCATGGTCGGGTCATCGTGGCCGAGCTCGTCGAGCTTGAGGAGGTTGGCCTCCATGCAGTGATACTCGAAGTGGGTGGTGATGATGTCGGAGTTGGGGTCGTCGGCGGGGTGCTGGACGGGGCAGAAGTCGGTGACGTCCTTGTCCTGGGGGATGACGACGAGGCCGCCGGGGTGCTGGCCGGTGGTGCGCTTGATGCCGACGAGGCCGAGGGCGAGGCGGTTTTCCTCGGCCTTGGTGGCCTTGACGCCGCGCTCCTCGAGGTACTTCTTCACATAGCCGTAGGCGGTTTTCTCGGCGAGGGTGCCGATGGTCCCGGCGCGGAACACGTGGTCGGCGCCGAAGAGGGTCTCGGTGTACTTGTGAGCCTTGGCCTGGTACTCGCCGGAGAAGTTGAGGTCGATATCGGGGGTCTTTTCGTTGCCGGGGAAGCCGAGGAAGGTCTCGAAGGGGATATCGAAGCCGTCGCGGCGCATGCGCGTGCCGCAGTCGGGGCAGTCCTTCTCGGGCATGTCCGCGCCGCAGCCGTAGCTGCCGTCGGTGACAAACTCCGAGTGACAGCATTTGGGGCAGACGTAGTGCGGCGGCAGGGAGTTGACCTCGGTGATGCCGGACATATAGGCCACGATGGACGAGCCGACGCTGCCCCGCGAGCCGACGAGGTAGCCGTTTTCCAGCGAGTTCTGCACGAGCTTCTGGGCCGACATGTAGATGACGTCGTACTGGTGGTCGAGGATGGTGTTGAGCTCGGTGTCGACGCGGCTCTGGACGAGCTCGGGCGGGTGCTCGCCGTAGATGCGGTGCATCTTGTCGTAGACGAGGCGCTTGAGGTCCTCGGCGGAGTGCTCTATCTTCGGCGCAAAGAGCTCCTTCGGCAGCAGCTGGATCTCCTCCACCTGGTCGGCGATGGCGCGGGTATTGGTGACGACGACCTCCTTGGCGGCGTCCTTGCCGAGGTAGGCGAACTCCTCGAGCATCTCCGTCGTGGTGCGGAAGTAGATCGGGCAGCTCCGGTCGGCGTCGGAGAACTTCTTGGCGGCCTGGAGGATCCTGCGCAGCTGCTCGTCCTCGGGGTCGAGGAAGTGGACGTCCGAGGCGGCGACGACCGGCTTGCCGAGCTCCCTGCCCAGCTTGTAGATCGTCCGGTTGTAGTCCTGGAGGACGGAGGCGTCGCTGACGGTGCCGTTGTCGATCAGGAAGGCGTTGTTGCAGATCGGCTGGATCTCGAGGTAGTCGTAGAGCGCGGCGATCTTTTTGAGCTCCTCCCGCCCCGCGCCCTTCATGACCGCGCCGTAGAGCTCGCCCATGCCGCAGGCCGAGCCGACGAGGATGCCCTCGCGGTGCTGCAGCAGCAGACTCTTGGGCACGGTGGGCACGCGGTGGAAGTATTTGAGATAGGACTGGCTGATCATCTCGTACAGGTTTTTCAGGCCCGTGCGGTTTTTGACCAGCAGGATCATGTGCCAGGTCTTCGCCACGTCGGTGCGGCGCAGCGCGTGGTAGACGGTCTCGATGTCGTCCACGGTGTGTGCGCCCTGCTGGCGGAGCATCGGCAGGAACTTCCCCATCATGCGCGCCACGACCAGCGCGTCGTCGGAGGCGCGGTGGTGGTTGAACGCGGGCAGGCCGAGGTGGTTCGAGACGATGTCGAGCTTGAAGCGCTTGAGCTCCGGGCACAGGGCCTGGCTGAGCGCGAGCGTGTCGAGAAAGACCGGGCGGAAGCGGACGCCGCAGCGCTTGGCGGCGGCGGTCATGAAGCCCACGTCGAAGTGGGCGTTGTGGGCGATGATGGGCCGGTCGCCGACGAAGGCCATGAAGGCCCCGAGGGCGTCCTTCTCCTTCGGCGCGCCCTGCACGTCGGAATCCCGGATACCGGTGAGCGTGGTGATGTCGGGCGGGATGTGGCGCTCGGGGTCGACGAAGGTGTTGAAGGTCTCGAGGACCCTGTCGCCGGAGAAGCGGATCGCGCCGATCTCGGTCATGCGGTCCGTCTGGGCGTTGAGGCCGGTGGTCTCGATGTCGAAGGCCACGAACTCGGTGTCGAGCGGCAGGGAGCTTTTGCCGATGACGGCGCTGTTGCCGTCCATGTCGTTGACGTAGTAGGCCTCCATGCCGTAGATGATCTTGACGCCGTTCTTTTTGCCCGCCTGCCACATGTCGGGGAAGGCCTGGGCCACGCCGTGGTCGGTCACGGCGATGGCGGGCATGCCCCAGTAGGCGGCGCGCTTGACGGCCTCCTTGGGGTCGGTCAGCGCGTCGAGGGCGGAAAAGCGGGTGTGCAGATGCAGCTCCACGCGCTTCTCCTCCGCGTCGTCGGTACGGATGACGCGCTTGCCCTTGACGATATTGCGCGGGTCGAGCACCATGTCGTCGTCGTACTTGGAGTAGATGATCTCGCCCTGCACCGTCAGGTGGTCGCCGGCCTTCACCGCGTCGATGACGGACTTGTCGTCCTCGGCCCGCAGAAAGCGGGACACGCGCACGGTGTTGGTGCGGTCGGTGAGGTCGAAGCACAGCACGGCGGCCCCGCTCTTGGGGATGGTGCGGCTGGTGACGGCGACGACGTCACCCTCCACGCACACCCGCCCGGATTCGAGCGTGAGCGTGTCCATCGCCACGGGGCGCTGCTTGATGGCCTTGCCCATCAGGACGCTGCCCGTCGGCTTTCTGGCCCCCGGCGCGGCGGCGGGCTCCGCATTTGCCGCGCTCTGCCGGGGATAGTCCGGCACGACGGTCACGCTCCGCAGCTCGTAGTCGGCGCGGATGCAGGCGGTGAGGGCGTTGAGCTCCACGGGCGAGGGCATGGCGGCAAAGCGCGCCGCGATGCTCAGCGTGCGCGCCTGCACATCCACCTGCACGTCGGTGACGAAGGCCTTGTCCAGCCCGCCCGCCGCGGCGCGCAGTCCCTCACAGCCGGGAAAGATTGTCAGAAAGGGTGTATGTTCGCCCATGGTATCGAACCGGTCCTCTGTTATGTATCGCTTTCGATCAGGTCGATCAGCCGGTCGCAGAGCTCCTCATAGGGGTAGGTGCCCAGCACCTCGCCCTTCTTGAACAGGAGCCCGCGGCCCTTGCCGCCCGCGATGCCGTAGTCGGCCTCGCGCGCCTCGCCGGGCCCGTTGACCACACAGCCCATGACGGCCACGGTGATGTCCCTGTCCATGTCCCGCACGCGGCCTTCGACCTCGGTCGCGAGCGAGATCAGGTCGATCTCGGTCCGCCCGCAGGTGGGGCAGGAGACGAACTTGACCCCGCCGGGGCGCAGGCCCGCGGCCTTGAGGATGGCGATGCCCGCCGAGACCTCGCGCACGGGGTCGGCGGTGAGGGAGACGCGGATCGTGTTGCCGATCCCCTCGCACAGCAGGGTGCCGATGCCGACGGCGGACTGGATGGTCCCGTTCCACTCGGTGCCGGTCTCGGTCACGCCGAGGTGCAGGGGATAGGGGAAGACCTCGCTGGCGAGGCGGTAGGTCTCGATGGTCAGCGGGACCGACGAGGTCTTGAGCGACAGGCAGATGTCGTCAAAGTCAAAGCGGTTCAACAGCTCCACATGTCCTCTCGCGCTCTCGACCATGGCCTCGGCGCAGGGGTGGCCGTACTTTTCCAGCAGCCGCTTTTCGAGCGAGCCCGCGTTGACGCCGATGCGGATCGGGATGCGCCGCGCTTTGCAGGCTTCGGCCACGGCGCGGACGTTCTCCTCGCCGCCGATGTTGCCGGGATTGATGCGGATCTTGTCGATGCCGCGCGCCGCGGCCTCCAGGGCCAGGCGGCAGTCGAAGTGGATGTCGGCCACCAGCGGCACGCTGACCTGCTCCTTGATGGCGGAGACGG
>JAUNNC010000114.1 GCA_030531585.1 Eubacteriales bacterium | reverse complement strand
TCAGCGCCGTGGCCTGGCCGCGGCCGATGCCCTTGGTCTCGCGGGTGATGCAGATCGAGCCGCCGCCGATGCCGACTTTGACGAAGTCCGCGCCGCAGTCGGCGAGGAAGCGGAAGCCCGCCGCGTCGACCACGTTGCCCGCGCCGACCTTGACGCTGTCGCCGTATTTTTCGCGGATCCAGCCGAGGGTGAAGCGCTGCCAGTCGTTGTGGCCCTCGGAGGAGTCGATGCACAGCACGTCCGCGCCCGCCTCCAGCAGGGCCGGGACGCGCTCCTCGTAGTCGCGGGTGTTGATGCCCGCGCCGACCACGTAGCGCTTGTGCGCGTCGAGCAGCTCGTTCGGGTTCTGCTTGTGGCTCTCGTAGTCCTTGCGGAAGACGAAATAGCACAGGCGTCCGGCCTCGTCGATGATGGGCAGGGAGTTGAGCTTGTGCTCCCAGATGATGTCGTTGGCCTCCTTGAGCGTGGTGCCCTCCTTGGCCCAGACGAGCTTTTCAAACGGGGTCATGAAGCTCACGACCGGGGTGCTGGGGTCCATGCGGCTGACGCGGTAGTCGCGGCTGGTGACCACGCCGACGAGCTTGCCGTCGGGGGTGCCGTCCTCGGTGACGGCGATCGTGGAGTGGCCGGTCCGCTCCTTGAGCGCGAGCACGTCGCGCAGGCAGCTGCCGGGGCCGAGGTTGGAGTCGCTTCTCACGAAGCCGGCCTTGTAGTTCTTGGCCCGGCGGACCATGGCGGCCTCATCCTCCACGCTCTGGGAGCCGTAGATGAAGCTGACGCCGCCCTCGGTCGCCAGCGCGACGGCGAGGCGGTCGCCGGAGACGGACTGCATGATCGCAGAGACCATGGGGATGTTCATGGTGAGGGGAGACTGCTCGCCCTTGCGGAACTTGACGAGCGGGGTCCTGAGACTGACGTTTGCGGAGCGGCAGGTTATGGGCGTGTAGCCGGGGATGAGCAGATACTCGTTAAAGGTATGGCAGGGTTCGTTGATAATGACGGCCATGGTATTCCTCCCTATCTTATATATCAATTCGCTTTGGTTTCGCAGTAGAGACAGCGGTAGACCTTGTTTTTCCGGTCGGTGAGCTTGAACACGTGTCTGAGCTCCTGCTCGGTGGAGCAGATGCAGCGGGGGTTTTTGCAGAAGATGACGTTGGTGAGGGTCTCGGGCATCTCGATGCGGCGCTTGTCGACGAGCTTGCCGCCGCGGATGGTGTTGACACTCACGCCCGGGTCCACATAGCCGAGCACGTCGAGGTCGACGGGGATGTCGGCGTCGATCTTGATGATGTCCTTTTTGCCGAGCTTCTCGCTGTGGACGTTCTTGATGATCGCCACCGAGCAGTCGAGCGCCTCGAGGCCCAGCAGCTCGTAGAGCTTCATGCCGCGGCCCGCGGTGATGTGGTCGATGACGATGCCGTTCTGGATCGCGTCGATGTTCACAGTCTTCCCGCCTCCTTCAAGAGCTTGAGGATCAGCGCCATGCGCATGTACTTGCCGTAGAGCACCTGCTTGAAATAGCAGGCGCGCGGATCGTCGTCGATCGCCACGCTGATCTCGTTGACGCGCGGCAGCGGGTGGAGAATGGAGAGATCCTCACGCGCACCGCGCAGCTTGTCCTTCGTCAGAATGTAGCTGTCCTTGAGCCGGAGGTAGTCCTCCTCGTTGAAGAAGCGCTCGCGCTGGACGCGGGTCATGTAGAGGATGTCGAGCTCCGGCAGCGAGCCCTCGAGATCGGTGGTCTGCACATAGGGGATGTCCCGCGCTTTCAGGACTTCCTTTTTTACATAGCTCGGGAGCTTGAGTTCCTCGGGGGAGATGAGCACGAACTTCAGCCCCTCGTAGCGGCTGAGCGCGGTGATGAGGGAGTGGACCGTGCGGCCGAATTTCAGATCGCCGCAGAGGCCCACGGTCAGGTGGTCGAGCCGCCCCTTCTCCCGCCGGATCGTGAAGAGGTCGGCCAGGGTCTGCGTGGGATGGTTGTGCCCGCCGTCGCCCGCGTTGATGACCGGGATGGAGGCGTTCATCGCCGCGACCAGCGGCGCGCCCTCCTTCGGGTGGCGCATGGCGATGATGTCGGCGTAGCAGGAGATGACCTTCGCCGTGTCCGCGACGCTTTCGCCCTTGGCGGCGGAGGAGCTCTGCGCCTCGGAAAAGCCGATCACATGGCCGCCGAGCTCGTACATGGCGGCCTCAAAGCTCAGGCGCGTGCGGGTGGAGGGCTCGAAGAACAGCGTGGCGAGCTTTCTGCCGCGGCAGGTCTCGCTGTATTTGGCCGGGTCCTCGATGATGTCGGAGGCGACGTCCATCAGCTCCGCGATCTCCTCCACGCTCAGGTCAAGAATATCGATCAAATGTCTCATGTCCGCCCTCCGATCCAGCTCTCGTCCGCGGGATCGTCGCGGAAGGCGAGAAGCCTCTGCACATCCTCGGGCCGGATATAGCCCTGCTCTGCGGCAACCCCGGCGACGGTGTCAAAGCAGCAGAGACTGTGGTTTTCAACGTCCGCCGCGGCGAGGCGTTCAATGCCCTTTCGCATCCCGTAGGTGAAGATGCTCACCACGCCGAGGACGTCTGCCCCGGCTTCCCGGAGAACGTTCACCACTTCGAGGACGCTGCCGCCGGTGGAAATCAGATCCTCCACCACCACGGCCTTCTGCCCGGGCTCGAGCCGCCCCTCGATCTGATTCCTGCGCCCGTGGTCCTTCGCGCCCGAGCGAACATAGCCCATCGGCAGGTTCAGCAGATGGCCCACGATGGCGGCGTGGGCGATCCCGGCGGTCGAGGTGCCCATCAGGATCTCGGCCTCCGGGTAGTACGTCCCGACCAGCTCCACAAGCCCGGTCTCGATATCGGTGCGGACCTCGGGGCAGGAGAGGGTCAGGCGGTTGTCGCAGTAGACCGGGCTCTTGATCCCGCTGGCCCAGACAAAGGGCTCGTCCGGGCGGAAGAACACGGCTCCGATCTTCAACAGGTCCTTTGCGATCTGAATGTCTGTCATCCCAGAAACTCCTTTACACATCGGCGGTATGCTTCCACGGGGTCGTCGGCCTGCGTGATCGGACGGCCCACGACGATGTAGTCCGAGCCGAGCTCGCGCGCCTGCGCCGGGGTGGTGACGCGCTTCTGGTCGCCGCGCTCGCCCCCGGCGAAGCGCACGCCCGGCGTCACGGTGAGAAAACCGCCGCCGCAGAGCGCGTGGACCTTGCCCGCCTCGAGCGGGGAGCAGACCACGCCGTCGAGTCCGGCGTCGGCTGCGTTTTTGGCGTAGGCCATCACGACCTCGTCCATCGGCCGGTCGATCAGCAGCTCACCGCTCAGCGCCTGCTGGTCGGTGCTGGTCAGCTGGGTGACGGCGATGAGCAGCGGGCGCGTCCCGTCCGGGCGGGTCAGGCCCTCGATCGCTGCCGTCATCATGGCCCTCGTCCCGGCCGCGTGGAGGTTGACGATGTCGACGTCCAGCGCGGAGAGGGAGCGCATGGCCTTTTTCACGGTATTGGGAATGTCGTGCAGCTTGAGGTCGAGAAAGATCCGGTGGCCGCGCGCCTTGATCTGCCGCACGATCTGCGGCCCCTCGGCGTAGAACAGCTCCATGCCGATCTTGACAAAGGGCTTTTCCGCTTGAAAGCGGTCGAGAAATGCGAGGGTCGCTTCCGCGCCGGGGAAATCGCAGGCGACGATGACGTCTTCAGCCATGGGCTCCTCCTATGATTTCGGTGATATTCTGTACCCCCATGCGGTCGAGGACCGCGGGGAGCTCGTCGATGATTGAAAGACAGGTGCGGGGATCAACGAGATTGGCGGCGCCGACCTGTACGGCCGTCGCGCCGGCCAGCATCATTTCGACCGCGTCCTCGGCGCTCGTGACGCCGCCGACGCCGATCACGGGCACGCTCACCGCCCGCGAGACCTGCCACACCATGCGCAGGGCGAGCGGGAAGATCGCGGGGCCGGACAGGCCGCCGGTGACGTTGGCGAGGATGGGACGGCGGGTCTTAAGATCGATGCGCATGGCGAGGACCGTGTTGATGAGGCTCAGGGCGTCGGCTCCGGCGTCCTCGCAGGCGCGGGCGATCGAAACGATGTCGGTAACGTTGGGCGAGAGCTTCACGATGACGGGCTTGGTCGTGACGGCCTTGACGGCCCTCGTCACCTCCGCCGCCGCGGCGGGATCGGTGCCGAAGCTCATACCGCCGCCGTGGGCGTTCGGGCAGCTCACGTTGACCTCGAGCCAACCGACCTGGGGGCAGGCGTCGAGCTTTGCGCAGACCTCGGCGTACTCTTCCGCGGAGAAGCCGCAGACGTTTGCGATTACCGGCTTGTGAAAGATCTTCGCAAGCTTCGGCAGCTCCTGCGCAATCACCGCATCTGCGCCCGGGTTCTGGAGCCCGACCGCGTTGAGCATCCCGGCGCTCGCCTCTGCGATGCGCGGGGCGGGGTTCCCGAAGCGGGGCTTTGCCGTCGTGCCCTTGAAGGAAAAGGTGCCGAGGCGGTTGAGATCAAAAAGCTCCGCGAATTCGTGCCCGTAGCCGAAGGTGCCGGAGGCGGGGATCACGGGATTGGAAAGCTCGATGCCGCAGAGCTTGACGCTCAGTCTTCCCATACGATCTCCTCCTTGTCGAACACGGGGCCGTCCCGGCAGACCCGCTTCGGGCCGCTTTTCGTCATGCGGGTGCAGCCCATGCACACGCCGAAGCCGCAGCCCATGCGGGCGTCAAAGCTCAGCTGTCCGTCCGCTCCGCATTGTTCTGCGACCGCACGGAGCATGGCCTCCGGCCCGCAGGCGTAGAAGAAGCTCGGCTCCAAACCGCCCATGGCGTCGGTCACGAGCCCGCGCAGGCCGAAGCTGCCGTCGGCGGTGGTGAACAGCGGCGTGACGCCGAGCAGGCGAAAGCCCTCCCGCAAAATGACCTCCTCCCGGCTGCCGAAGCCGAGGATCACGGTCGGCTTGGCTCCCCGCACCAGCAGGCGGCGCGCAAGGCCGAGCATCGGCGAGACGCCGCTGCCGCCGCCGACCAGCAGGGGAGCGCTCCCTGCGCGGTCGAGGTCAAAGCCGTTGCCGAGCCCGGTGAGCACGTCGAGCGTGTCGCCCTCCTGCAGGGCGCGCATGGCCCCGGTGCCTTTGCCGACCTGCTCATAGACGATGCAGAAGCCGGAGGCATCCCAGTCGCAGACCGAGAACGGGCGGCGGAGGAAGAAGCCGGGCAGCGCGAGGGACACAAACTGTCCGGGCCGCACGATGGCGGAGCTGTCGCCGAGCAGGCGCAGGCGGCTCATGCGCGGCGAGAGGGGCGTAGGCTCCGGGCCGGTAAAAACACTCTGTTTCATGCGTCGATGGTGGATACGGTGATGGTGGTCTCTTCCAGCACGTCCAGCAGGACGCGCACGGTGTCGAGCGAGGTGAACAGGGTCACGTTGTTCTCCGCGGCGCAGCGCCGGATGGCGACACCGTCCTCGAGATGCCTGCCGCGCTGCAGTGCGCGGGTGTTGATGATATACGAGACGTAGCCCGCGCGGATGGAGTCGAGGATCTCCTCGCTGCCCTCGCTGAGCTTGCGCCGCACGCGGGTGCGGATGCCGTGCTGCTTGAGGAAGGTGGCGGTGCCCGCGGTGGCCTCGATGTTGAAGCCCATGTCGTAGAAGCGGCGCACCAGCGGCAGGGCTTCGTCCTTGTCGTCGTCGGCCAGCGTCACAAACACGGTGCCGTAGTTCAAAAGCTTCATGCCCGAGGCCTGCAGGGCCTTGTACATGGCGCGCGGCAGGCTGCTGTCGTAGCCGATGGCCTCGCCGGTGGATTTCATCTCCGGTGAGAGATAGGTGTCCAGACCCTTGATCTTGTTCCAGGAAAAGACCGGGACCTTGACGTAGTGGCGCTTCTTCTCCTCGGGGTAGAGATCGAAGATGCCCTGCTCCTTGAGGCTCTTGCCGAGGATGACCTCGGTCGCAATGTCTGCGAGCGACCAGCCGGTAGCCTTCGACAGGAAGGGGACCGTGCGGGACGAGCGGGGGTTGACCTCGATGATGTAGACCTGATCGTTCCGGTCCACAATGAACTGGATGTTGTACAGCCCGACGATGCCGATCCCGAGCCCGAGCTTTTTCGCATACTGGAGGATGGTGCCCTTGACCCGGTTGGAGATCGAGACGGTCGGATACACGCTGATGGAGTCGCCCGAGTGCACGCCCGTGCGCTCCACGAGCTCCATGATGCCGGGGACGAAGACGTCGCGCCCGTCGCAGATGGCGTCGACCTCGACCTCCTTGCCGAGGATGTACTTGTCGACGAGCACGGGCTTGTCCGTGTCGATCTCCACGGCGGTCTTGAGGTAGTGGCGCAGCATGTCCTCGTCGGCGACGATCTCCATGGCGCGCCCGCCGAGCACGAAGCTCGGCCGCACGAGCACGGGATAGCCGATCCCGGCCGCGGCTCTGACGCCGTCCTCGATGGAGGTGACGGCGGCCCCGGGCGGCTGCGGGATGTGCAGATCGAGCAGGACCTTCTCAAAGCTGTCGCGGTTTTCGGCGCGCTCGATGGCGGCGCAGTCGGTGCCGATGAGCTTCACACCCCGGTCCATCAGCGGCTGGGCCAGGTTGATGGCGGTCTGTCCGCCCAGCGAGGCGATCACGCCCGCGGGCTTTTCAAAGTCGACGATGGCCATGACGTCCTCAACGGTCAGCGGCTCGAAGTAGAGCTTGTCCGCGGTCGTGTAGTCGGTCGAGACGGTCTCGGGGTTGTTGTTGACGATGATCGCCTCATAACCGCTGCGCTTGATTGTCTGCACCGCGTGGACCGTGGAGTAGTCGAACTCCACGCCCTGACCGATGCGGATCGGACCCGCGCCGAGCACGAGGATCTTTTCCTTCCCGGTGAGCCGGGAGTCGTTCTCCCCGCTGTAGGAGGAGTAGAGATAGGCGATATACTTGCCGGTGTGCAGGGTGTCGACCATGCGGAAGACCGGCACGATGCCGTGCTTTTTGCGCTTTTCGTAGATCTCTGCCTCGCTGAGGTTCCAGAGCGAGGCGATATACTTGTCCGAAAAGCCCATCTTCTTGGCTTCGCCCAGGACGCGGACGGAGTTGACGTGCATCGCAAGCGCGCGTTCCATGTCAACGATGCGCGCAAGGGCCTCGAGAAACAGCTCCGTGATGCCGGTGATTTCATGCAGCTTCTCCACCGCGCAGCCGCGGCGCAGCAGCTCGGTGACGGCGAAGATGTTGTCGTCCCGGAACACGGAGATATAGCTCAGCAGCTCGTCGTCGCCCATGGGATCGAACTTCGGGCTGTGGAGGTGGCACACGCCGGTTTCGAGCGAGCGCACGGATTTGAGGAAGCACTCCTCCAGCGTCGAGCCGATACCCATGACCTCGCCGGTGGCCTTCATCTGGGTGCCGAGCTTGTTCGGGGCGTCGGGGAATTTGTCAAAGGGGAAGCGCGGGAACTTGGCGACAGAGTAGTCCAGCCGCGGCTCGATGGCGGCGGT
>JAUNNC010000113.1:5481-7728 GCA_030531585.1 Eubacteriales bacterium | reverse complement strand
CTCGACGATATCCAGGCGGCCTTCGGTTCGGATTTAACTCAAGTTGCTCCACCAATCAGAAAACCGCTGACTTTGGTCGGCGGTTTTCTGATTGGTGGCAAGTTTGCTTTGCAAACTTGTCCGCGCGGCGGGGTGATTGTACGTGAAAGACACCCCTCCTGGGTTTCTTTCACACTATCTTCCTTCCCGAGAATATCACATTACAGCATCTTCATCGTTGTGTTCAGGCATCTGGAAACCGCCGATTATGATCGGCGGTTTTCTGATTGGCGGAACAATCTGCCGGCAGCACCGCCCTGTTTTTCGGGACGCGTTTTTTACGCCCGGCCGCTGCCGCGCCGCGTTTCTCCTGTTGCGGTTTCGGCGCCGCGCGTGTATAATGGATCTGCAAAGACAATACGAGGTTTCGGATCCCAGCCCCGGCGGACCGCCGGGCAATGATCCGTTTTCAGCGGAAAGGAGAGTTCCATGAAAAAACTGTTGACCGTGCTCTGCTTTGTTCTGGTTTTCACCATGCTCCTGTCCCCCGTCGCCTTCGCGGCGGAGGCCAACACCGACACGCTGACGAACTGGGATCTCAGGATCACCGTCCCCGACGGCAAGACGGCCGTCTTCAAGGGAGACGAGTATTACATCTACGCGATGAAGGACGGCAGCATCCCCTACGTTATGGTCAGGGTGTACAACTGCGATTCGGAGGAGACGTTCATCTCCGACTTCACCAGGTACATGCAAAAGCAGTACAAGGATCTCAAGGTGAGTTCGGAGGCAGAGGAGAAGACCGTCGGCGGCAGGCGCTGCTGGGAGATCGACTACGCCTACAAGGTCAGCGGCTACGACGTCACAGACCGCCGCATCGTCACCACGGTCGGGGAACGGACTTACATGTTCGCCTCCAAGGAGGTCGAATCCCTCGGACTGACGATCGGGGACATGCTGGAGCAGGTCGTCGCCGGCTGCGAGTTCCTCTCCGAGGAGGCTGCGGCGCCCGCGCCGGAGAACGAGGACGATCTCGCCCGCGCCTATCTCTACTGCCAGGAGAACGGAATGCCGAAATACTGGCTGGACTTCACCGGCACCTATGCCAACGATCTGGTGCTCCACTGCTATTTCCGCTCCAGCGATCCGACCTTCTACGAGAGCCTCCTTATCCTTGATCTGTCGTCCGCGGATCTCGGCAAAGACTCGATCACGTTCTACAAGATCTATGACATGCACGGCATCGACCACTCCGACGGGTTCAAAAAGCTGGTCATCCGGGAGGATGGGAGCAATCTTGTCATGGAGGTCGAGCGCGACGAGCGCAGGCTTGCCGGCGGCAGCGAGAGCATCCTCTTCTCCGGGGAGTACGAGATGGAGCCGGTCGGCGTCAACGCGCGCTATGAATACCGCAATGAGGCGGATATGCTCAAGTACTGGCTGGATCTCGGCGGTGAGGCGATCCGGCTGCACGCCATGTTCCGCTCCGGCGATCCCGAGTACCATGAGGAAGTCTTCACCATCGATCCCAAAACGGCCGTGATGGACGGCAGCTACACGATCAGGGTCGGCAAACTCTTCAACGAAAAGGGCTTCGATGTCTCCAAATGGTTCAAGTCCCTCACGCTCACCGAGGTGCAGGGCGGGATCAACATGACGGTCGACCGGGACGAGAGCACGCTCGCGGGAGGCCCGGAGGACAACATCCTCTCCGGCACCTATTTCTTCGATCCGCACACATATCTCAAGCCCGGGCACGACGGCCCCTTCACCCCGAAGGAGCTGTGCCGCTGGGCGCAGATCCGCTACTTCACGAAGACCGGCTTCTTCCCGCCCGAGGCGGACTTTGAGAAGAACGACGACGGCAGCTATACCATTCATCTCTACGAGGTCGTGAATACCGACGGCTTTGTCCACACGGCTACCTCGGCCTGGTATTCGGTGGACGAATACGGCGTCGGCGTCGACGACATCTTCGGCGGCGAGATCCGCCTCGCCGGCTGACACAGCCCATACCGTTTGCCTCCCCGGTCAGATGACCGGGGAGGCTTTTTCGTTATATGGTTTCCTGCTCCTCCGGGACGACGATCTCGCGGATCGTGAAGTCCCGGCCGGTCAGGACCGTCTTGTCGAAGCTGCCGCAGTTCGGGCAATACCCCCTGCACTGCACGACGTTGAAGATCTCGTCGCAATCGTTGCACTCGGCCATGCCCGGCACGACATGGACCGTGAGCTTCGCATGCTCCAGGATGCTGCCCTTGATCACCG
>JAUNNC010000113.1:0-5471 GCA_030531585.1 Eubacteriales bacterium | reverse complement strand
AGCTCTTCCACATACTCGGAGATCACCAGCGACAGCTCCCCGCAGTCGACCACGACCTCGCGCACGTCCGTGACGCCGTTTTGGGAAGCAAATTCCGTCACCGTGCGCACGAGCTGGCGGACGACGCCGATCTCATGCATCGCGGCCCCCGAGCTTCCCGAAGTGCTTCTTCACGATGTTGACGCCGATGCCCGGCACGTTCTTCGCCACACGGCCCAGGGTGCGGAAGTACTCCTGATTGTCCGCGTCGTGGATCTTCTCCAGGTGAATGGCGTCGAATTTGCACTTGGTCGTGCACACGCCGCAGCCGACGCACATGAAGGAGTCCACGACCGCCGTGCCGCAGCCGAGGCAGCGGGCACACTCGGTCTTCATCTGTTCCTCGGTGAAGGTGCCGCGCAGGTCGTTGAAGGTCGACTTCGCCGCCGCGGCGTCTGCACCCGCCGGACGCTGCCGGGGCGCGCTGTCGAAGCCCGCGACGCCGATCTGCGCAGAAGTGCGGTCGAAGGGGCGGTAGTCGCGGCGGTCGCGGCCGAGGTCGAGGGTCTGGCCGGGATGCACGAAGCGGTGGATGGAGACGGCGGCCTCCTTGCCCGCGGCGATGGCGTCGATCACGAACTTCGGCCCGGTGACGACGTCGCCGCCCGCGAAGACGTCGGGCACCGAGGTCTGGCAGGTCAGCGCGTCGGCGGTGACGGTGCCGTTTTTGGCGCAGGCAAAGTCCATGCCGCAGAGGTCGACCCTCTGCCCGGTCGCCGAGAGCACCGCGTCGGCCGGGACGGTCTCATATTCGCCGCTTCCCTTTACGCTGCGGCGGCCCTTCTCGTCCGGCTCGCCGAGAGTCATCTTCTCGAGCTTCAGGCTCTGCGCCCTGCCCTCGCCGAGGATCTCCGCCGGAGCCGCAAGGAAGCGGAACGCGACGCCCTCCTCCTTCGCCTCCGCGAGCTCGTCGCGGTCGGCGGGCATCTCCGCCTCGCCGCGGCGGTAGTACACCGTCACGTGCGAGCCGAGGCGCACGGCCGCGCGCGCCACGTCGAGCGCCACGTTGCCGCCGCCGATGACCGCGGTCTCCTTGCCGAGCGCGACCTCCTCGCCCCGGTTGACGCGGCGCAGGAAGTCGATGCCGGAGGACACGCCCTCGAGCTCCTCGCCCGGGATGTCGAGCGAGGCTCCCTTCGAGGCGCCGACGGCGAGGTAGAAGGCCTTATAGCCCTCCTGCCGCAGCTTATCGAGGGTCAGGTCCTTTCCGACCTCCACGCCGGTCTTGAATTCGACGCCGAGCTCGCGCAGCACATCGATCTCCGCGTTGATGACGCTCTTCTCCAGGCGGAAGGCCGGGATGCCCAGCGTGAGCATGCCGCCGAGCGCCTGTTCCTTTTCAAACACCGTGACCGGGTAGCCCTTGACCGCGAGGTAGTAGGCGCAGCTCAGGCCCGCGGGGCCGCCGCCGATCACGGCGATCTTCTCGGGGTACGGCTTGCCGGTCTGGTTGACCATCTTCGGCACGAAGCGGGTGTCGCGGTTCAGCTCCTGTTCGGCGATGAACTTCTTGATCTCGTCGATCGCGACCGGGGCGTCCATCGCGCCGCGGGTGCAGGCCTCCTCACACTTCTTGTTGCAGATCCTGCCGCAGACCGCCGGGAAGGGGATCTCCTTCTTGATCAGCTCCAGCGCCTCGGCGTAGCGCCCCTCGGAAGCGAGCTTGATGTAGCCCTGCACCGGCACGTGCGCGGGGCAGGCGGCCTTGCAGGGGGCGGTGCCCTCGGGCATCACGTCGGTGCGGTTGACGCGGAAATCGGGGTTGTAGCGCTTGCTGGTCCAGAAGGTGTTGCGTGCGGTCTCGGCGGGGCGCTCGAGGTTCGCGGGGCGGTCGCAGAGCTTCTGGCCGAGCTTCACCGCGTTGAGCTGGCAGTTCTCGACGCACTGGCCGCAGGCCGTGCACTTGTCCTTGTCGACGCGCGCCACATAGTTGGTGCGGATGGCGTCGGGCGTGCGGAAGTACTCGGCGATGCGCAGCGCAAAGCACGAGCAGCCGCAGCAGTTGCAGATGGCGGTGGTGTCCTCGTAGCCGGGGGTGACGTTGAGCTCGTGCACGAGGCCGTTATCCTCGGCCCGCTGCAGGATCTCGTAGGCCTCCTCCTTCGTGATGCGGCGGTGCGCGCCGGTCTCGGAGTAGTTGACGGCGTTGTCGTTGAGGTACATGCACATGTCCTCTTCGAGGTGGCCGCAGCCCTCGCCCATGAGTCTGCGCGCGCGGCGGCAGGAGCAGGGTCCGACCGAGATCGCCCAGGCGTCCTCGATCAGCTTGTGCACCTCGTCGTAGCTGGCCCGGCGGGAGTTGTTCTCGATGGCGCTCTGCACCGGGATAACGCGCATCAGGTTCATGCCCACGTCCATGAAGGGCGCCAGCATCGACACGCGCTCGCGGGTATAGCGCTCGAAGCACTCGCCGAGCACGGGGTAACGGTCGCACTGCTCGCGGTTGGAGAGGATGCCCTCCATGATGCCGGGCACCCAGATCGGGTAGTACCAGCAGAGCTTTCCGTCGACCGTGCGGCTGCGGATCACGCCCGCGGTTTTCAGCTTGTTCAGCTGCTCGAGCGTGAAGTCCAGGTCCTTTTTCGCGCGTCTGGCGATGTCCTCCGCGGTGCGGTTGGTCTCCATGCGCATGTGTATCATGATCTGGCACATGTCGTCGTCGACGATGGGCTCGAGGATCCTATACTCGGGGTCGCTGTAGGTGACGCCGGTGTAGGTCAGTCCCTCCAGGCTGATCTTGGTCGCCAGCTTGAGGATGTTCGGTCTGTGGGCCATAGCTTTCCCTCCTGTAATCAGAGCTTGTCGGTCGGTCTGTATACCTCTCTAAGTTACAGTTTATCACCGGCGGGGGTTGTTTTCAAGAAATCCCGCGCCGCCAAAACGCCGAAAACAAGCCCCGTTTTTTGGTGGGTTTTTCGGACGGAACGAGCCCGGGGCTGTGCGCCCCGGGCTCTGTGTTCGGTATTCGCTTTTCACATCCCGAGCAGGTACAGCAGGCCGCTGACGCCGACCGCGGTGTACACGAGCTTCGTCAGCCTCGGCTTGTCGATGCGCCCGACGAGCTTCCCCGCGATCACGAAGCCCGCCAGCACGCCGATCAGCCCCGGGATCAGATACGGCACATGCTCCGCCGCCAGCAGGCCGCCGGTCAGGCGCAGATACAGGGTCGGCGCGGCGTTGAGCACGAAGATGGTCTGCGTGTCGGCCAGAAACTCCTCGGTGCTGTCGGTGTGCGCGAGGAAGTAGAGCACCATCATCGGCCCGCCCACGGCGAACAGGCCGCTGCCGAGGCCGGAGATGATGAAGGCCAGGAGGCTGAGCGCGGGCGTCCAGCGCGTGGGCTGCTTCCCCGCGAGCGTGAAGTGGTAGACGCTCAGGGCCAGCAGGAAGCCGCCGAACACGCGCTTCAGGAGCTTCGCGTCGAGCTGCGCCGAGACGCGGATGATGAGCATGGAGGCAACGGTATACACCAGAAACGGGACGATGATCTTCCGAACCGTCAGGTGCTTCCGGTAGCGCAGCATCGTCGGGAAGGTGACGCCGAAGTTGATGACCGAGGTGACGGCCGCCGCCTGGGGGACCGGCAGATAGGTCGAGAAGCCCAGCATGGTGAGGATGCCGGAGCCAAAGCCGCAGGTGCCCTGCACCACGCCGCCCGCGGCGGAGGCGAGCATGAGGATCAGAGAGCGGATGAGCATGGGGGTCTCCCCTTCCGGTTGGATGGTTTTTATCCTACCAGATCGCGCGGCGAAAAACAACACCCCCGGAGGGCCCGTGGGTGTTTGGTCCGTTTTGCCGTGCGATCAGGCGAAGAGCTTGATGATGCCGGGGATGATGGTCTTCTGGAAGGCGGAGACCGTCATGATCAGCACGAACACGTAGCTGATGGTCATGCAGATACGCAGGGCGGTGGGGGCCTTGTAGCCCTCGTTGACGTCCTTGCGCCAGATGAGCAGCAGGACGAACAGGCCGCCGATCGGGGTGGCGATGGAGGTGGCGATGTTCGCAATGAGGATCAGCTGCGTGGGGGAGCCGTTGAAGCTGTAGCAGATGGCCATGGCGAAGGCCAGGCAGGCCAGGCAGCCGTAGCGGATGAACTTGGACTCGAGGCCGAACTCCTTCTCGATGCCGGCGCCGAGCAGCACCATGCCGCGCTGCGTGTTGGCGAGCAGGGAGGAGAAGCCCGCGCCGACGAGGGCGAAGCCCATGATGTACTTGGCGGCGGGGCCCATGATGGGCTCGAGCATGGCGGCGAGCTGGGCGGGCGCCTTGATGGCCAGGCCCTGCGGGTTCAGGACGATCGCGCCGACGAGGATGATGGCGCCGGAGATGAGCACGACGCTGATCATGTGGACCAGGGCGTCGGTGACCATGACGCCGTTGAAGAGGTCGTCCCTCTTCCACTTCTTCTCTTTGCCGAGGTAGGTGTTGTAGATGCCGGTGGTGATGGCCGCGTTGGTGGAGATGAAGGCCAGGGCGGTGCCGAGGCTGCCCTCGGGGAAGGAGAAGCCGAACAGGCCCTTGGCGAACTTGCCGCCCTCAAAGCCGACCACGCCGTTGTCGGCGCTGCCGTGTCCGGCGCCGAAGAGGGTGATGTAGAAGGCCAGGATCATCACGATGATGCAGGCGGTGATGAGCTTCTCGACCTTGGAGTAGACGTTCTTGGCAAAGTAGGTGTAGACGACGACGGCGATCAGGAGCAGCGAGCCGATCTTCCAGTTGATGCCGAAGATCAGGTTCATGCCCGCGCCGGAGCCGGAGATGTTGCCCATCGTGAAGAACAGGCAGGCGAGGAAGAGCGCGACGCCCACGACGCCCGCGCCGGCCTTGCCGTAGTACTTGCGGATGGCGTGGATGGTGGGCATGCCGGTGGTGATCGCCAGCCAGTTGGTGGTCATGACGAAGGTGATGCCCATGAAGATGATCGGGAACACGAGCCAGATCAGGGCGTAGCCGTAGTTGGCGCCCAGCATGGCGGCGGTGGTGACGGCGCCGGGGCCGATGACGATGCCGGTGGCGATCAGGCCGGGGCCGATGCGCTTGAGCAGCTCCTTGAGCGGCAGGGTCTTGACGTCCTCGCCGATCAGGTGGGTTTTCTTTTCATCCATAGCAGCAGAAGTCTCCTTTATCTGGTTTTTCCGCAAAAGAAGCCCTCCCTGACGGGCTTATGTCTTTTTCAGGGAGGGCTTGTTTCAGACTTTTATCGGATTACTTGACGAACTGGTTCATGTCGACTTCGGGCAGCTTGGAGCGCTCGAGACCGAGGGCGATCCAATCCTTCTCCTCCTGGTTGAGGGGCAGGACGGGACGGCGCATGAGGCCGCTCTTGAAGATGCCGCGCTGGACGAGGGCTTCCTTCAGGCGGGCGTGGGCCTCGCCGGAGGGCTGGCCGCCGCCGTAGATGGCCTGGGAGATGTGGTAGATGCGGTTGG
>JAUNNC010000112.1 GCA_030531585.1 Eubacteriales bacterium | reverse complement strand
ACATTCTGCTCTCCTCCATGCGCGACCGTCTGGAGGATATGGAGCGGGAGCTTGCCGGAGCCAGAGCGGAGCGGGCGGACAAGGGCCGGCTCGAGGAACAGGTCGATCTCCTGTACGAGAGCTTTCGGCAGGTCAAGCCCATTCTGCAGGAAAAGGACAGACAGCTGCACGAGGCGGAGAAACGGATCGCCGAGCAGGAGCGGACGATCCGCGTCCTGCAGGAGCGCATCCGAGGCCGCGGCTGAGAGAAAGAAGCGTCCGGCCCGGCAAAACGCGCTTGATTTGCCGGATGCCCGGTGCTATACTGCAGGCGTTTCCCGATGCGGAGACCCGGCAAATGCACAGGTGACTGTGCCCTATTACGGAACAGAACAGGAGCATGCACATGGAAAAGATTCAAATGACGACGCCCATCGTGGAGATGGACGGTGACGAAATGGCGGGCATTCTCTGGAAAGAGGTCAAGAGACAGCTCGTCGAGCCCTTTGTCGATCTCAAGGAGGAGTACTTCGACCTGAACATCCGCAGCCGCGACGAGACCGAGGATCAGGTGACGATCGACTCGGCGCTGGCCACAAAGAAGTACGGCGTGGCGGTCAAGTGCGCCACGATCACCGCAAACCTCGAGCGGATGCAGGAGTTCAACCTCAAGAAGATGTACAAGAGCCCGAACGCCACGATCCGCAGCATCCTTGACGGCACGGTGTTCCGCACGCCCATCCTGATCGACGGGATCGACCCGCTGGTCAAGACCTGGAAGAAGCCGATCACGCTGGCCCGCCACGCCTACGGCGACGTCTACCGCGCCAGCGAGATGCAGATTCAGAAGCCCGGCAAGGTCGAGCTCGTCTATACCCCCGAGGACGGTGAGGAAGTCCGTCAGCTCGTGTTCGACTTCAAGGAGCCCGGCGTCGCCTCCGGCATGCACAACCTGGACCGCTCCATCGAGGGCTTCGCGCGCACCTGCATGCAGTACGCGCTGAGCATCCGGCAGGATCTGCTCTTCTCCTCCAAGGACACGATCTCCAAGGTCTATGACCGGGAGTTCAAGGACATCTTCAAGCGCATCTATCTGGACGAGTTCATCGAGAAGTTCACCGCCGCCGGCATCAAGTACGAGTACTGCCTGATCGACGACGCGGTCTCGCGTGCGATCAAGTCCCGCGGCGGCTACGTCTGGGCCACCCACAACTACGACGGCGACGTGATGAGCGATATGCTCGCCACCGCCTACGGCTCGAACGCGATGATGACCTCGGTGCTGGTCTCCCCGGACGGGAAGTTCGAGTTCGAGGCCGCGCACGGCACGGTGCGCCGCCACTACTACCGCTACCTCCAGGGCGAGGTCGTCTCCACCAACCCCATGGCCCTGATCTACACCTGGGGCGGCGGACTCGAAAAGCGCGGCGAGCTCGACGGCAACGAGAAGCTGCAGCGCTTCGGCCGCATGATCTGCGAGGCGGCCGCGAACGTCATCGAGGCCCGCGGCATCATGACCGCAGATATTGCGAAGATCACCTCCAAGCCCGACCCGCTGGTCGTGACCGGGCACCAGTTCATCGCCCTGACCCGGGCCAAGCTCGAGCAGGACGTCGAAAAGGAGTGGCCCGAGGGCTGATTCCTGAAAGCATTGAGCGCCGCGGCTTTTGCCGCGGCGCTGTTTTTTGGAAAAACCCGGTCTTTTCATTTCCCGGGAATAGGTATATGATAAGAAAAACATCCGTAAAGGAGTTGGGGATATGGACGCGAACGCCATCAAAAAAAGAAACCTGATCATGTTTCCGCTGGGAACGGTGGGACGCGACATGGTCTACAACCTCGTCACCAGCTACCTGCTCACCTTCGTGCTCTTCACGCACAGGCTGACGGCGGCGCAGGTGTCGGCCATCACGGCCATCATGGTGGCGGCCCGCGTGTTCGACGCCCTCAACGATCCCGTGATGGGCAATATCATCGAGCGCACCCGCACCCGCTGGGGCAAGTTCAAGCCCTGGCTGGTGATCGGCATCCTGACGACCTCGGCGGTGATCTGGGCGGCGTTCAACATCCGACTCCAGGGCTGGAGCTTCGTGGTGTTCTTTGGCGTGATCTACTTCCTCTACAGCATCACCTACACCATGCACGACATCGCCTACTGGGGCATGGTGCCCGCGCTGAGCTCCGACGCCGACACCCGCAACCAGTACACCTCCCGCGCCACGCTCTTCGCCGGCATCGGCGGCGTGCTGGCGGCCTCGCTGATCCCCATGCTCACCGCGGGCAGCAACGCCATCGGCGGCGACGCCGTGACGGCCTACGGCGCGGTGGCGACCATCATCGCCATTCTGGCGCCGCTGTTTCTGGCCTTCACGGTCTTCGGCGTGATCGAGCAGCGCGACTGCAATGCGGACCCAGTGCCGCCCGTGAGCTTCAAAAAGATCTTTACGACCATCACCGGCAACGATCAGCTGCTGTGGATCTCGCTGATCTTCCTGGTGCAGGAGATCGGCAACGGCATCGTGCTCTCCGGCGTCGGCCAGACCTATATCTATGTGGAGTTCGGCTATGAGGGCGGTCTGTTCACGATCTTCCAGATGGTGGGCATGGCGGTGACCGCCTTCCTGATGATCGCCTATCCCGCCCTGTCGCGCAGGCACACCCGCAAAAAGCTGATGAACGCCCTGATGGCCATCGCGGGCGTCGGCTATGTGCTGATGCTGGTCCCCGGGCTCCTGCTGTCCGCCGGAAACGGCGTCAGCCCCAAGTTCATCCTCATCACGCTCGGCTATATGCTGGCGAACATCGGGCAGTTCGGCTTCTATCTGATCCTGATGATCTCCATCATGAACACGGTGGAGTACAACGAGCTCGAGCACGGCAGCCGGGACGAGGGCATCATCGGCTCGATGCGGCCCTTCCTGACCAAGATGGCCTCGGCCCTGACCGTGGCGATCGCGAACATCACCTACATCGCCTTCAACATCATCCACTACACCAACGGCATCGCCACGCTCGAGCAGGAAGCCAACGAGGGCCTGATCACCGCCGAGCAGAAGGGCGCCGAGATCGACGCGCTGCTGCAGGGCGTGGCCCGCAGCCAGTCCGTCGGGCTGCTGCTGGTGATGACCGTGCTGCCCTGCGCGCTGATGTTCCTCTCCTTTGTGCTGTATAAAAAATACTACCGGCTGGACGAGGACGAGTACGAGCGCATCTGCCGCGAGCTCTCGGTCAGAGAGGCGGCGAAGGCATGAGCCTCACCGCACGGATCGCCGCGCTCGCAGCGCCCCTGCCGCGGCTGGAAAGCTTTCAGCGTTATCTCTTCATCGGACCGCACCCCGACGACATCGAGGTGGGCGCGGGGGCGACGGCTGCAAAGCTCTGCGCCATGGGAAAAGAGGTCTCCTTCCTGATCTGCACCGACGGCCGCTTCGGACTGGGAAACGCCCCCGCCGGGACGACGCCGGAGCAGCTCGCGGAGCTCCGGCGCCGGGAATCCGTGACGGCGGCGGCGGTACTCGGCGTCACGGAGGGCCGCTTCCTGCCCTTCTCGGACGGCGGGCTCTACGACGAAAAGGAGCTCTTTGCCGCCATGGCCCGCGCCGTGGGCGAGCTGCAGCCGGACGTCCTCTTTGCGCCGGACCCCTTCGTTGCGAGCGAGTGCCACGCGGACCATCTGAATGTCGGCGAGGCCGCCCGGCGCCTGGCCCTCTTCGCCCCCTACGGGGAGATCATGGAAGCGTACGGGGCGAAGCGCGCGGACGTGAAGGCCGTCGCCTTCTACATGACGGCAAAGCCAAACCGCTATGTCGGCACCGCGGGCTATACCGCGCTCCAACGCGACGCGCTGCTGTGCCACAAAAGCCAGTTCCCCTGGGGCTCCGACGCCTGGCGCTCGGTGAGCCTCTATCTGCGGCTGCGCTCGGCCGAGTTCGGGCTCCGCAGCGGACACCGCGCCGCCGAGGGCTTCCGGGTCCTGGGCGTGACGCAGATGCACTGTCTGCCCGAGGCGGGGCTTTAAGTGAAAAAAACCACCGGCCCGGCCGGTGGTTTTTTCACGAAAGGGTGTAAGATTTCTTTCCCGATCCGTAGATACAGGGTGAGGAAAGGACGTGAGGCATTTGGACGACGAGAGCATCCTTGACCTGTTCTATGAGCGCTCGGAACAGGCCATCGCCGAGCTCGACCGGAAGTACGGCGCGGCCGTCAGGCGGACGGCGGCGAACATCCTGCGCGACCGGCTGGACGTCGAGGAGTGCACAAACGACACCTGGCTCGGGGCGTGGAACACCATCCCGCCGCAGCGCCCGGACCCGCTCGTCAGCTACGTCTGCCGGATCGCCCGCAATCTTGCGGTCAAGCGATACCGCGCCAACACCGCGGCCAGGCGGAACGCCAACTACGACCTCGTGCTGGACGAGCTCGAAGAGTGCATCCCCTCCGGCATGGACGTCGAATCGGAGATCGAATGCCGGGAGCTGACGGCGGCGATCAACCGCTTTCTCGAAACGCTCGGCCGTGAGGACCGCGTCCTGTTCGTGCGGCGCTACTTTTTCGCCGAGTCGGTCGCGCAGCTCGCCGCCATGACGCACGCAAGCGCCAACCGAACGTCCGTCCGTCTTTTCCGTCTCCGCGAGAAGCTGCGGAATTATCTGCAAAAGGAGGGTCTGGCCGTATGAATCGGGACAGTCTGTCGGACGCGATCGGCGGCATCGACGACCGCTTTATCGCGGAAGCATATTCGCACGATCCCGAAGCGGCGTCCGGCCCTTCGGAAAGGATCGTACGGATGAAAACAAAACGCATGGTCAGCCTCGCCCTCGCGGCGGCGCTGATCCTCTCGCTCGGCCTCGCGGCCTACGCCGTCGGCAGCATCCATCTGGCCCGCCAGCAGGAGCTGCGCCAGGATTTGAAGGTCGACGAGAACAAAGCCGGGAGCTATGTGGAGTACACGGTTCCCGAGACGCAGGAGCCGCAGGGCGCGGTCCTGCTGTCCGCCGTCAATGACGGGACCGAGGAGCGCGTATATGTCAACGTCTCCCCGGTGACGGAGGAGGAGCTTGCGGGCTTCGCGGACGGCGCTTCCCGCTTCTCCTGGAGCATCGAGGGCTATGACCTGGGCGGCTTTGCCGGACCCAGCCTGCCCGTTGATCTGAACCTATCGGGCAAAGAGGCCATACGCGAGGCGCTGCTGCAATACGCCTACGACGCCGAGACGCAGACCGCAACGCTGGAATGCTGGCTGACGGTGGACAGCTTCAAAAAGGCGATGGAGGCGCTCGGCACGGACACGGTGCCGCTGCAGCTGAATCTGAGCACCGACGCCGGAACGCGCTGCTTCGGGACCATAGACTTCGCCCTCACCGAGGAGCAGAGCCGCAGCTTCGACTTCGGCCCCGCCGTCTACCACGACGAGGAATATGATAAGGATATCGAGATCGTGGGGCTCGAGCTGACGCCGTTCAGCGCCGTGTGGAAGGTCCATTACGAGGGCGACGCGCTCCTGCATTCGCCGGAGGGAGATCAGCAGGCCGGACGGGACTGGCTGCTGCTCGAAGACAAGGTGTGTCAGGACGCGCGGCTCGTCTTTTCCGACGGCTCGACCTTCTCCACCGGCGGGGCGCTGACGACCCCCTATGAAAACGGCACGGTCAAGCAGTACTGCGGCTGGGGAAGCGCGATCGACATCAACGATGTGCAGCGCATCGTCCTGCACGATCTGGTGCTCTGGGAAGCGCCGTAAAGAAGGGGAGAGCCGCTCCGGCTCTCCCTTTCCGCTTGCGGTAAGACAGGGGACCCGAGACAGCAAAAAACCTCGCCACAGCGTCAGATGACAGAGCCGCAGGGGAGCTCGAGGGGGCAAGGCCCGCCTCGAGTTGGATAAACCGCCGTCTGAAAAGCTTGATTTTTCAAGCTTTTCAGGTTATAGCATTTTGCATATGGCAAAATGCTCGGAGGGGAAGCGCAGTCAAAAAAGTCCCTTGAGGGGCTTTTTTGACAAGCAACGTCGGATATGCTAGACTGTCCGCGGGGGGATGGACATGAGAAGGAAACGAAAGGGGATCGGCCTGCTGCTGGCGCTGGTGGTACTGCTCGGCGCGATCGTGGCGGCGCGCAGGCTGCTGGCAAAGCCGGAGGAGCCCGCCGCCGTGCCCGCACTGACCGCGGCTTCCCCGACGACCACGCCCACGCCCGCAGCTACGGCCGCGCCCGAAACGCCGCAGCCGACTCCGACGCCGCAGGCGGCGCCCGCGCGCAGCTATCCGCTGGTCCGCGGCTACAGCGAAAAGACCTACCGCCTCGTCAGCGACCTGGTCTACACCTACGCGGCCAAACAGGACGCGGGGATCGCGGAGCTGCTGCGTACGCTCGAGGAGCTCAAGGCCGAGGACGTGGCAATGGAAGCCCAGTGGCATGAGATCCTGGACTATTGGCGTTATGTAAACAAAGACTTTGTGCCGCAGCCTGGCGAGATCCCGGAGGGGCTGGCGGAGGACGACAGCCTCTGCATCGTGGTGCTGGGCTTCCAGCTCGAGCCAGACGGCGGCATGGCGGCGGAGCTTACAGGGCGCTGCGAGACGGCGCTGAAGTGTCTCGAGCGCTATCCGCGGGCGCTGCTGGCGGTGACGGGCGGCGGCACGGCCCTCGGCAACCGGAGCGTGACCGAGGCCGGGACCATGGCCGCGTGGTTTTCAGAACACGGCGTCGAGCCGGAGCGCATCCTGCAGGAGGACCGCTCGCTGACGACGGCGGACAACGCGGTGTTCACCGGCGCGCTTCTGCGCGAGCGGGCGCCGCAGGTCCGGCAACTGCTGATCGTGTCCAGCGATTACCATCTGCCGCTCGGCTGCCTCCTGTTTGAGGAGAAGGCCATCCTGTACGCCTATGCGGAGGGGACAAAGCCCTTCAGCGTGGCGGGCTGGGCCGCCTGGGACAGCGGCGGACGCTTCCTGCCGGACACGCCCCAGCAGCAGAAGGTCTACCTCTGGAGCGTCGCGGACCCGAAATACTGAACCTGTAAAAAACACCGCCGGCTGCAATGGGCGGGTGTCGTAAAACAGTTTTATAGTGTTTTGCAGGGACGGCATGACTTACGGCTCATGCCGTTTCCTGTTTCATCAGTTCATCCAGCGGGATAAAGCCTACGAAATCATAGCAGATACTGATGCTCTGGCGACGCTTTCCGCTGCTCTTGTCCGGGGCCCCAATATAGATTGCCTTGATCAGATCATGGGCGGCATAAGCGGTCAATTCGTCCAGATCCGTATACTGATGGACCTTCTGGATAAACAGTTCCAAATTCTGATTGTTGAACCACATGCGGATTCCGGCAAAATCGTTGTCCACACTGTTTTGATTCTGCGTGTCGAAGTTGTCATTGATGGCAATGTAGCGGACGTTGTGTTTGGCAAACGTGATGTTGATAAACATGCCGGTCATGGTGGAATTGCGCCCAAGGCGGGAAAGATCTTTTGTCAAGACCACAGCCACATGACTTCCAAAGTTTTGAAACAGCGGAATAATCGTGCTCAACCGGAAGGAGGAAGCGACTGACTTCATGCGCTCGAGTAGGCAAACAATCCGCATTCCATTTTATATATAAGAGTTAACAAATTCTTCACAGAAGAATTGGCACTCTCCCTTGACGAGTGCTAACAAAAGTGCTATAACATACTCGCAAGCGGGAAAGAGATCCGGAACTCAGGTTCCGGGCTTCCTCATCTCCCCTTGCGGCATATACCACAGCAACAGCCCTGAACAGCATCCAG
>JAUNNC010000111.1 GCA_030531585.1 Eubacteriales bacterium | reverse complement strand
TCTTTGGGAAAAACAGAATTCAATTTGTGACCTCCTTCTATATGAAAACAGACGCTTTCAACAGCGCCTGAAATATGATTTATTCAATTCTTCTTTAAGGGTTATTTGGATAATGAAATCATCAGCTGTGAGCTGATTGAAAATGGTTTTAAGTGAAAGGAGAGGTTCAATTGTTAGGGATCGTTATTATTGTTATGCTGCTGTTCTCCTGTCGTCGCCTCTTCTGCGGTGGCTTTGGATGGGGAGCCCCATTCTGCAGTTGGTGGATGCGTCATCCTCCTATGGGAGGCCCGATGAATCAACCCATGAACGGCCATATGAGAAGGCCCATGGGCGGTCCTGGTGAGCATATGGGTGGACATACAAGGTGAATGAAATTGGAGTCGGTATCTGCCGACTCCAATTTGTAATTTGACTACTTGCCCCAGCCAGTAAACTTTGCAATTTCCGCTTCGCAGTTCCAACTATAGCGGTCATCTGATTTCATCTTTTTTAGTGTAGCAGTTGCGGTTGCCTTGTCAGCAAACAGCATTACATCGCTGTCTTTCCCAACAACCCATCCTACTGGCCCTTTGTCATGTGTGATTTTGATCCCAAACTTAGTCGTTGTCGTGTTCGTTGTTGCCATATCCTTCTGCCTTTCCAGCCAGGCAATATCGCCGGCTATAATGGCTGCTTGAAATTGCAGCAGAAGTTATTATATCAAAACATGGCATAATCTGTCAAAGCCAAGAGTTCGAAGAGAGGATAAAAGGAACTGACCCTCTGCTTCGAGAAAAGCACAGGGTCAGTAGTGTTCTATCTATTCTGTACTCGACCTAATCGTCTATGTTTCCATCTTCCGTCACGAAGATCGTTCCATCTGTGGAATCACGATCAATCGAGATTTCTGGCCAAATCTCTTCACTGGTTCCCTCGGGGACTTCGTAGACCTGATGGTTGCTGGGCTCTACATTCAGAAAGTGGCTGAGAGCGTTCCCGACGAATTCCTTGAAGGCGGGATTGTTCTCTACTTCATCAAAGATGTCCCGATTAAGCTTGATTGCCATAAAGCGCCTCCTATCTGTATTCGGTGTGAATCAAGGCAGCAGAAATCGTCAGTCAAAGACGAAGCCCTCCGACTTCTTCATGATGACGCTGTTGTATTCCAGCCGGAAGGCGTAGCCTTCCTTCAGGTTGACCTCGACGGAGGTATTGTAGATGGCCAGGACGGCTTCAAAGTCCGTGTCCTTGAAGTCGTTGGTGGCGTCCTCGGGGTTTGCATAGGTGCGCACGCGGGAAGGCGCTTCGCCGTTGAAGTAGATCGTGTACTTGCCGGCGGGAATCTCCTCGCCGATGATGTAGATGCCCGTGGGAATGGACGTACCCTCCGGGGCGGTGTAGTCGTATTCCACGGGAACAGCGTTGCCGGTGCGCTCGATGGACGCCGCGGAGCGGTAGATCACGAAGTAATCCCCGTCGAACAATTCGACCTTCACGGAGCTGCCCTCCTGCACGCGGCCCTCGTCGCGGGGCAGGTCGCCCAGGTACAGGCGGCTCACGTCGTAATCGTACATCTGCTTGGTGTCGTAGATGTACCAGTTGGTATAGGTGTCGTCTGCCTCCGCGGGAACGAAGCCCACGTCGTAGATGCCCTGAGTGATGTCCTTTCCCACCACATACTGGCCTGGCTGGAGAACGCGCGCGCCAGCCTCCGGGCGGGTGGTAATCTCCGCGTCCAGCTGTTCCTTGATGCCGATCAGCTGGTCGTAGCTGTAGCTGGTGAAGTCGAAGTCGGCCTCGGCCATGGCGGTGGGGACGACCAGCATGAGCAACAGAATCAACGCAAAAAACTTCTTCATGGAAATTCCTCCTTCATTTTCACAGCCCCGACGGAGCTGTAAGTCGGTGTGTCAGTCGGCCAGCTGTCTACGCAACGCCATACCAATCAGGATGATGACTGCATCATCAAGCGGGCCGGGGCAGGCGTCGATCGGCGAGACGAGATAGAGAATCATGAATATCAGAATCGCGGCACGCATGAAATCATCCATGATTGCAACCTCCTTCTTACGGCCGGGACTGAGGCAGGTCGGCCGTGTCTTTCGTCCTCCGTCTGACGATGAACATCCAGATGGCGCAGGCAGCGATGATGGCTGCCAGCGGATAGTACAGATGGTGTGCAATGGCCCAGACCCGGTCGCCGCTGGGCATGATGCCCCGGTCGACAAAATCCCAGTTGACGATGTAGAACGCGCCGCCCATCAAGAGATCGAGTATCAGCGTCAGCACTGGCTTCCCCCGCCAGGCCGCCAGCATCACCAGCAGGGCCAGTCCCGGGATCAGGCACATCAGCACACCGTAAAACGTGCCCATGCCGCCGGAGCCAAAGAATGCCTCACCGCCCTGGAAGTACACCCTTGCGTACTTGAAGAGTGACATGTCCATGATCTCCCCAACAGTGATGTCCACCCCGTCAAAGGGCTTGTCGTCGACCTGGTCTGACATGTAATCGCGGTAGTCCTGAGTCGCCGAGATGAACGGCAGGAAGAAGCCCACGATGGCGATGAGCGCCACGATCATGGCGATCAGCCGTGGCAGTTTGTTGTTCATGCGTATCCCTCCCCACTTGCCTGAGTGTCCTCACTTGCCCGGCCAAAGCTGATGGAGAGCTTCCCCAGGCGGATGTCCAGCCGGAAGTCCCGTTCCATCATTCGACTGGTGAGATCGTGCCCATAGTCGATGATTTGCGGCAGGCAGGCGATCAGCTCCAGTCCCAGCGCGACCAGCAGCCCGCCCCTACCGATCTCTCTCTTCTGAATCCTGTGCTCCATGTTACAGCCCCCTTTCCTCTGGCTTGGTTTCAGTATATAACGCGCATTTATCCATCTGGTTTTGGCGGTGCAAATGAAAACCGGAACCGCTATCGGCCCCGGCTATGGGAAACCATGTTCAGTTTTGCTTTCGTTGTTCTGCTGCTTTGTTTCGAATTGACTGCGGGCAAAGCGGTTTTGACTCGTCAAAGGCATAGGGTGAATCAGTGCGGCAAGGTTCAAGCTGGTCGTATATTGCCTCGGCCTTGATATAATCCCCATTATTCGTATAGACCTGTGTAAGAAAGAGATAAGCGTCAAAGCGCAAGCGCCGGTACGAGGCGATCTCCATGTTTTCTTCGCAGAGCCGGATTGCTTCCTGGATTGCTCCAATGGCATCGTCGACCAGCCCCATTTCATAGTAAATGGGCGCGCACTGATCCAGCAGATGATCCGCGTAAGCCATCGCAGAATCGCGGGAGGTGTCTGCGATGCGCGTCGCTTCTTCCAGACAATGCAGCGCTTTCTCAGAGTCGCCTGTCGCCTTGACATGGTACATGGCGGCGATGCAGAGCCAATGATACCGTTCGTAGTCATACTCGCCGCTGATTTTTCGGATGATATCCGCAGCCTCGCCCAGAAGTCTGCCGCACGCTTTCAAATCTGTGCCCAGGTCAATCAGCGTCATAGCCTTGTCCATCAGGCAGGTTGCCAGCAGCTTCTGTGCTCCTGGATGGCGAGACAGCCTTGCGGCGGTGATAGCTTCGTCCTGATGCTTCATGCACCTTCTGAGATTCTTCTCAGCATCTATGTCGTGGAGGATGTTGCCCGTCGTATTGTGATACACAGCCCAGTAATACGCGCCGGGGTGACGGATAAGATAGGCTTTCATCTCCTTCAACGTTTCGAGAGCATCGGCGAAATAGTTGAGCCGCCGGAGCAGCACCGCCGCTTCGTTGTACAGCCTGAGCACGCTGTCCGAGTCAAGATAATCTGGATGCTTAAGCAGGATCAGACAGCGCTGGAGCATCAACTCATCCTGATCCACCGGAGCGTCCATGACCAAATGGTAGGACAGGCGTTGACTGGCAGGCGTCGTAATCCCGAGGTTGACCACCATCTGCTCCGCGAGGCGCAGCAGGTGCCACAGCCGGGTGTAATCCTCGGGGAACTGCTTGTCGGAGTCGTTGCCTTTGCCATCTGGCTTGATCATTTCATACAACCGCCCCATGAAGGCTTCGGCGGAGGCCAGGTAATTCTCTTCGCCCTGCCAAGGCCAACTCTGGACGTACTCCCGCAACACCGGGTGCATGGACAGCCAGTCGTGATCGACCTTCAGCCAACCGCTGTCCTCCAGCGTGTTGATCGTGTCCATGCTGCTCAAATCGGCCAGGGTTCGGAAGGCCTGCGCGGGAATACCCGGTGCGTCGAACAGCGACAGCAGCTTCATGATATGTCGTTCTTTGCCGGTATAGTGATCGACCTGGAGCAGCTGGGCGAGGATGCCTTCGATTGTCATCCTGACGGTCTGCTGATCTTTGACATAGTCCACCCGGGTTTCGGAGATGTGACTGAATCCGAATTCCTGAGCCAGCACTACGGCAGCAGACAGGGGCAGATAGTCGCGCGCGATCTGGCGGGCAATCAGCTCCAGAAGCAACGTATGGCCATCGACGCTCTCTGCAATCGCGGCAAACGCCGAAAGGCGCTCCCCGCTGTCGAGAGAGCAATGGGCGTAGCGTTCGAACAGCCTCGCCAGCCCCGGAGCGTTCAGCTCACGCAGGTTCAAAGACGGGCAAATACCCTCCGGCAGTGCATCCCGGGAGACCAGCAGCACCTTCCAGTTCAGGCCGAGCAGCCTCTGTGCCTTTACCAAGTGATCGCCGGAGAAGTTGTCCAGTACGACGATAATGGATTGTTCCTCGCACAGCCTGCGCAGAGCGGCCAGCTTGCGGGAAAGGTATTCTTCCGCGGATTCCTCTTTGGCTTTCTCGATGGTATTGATATGGACAGAATCGTCGTCAAGAAGGAGACTGTCGGGGTCGCCATTGTCATAGAGATACAGTACAGCATCATACTCATCCCGATGATGGGACAAATACTCCCGCACCAGCGAGCTCTTCCCGATGCCGCCGAGACCATGAAGCGAAAAGATGTGCCAGTTCGGCGTGTGCAGCAGCTCATCCAGTGCCGCCAGTTCCTCGTCGCGCCCTACGAAGAACGCAGGCGCATCGATTGGTGTGGACTGGAGCCACGGCAGCATATCGTCGGAGAGCCGGACGATCAGCTCCAGGTGCCCAACGGCCTCCGACATGGCGGCATAGCGGTCCCCGGTAAAGCTGGCCAGAGTGCGATGAAAGAAGTCGGTCAGTTCCCGGTAAAGTCTGTCCTGATAGGTCCCGCCAAACGCCATGTGCTCGAAATCGAAGACAGCGCTGGTATCACAGTCAAAGGCACTGGGCGTATGCCCCCAGAGCTCATAGAACAGCACCGCGCCAAGGCTGTACACATCCGAATGCCAGCCCAGCTTCTTCAGCTTTCCGGTCTGCTGCTCCAACGGCGCAAAGCCCTTGGTATAGGAAGTTCGCACCGCTTTCTGCTCCGCCAGATCCGCCATGGAGACCATCGAATCAAAGTCAAACAGCTGCACCAGGTCGGTGGAGCCTACGATGGTCAGGATGTTTTCCGGTTTGAGATCGAGATAGAGATAACCAGCCTCATGAATCCGCTGCACAACCCTGCCCGTGCTGGCCAGCAGCAGGACGCATTCCCGAAGGCTTGCGCAGCGATGATCCTCCAGCGTCTCGCTGTTTGACCATCTGGAAACGATATAGATTGTGCCGCCGTGCTCGTAGATGTCCGAGGTATTGGAGACATGATTTGATAAAGCGGGAGAGGAGAACAGGTCGTGGTTCTGTTGATAGGCGTCGATCAGGCGACACTTGTGGATCTCAAACTCCTGCCGATCCCTCTCGTCTGCTTCGAGGGAGCCGTCTTCACAGCGCGTCAGTTTTAGGGCATGAGGATAGCACTCCTTGATGCGAACAAGTTTGAGATTTCCAAGGTTGTCGGAATAGGAAGCATCGTAAACAATGCAGGAGCCACCACGACCGATCTCTTTCTGAATGATATAAGAAACCAAGCCACCCTCACTGTTGTGTAAAGCCAGCTTCGTCCCATTGTTCAGTGCACATCTTCCGTCCATAGCGGCACCCCCTGCAAATCTCATTTACAGGTTGATTCTAACATGCGATGCGGTCAATTTGGGTTTGCTGATGCTTCGCTGATATTGTCCAGCAGAGATTGCCAAATCTCCCGAAAGGTGATCAACGGTTCTCGGTCGTGGGAAACATAGAAGAAAATCCAATCGTAAGGGTTACCGACGTACAGCTCCGGATAACCCGCCTCGATCATGTACTGGTTGACCGTGGCGATGAAGCGCGCACCGTCCTGCTCCCCTGCGTCGCAGGTGCCGGTCTCCAGGCGCTTCCGTGCCCAGAACACATAGAATTCCAACAGAACCAGCAGCTTTCGCACGCGCTCATAGGAGACGTTCTTCCCCGCGAGGATGGCCTCGATGCCCTGACGGTCCGGGAAGGAATCCTGAGCGTCGGCGTGCAGTAATTCAATGGCAGGTCGGATATTGCGATCCAGCTTGAGATCGGCAACCTGAGCCTTGTTCAGCTGGAAGATGGCCAGATAAGCATCCCAGGCCTTGAAGCCGTCGTCATCGTAATGCTGCTTTGCCCTGGTCCCTGTCGCCACGTCGTCTCCGGCCACATAGAAGCGTCGATATTCCCGTTCCAGCAGGCCATCCTTACCCGCGATCTCCCGCCACAGCCGTTCGATGGTGGCATAAGCTGTGACGTTGTGCTGGCTGAACTGAGCAATATTCTCCGTGAGGTACTGGATCAGTTCCTCGCGGGTGCCCATGTGGTTCAACTCCGCGATGATGGAAGAGGTGTAAATCGCCGTCTGCCCGGGCTGGGCCTGCTTCGGCGGCTGGGGCAGCTGGTGGTAGATGTCCTGCGCTTCGGCAAAGCTCAGACCGTGATTCAAGCAGAAGTAATAGACCGCCTCCTGGACGCGGTGGCAGTCAAAGCTACGCTCGCGGGTGTAGACCCTGCGGAAGAACTCATCCGTATCAGAGCCATCCAGCCCGAAGGCAAAGCATAGCTGAAAAACCGTGTCCCGGCGTACAGTCTGGTTCTCCGTGTACCATTTTTCGAGTTCTCGGGGAGGCTTCATTCCATGGCTGATAAAGGCTTCCCGGATAAAGGCTACCTTACCCTTCATATCCGCCAAGTCACCTACGTACCCGTGCGCCGCGATGAACTCATCCAAGCCCTTGGAAAAAGGCCGAAAGAGCTGCGCGACAGTAAGCAGCTCTTGGATGAAGTTTTCGTCCTCCGGAGAAATCTCATCAAAGGGAGATTGGAGGAGAGTAGTATATGTAGGCATATAAGCACCTCACTACTCTATAGTAGTTGTCAGATGTTCAAGAGCTGGAATGCCAATGTATTGTTTCAGAGGATGCTTCTTCCGGCAAGCATCATCATACTCGTCGATCAGACGATTAAAATGGAAATCAAAGAAAGAATCAAAATCCTGGAACTTCTGAACACAAACCAGTGATCCTTTCTTATACCCATAGACGCGAGATGGATTGACTATGTCGAATCCAAATACATACTCGCCGCCAATTGAAGCAAAGAAAACCACGTTGCATTTCATTCTATCCTTAGGGGGCAGATTGCCAAGGATATGATTGTTCTCAATCCAAAGATCAAACGGTTCATATACTTCAGTTGGGTGAGCCTGAACGCCGAAAACATTTAGGCTACTGAAAAAGAGCCGACAACCATTATACTGTGAATAAAACGCCATCAGCTGTTTAGGCAGAGAACAATTACAGATTTTGCTTATTCTCTCCGACAGTACAGTCTGCTCTTCTGGAAGGAAAAGCATATTGAGCCGAGTTATATCGGAAATAAA
>JAUNNC010000110.1 GCA_030531585.1 Eubacteriales bacterium | reverse complement strand
TCACCATCCGCTCGCCGCCGTCCTCCTCCTGACCGGCCGCGCCCTCGACCATATAGCCGACGCAGTCCACCAGTCGGATGGAGAGCTCCGTATCTTCCCCCAGCCGGATGCTCACAGCGTTTTCGGGCACGAACTTCGGCTCGGCCGTCATGATGGTCCGGCCGGAGCCGCTCTGCGGCAGCTCATCCCGCGCCCGCTCCCGCATGTAGGTGTTCTCGATATGCGGGATCACGAGGGTCTCCATAAAACGCTTGATGAAACTCGACTTGCCGGTCCTGACCGGACCGACGACGCCCAGCAGGAACGCGCCGTCCGTCCGCACCGCAATATCGTTGTAAATTGAAGATTCAGCCATAAAATCGCCTCCGCTCTCATGTTCTCGCTTGTTCGAGTCTATGAGCAGCGGAG
This sequence comes from Eubacteriales bacterium, assembly GCA_030531585.1. Classification (GTDB taxonomy): domain Bacteria; phylum Bacillota; class Clostridia; order Oscillospirales; family Oscillospiraceae; genus Limivicinus. Next base: position 7,404 of record JAUNNC010000110.1, on the reverse strand, counting down.
GCGGTGTATGACAAGTCCGGTCACAGAAAGCGCACCGTCTGGTGCAGCCTTGTGCTGACCGTGAATGCGACAGTCGGAAACCGTCTGGCGAGTTTTTCCCGCAGCATCGGGATCACCGGCGTTTCCGTGCAGAAATGATCCCCGTCGATCAGATTGACGCCCAGCTCCTGCGCGCGCAGAAACTCATGGTACTTCACATCGGCGGTAACATAGGTATCGCAGCCCAGATCAAACGCGGCGTCCACGCAGTCGCCGCCCGAGCCGCCCATGACCGCGAGACGGTGTACGGGCCTTCCCGCATCGTAGTAGCGCAGTCCGTTTGAGGCCAGCCTTTCCCTGCAGAGCGGAAGGAACTCCGCCATGCTCACGGGCCTTTCCAGCGTCCCGATCCGTCCGCAGCCGTCTGCATCCAGCCCCCGCTCCGGCTCCGCACCGAGAAGGCGGATCAGCACATCGTTGACGCCGCCCTCGGCGATGTCCAGGTTCGTGTGCATGGAGATGACGGCAATGCGGTTTTCGATGAGCTTCAGCAGGCGCTCGGTACCGGGATCGGCGTCCGAGATGCATTTCGGCGCGTTGAAGATCAGCGGATGGTGGGAAACGATGAGCTCTGCGCCCAGTGCGATCGCCTCTTCAACCACGTCGTTTGTCACATCCAGCGCCAGAAGCGTACGCTTGACCGGCGACTGTCCGCGGCCGACCTGAAAGCCGGAGTTGTCAAACTCCATCTGCAGCGACAGGGGCGCAAGCTCACACAGATATTCATAAATGTCCTTGATGGCAGTCATAGGCTTTTCCCGATCTCCTTTCCCTGCTTTTCGATTTCCCGGTACAGACGCAGCCGGGGACTGTCCTCTTCCCTGCCCTGCATGCCGACCAGAGCCTTTGAGAGCCGTTTTTCCAGCTGCTCCAGCGCGAGACGGTACAGGTCCGGGTCCTCTGTCAGCGACGCCTTGCCGACAAACAGCTCCGCATCGCAGAGCTTTGTGTTCCCGCCGAAGCGGGCCGTCAGGATCTGATACAGGTTCCCCGCATCCTGCACAAGAGACTCGCTGAGGATCTCAAACTCATTGTATGCCAGCCAGTAGCGCAAAACCTCCGGCTTGGTCATGGGCTGCAGGATCAGAAGATAGCGGCTGTCCATGCAGAATTCCGCTTCGTCGAGGATCTTGACGATGGTGTCGCCCCCCATGCCGGCGATGGCAATGGTATCCACCGCATCCGGCGGACAGAGCGCCAGCCCGTCACAGAGAAGAAACTCGATCCGCTCCGTAACCCCGGCGCGCTCCGCGGTCTTCCGGGCCGCATGCAGCGGCTCGGGGCGGATATCGGAGGCCAGGATCCGTCCGGCGTAACCGTCTGCCGCGAGCGCCGCGGGGAGATAGCCGTGGTCCGTGCCGACGTCGATCACCCCGACGCCCGGCGGTATTTTTTCATATAGTGCAGAAAGACGCTTGTTCACGGCCGCTCCTTTGCCCGCAGGTCAAATTCTTTCGGGGATTTCGATATGGAAAAAGCCGGAGCTCGTCCGGCTTTTTCCATTTTTGTTTTTCAGGTGGTCTCGAGGAAGGCCTTGAGATAGGCGAGAAACTCGTCGGGATCGACGCCGTGGGCGCAGCAGGCCTGCTCGATATTCTCACCGCTGGCCATCGCGCAGCCCATGCAGTGCATGCCGATCGCCTGGAAGGCGGGCATGGCCTGCGGGCAGTTCTCAACGACCTCGGAAATCAGCGTATCGCGGGTAAGTTCCATGGGGATACCTCCAAACAGTAATGGAAAAGGGACACGCATGGTGCCCCTTTTCATTCGGGATCAGGCGATCAGGCCTGCTCTCTCATCTTTGCAAAGCACTCGCTGCAGTAGACGGGACGGTCAGACTTGGGCTCGAAGGGAACCTTGGCTTCGCCGCCGCAGGCAGCGCAAACAGCGGTAAAGAACTCACGCGGGCCGCGGGCGGCGTTCTTGCGAGCGTCACGGCAGGCCTTGCAGCGCTGGGGCTCGTTCTGGAAGCCGCGCTCTGCGTAGAACTCCTGCTCACCGGCGGTAAAAACGAACTCTTTGCCGCACTCTTTGCATACTAAAGTCTTGTCTTGGTACATCTTGAATCCTCTCTTTTGATTGTGCCTGTCGGCTGTATTTGCGTTCAGCTGCTGCTGATATCGCCAAAATAAGTGTCCCGCTCCAGCTTGCGCCGGATCCGCTGTACGGCGTTGTCAACGATCTTTGCGTCCCGGGAGAGACGCTGTGCTATTTCTCGGTATGACAAGCCCTCCAGGTACAGATCAAGCACCTTGATCTCAAATCGGGACAGGCAGTGGGAGAATGCCGCATCAAGCTCTTCCTTGCTTTCTCTCGCCAGAACAAGTTCTTCAGGGTTCCTGAGAAAGCCCACGGGAAAAGCCGATAGGTCAGCACCGGAATCATCGGAGAGTTGTTCAAGTGAAATGCCGTCGTTCAGGGGAATATGCTTTAATCGGGATGCGGATTTGATTGCGGAAAGCAGACGCATGCGGATACAGTGTTCCGCGTAGGTCCTGAAAGTTGTCCCTTCTGCTGCGTTGTAGTTTCGGATCGCGGAGAGAAGCCCGAAGGTCCCCTCCTGGATCAGGTCTTCGCTGTCGCCGCCGGCGAGAAACAGGGGGCGGGCACAGGCCCGGACCAGGCGCAGATAGCGCTCAGCCAGCGCGTCTTCGGCGTCTCTGTCGCCTTTCGCGGCGAGCTGCTGGAGCCGATTGTCCTCTAATGCTGTATAATCGATCATAAACATTCTGACGCTTTGTATTTATACATCATGTATTATACAACATCGGCGGCTAAAGTCAAGGTCTTTTTTGTCTATTCTGTTGGAAAGGCGCCTGCGTCACAGCTCCATCTGCTGCTGGCCCAGATAGGCCAGGCCGAGGTGCGCGTAGGCCTTCTGCGTCACGCAGCGGCCGCGCGGCGTCCTCGTCAAAAAGCCGCACTGCAGCAGATACGGCTCGTACACGTCCTCCAGCGTGACCGCCTCCTCGTTGATCGTGGCGGCGAGCGTATCCAGACCGACCGGGCCGCCGCCGTAGAATTCGATGATGCTGCGCAGCATCCGGCGGTCGAGGGCGTCCAGGCCGAGCTTGTCGACTTCGAGGCTGGAGAGGGCTTTGTCCGCGACCTCGCGCGTGATGACGCCGTCCGCCCGCACCTGCGCATAGTCGCGCACCCGGCGCAGGAGGCGGTTTGCGATCCTGGGCGTGCCGCGCGAGCGCGAGGCGATCTCGTATGCCCCGTCGGGAACGATGCGGACGTTGAGGATCCCGGCCGAGCGCTGCACGATGCGCTGCAGTTCCTCCGGCGTATAGAGCTCCAGACGGAGCGTGACGCCGAAGCGGTCGCGCAGCGGGGCCGTCAGCTGGCCGGAGCGCGTCGTGGCGCCGATCAGCGTGAAATGCGGCAGGTCGAGATGGAGGGAGTTTGCGGACGGGCCCTTGCCGAGGATGATGTCGATGGCGTAGTCCTCCATCGCCGGATAGAGGATCTCCTCATAGGCGCGGTTGAGCCGGTGGATCTCATCGACAAACAGGATGTCGCCCTCGTTGAGATTGGTGAGCATGGCGACCAGATCGCCGGGCTTCTCGATCGCCGGGCCGGAGGTGATGCGCATGTTGACGCCCATCTCGTTGGCGATCACCGCGGCGAGCGTGGTCTTGCCGAGTCCCGGGGGGCCGTGCAGCAGCACGTGGTCCAGGGACTCCCCTCTCATCTTGGCGGCGTTGATAAAGACGGAGAGATTGTCCTTGGCCTTCTCCTGCCCGATATACTCCGCGATCGTGCGCGGGCGGAGCGAGCCCTCCGCGTGATCCTCGGGCAGGCTGGCGGCCGTGGTGATGATCTCGTCATTGACTTCATCGGAAAAATTGATACTCATGCCGTCTCCCCTGTCACTTGACCATCTGCTTCAATACGGCGCGGATGATCTGTTCCGCGCTCATCCCGTCGGTATCGAGCTTCTTCAGCGCCGGTCCGATCTCCGCGCTCGAGTAGCCCAGAACGCTCAGCCCCATGACGGCGTCGTTGACCGCGGAGCTTCCCCCCGCCGTCTGAACCGGTGCGGCGGGCAGGCTGTAATCCGGGCTGCTCAGTTCCTTGCTGACCTTGTCCTTGAGCTCCAGGATCACGCGTTGGGCGATCTTTTTCCCGATGCCGGGCGCCACGGTCAGCGCCTTCTCGTCGTTGCTCATGACCGCGAAGGCCAGCCCCTCCGGCGTGTTGTGCGAGAGAATGGACATGGCGGCCTTCGGCCCGATGCCGGAGACCGAGGTCAGCATCTCAAAGCAGCGGCGCTCGTTCTTGTCCAGAAAGCCGAACAGATCGAAGTTGTTCTCCCCGATGGATTCCGAGACATAGAGCTTGGCGCGCTGGCCCAGGCGGAGCCCCGAGAGCGTATTGGCCGTCACGCTCAGCGCGTAGCCGACACCTCCGCAGTCGATCACCGCGAGGCCCGGCTCCAGCTCGCTGACGGTGCCGTCTATATGGTAGAACATGTCTCCCGATCTCCTTTGAACAGTAGTGACGTCGCGCTGCGCGCGTGGCAGATGGCGAGCGCGACGGCGTCCGCCGCATCGTCCGGCCGCGGTACGGCTGGGAGCTTACAGATCCGCTTGACCATCTCCATGACCTGCTTTTTCTCCGCTCTGCCGTAGCCGACCACAGACTGCTTGACCTGCAGCGGCGTATACTCGTAGACCCTGACCCCGGCCTTGCGGCAGGCGAGCAGGATCACGCCGCGTCCGTGGGCCACGGCGATGCCGGTGGTGATATTGGTGTTGAAAAACAGCTCCTCGATCGAGACGGCGTCCGGCTTGAACAGCTCCAGCAGGCTGAGCATATCGTCGTAGATCTGCTCCAGACGGCTGGACAGACTTGTATGCGCGGGCGTTTCGATCACGCCGCATTTGACCAGACGGATCTCCGTCCTGTCCGAATCCAGCACGCCGAAGCCGATCGTCGCGATGCCCGGGTCGATTCCCAAGATACGCATCCTATCACATCCCGTCACAGATTCTAGCATATTTCCCATGTCCGCGCAACAGAAAAAGAGCCTCCCGGAGGACGGGGAAGCCCTTTTCCTGTGTGATATGATTCTGACTCAGGCCCTGGGATGGGCCTTGTTGTACACGTCCTTGAGCTGCTTTTTAACAAGCTGGGAATACATGTGCGTCGAGGAGATATCGGCGTGTCCCAGCATTTCCTGGATCGCATGGATGTCCGCGCCGTTTTCCAGCAGGTGCGCCGCGAAGGAGTGGCGCAGCGTGTGGGGCGTGATGTCCTTCTCGATGCCCGCCTTCTTCTGGTAGTGCTTGACGATCTTCCAGAAGCCCTGACGGGACATGCGCTCGCCGCTGACGTTGACGAAGAGCGACTGCTCGTCGGGCAGCAGGATCATCTGCGGACGCACCAGCGTGATGTAGTCGCTCAGCGCCTTGACGGCCGCGCTGTACATGGGGATGAAGCGCTCCTTGTTCCGGCTCTGGCAGCGGATGACGCCGGCGCTGAGGTTGACGTCGCTGATGTTCAGCTCGATCAGCTCCGTCACGCGGATACCGGTCGCATACAGCAGCTCCAGCATGGCCTTGTCGCGGTAGCCCTTGGGGTCGATGCACTCCGGCTGCTCCAGAAGCAGCTCCACTTCCTTGCTGGTCAGGATCTCCGGCAGCTTCTGGGTGTTCTTGTCCGGGATCAGGCCCTGCGCGGGATTGACGGTAATGAGCTGCTTGATAAACAAATGCGAATACAGGCATTTGATCGACGCGATGGAACGCGAGACCGTCGCCACAGACTTCCCGTTCCCCCGCAGCATGGCGATATATTCGCCGAGATCCTCGGCATCCGCGTCGACCAGGCCGTGCTCGGTCTGGCTGTCCAGAAACTCCGCGAGCTGGCGGATATCTCTCAAATACGAGCTGAGGGTGTTTGCCGATGCTTTCTTGTCTTCGGTGAGATAACGCTCAAACATCTCGATCACCTCGCCGTTTTGCATGGTAACGCCCTCCTTTCCAAGATAGAATTACAGGAACCGGAGAAACCGGCACAGCAGGAACAATACCGCCATACCGAAAAGAACCGGAACACAGGTATGCTTGACAGATCGGCCGAGCACGCCGGGCTCGCCGCGGATCGACCGGATCATGAGCAGCGCGTTGAACAGTCCTCGTCCGGCGAGCGCGAAGCAAGCCGGGACAAGGAGAGCCAGAAGCAGCAGACGGATACCCGTCTCCCCTGCCGCTGTCCCCCGCAGGAGCTCCTGCGCCGCAAGGCAGACCGCCGAACCGAGTGCGAACATCAGCGGCGGCTGGAGCGCCAGCGCGAGCGGAGTCAGACAAACCAGCACATCCGCAAGCAGGATCAGCCCCATCGCCCACAGCGCCGCGTCCTTCGGAGAGACCGGGATCACCGTCGCAAGATCGCCGTACAGCAGCGCCGTCACCCCGCCCGCCAGAAACAGGAGCAGCAGCACGGCGTTGATCGTGCCGGCGCAGCTTTCCTTCCTATTCATACTCCGAACGGATTCCCGGAGCGGGGAATATTTTAATTAACATAATTGAAACTGGTAACAATATATTACAAACAAGAAAAATAATCAAGTCCTTTTTCGTATTTTTTGAAAAAATTTTTTCGCTTATGTCAACTCATGTTACAATTTTACATTTTTTCGAGGCATTCTGCAAGCCCAATAACGAAAATGAAGCCATTTTATTTCCTTCGGTTATGTTAAGCATGCTGAACGAATGCCGCATGACGGCGCTTTTTCTTCCCCGAACGGCGCAGGAATGCCCCGGACAGGGCTCCCGCGAGCGTGAAGCTGGTAACGCTCAGCACCGCGGAGGCGTCCATTGAGCCGCCTTTGATCAGAAAACCGGCGGTTAGCAGAAGAACGCAGAGCGCAAAGCCGCAGATAAGACCCGTAAGAAGACGTGAGCCGCCGCCCTTCCCTGCCGCAAGCCCGGCAGCGAGGGCTGCAAGAAAGCTCACGCCTGCGCTGACGTAGGCCAGAGACTCCTCCCCGGCGTGCAGAAGAGACAGCAGCAGCGCGCCGAACAGGACAAGCAGCGCCGCGCTGATCGTCCAGGCCAGCGCCGCGCGCAGGAGACGGCGGGGCCCCGGCAGCTGTGAAGAATCGATTTTTTGCAAAAAAACACCCCCGAGCAGATAAGATCGTTACATCTTACTGCTCGGGGGGTGTATTCATGCAGGCAATACCGCGTTACTTTTTTCTGCCTTTGTTGGCGCGGGCCTCGGCCTCGGCCGCTTCCATCTTGGCGGTCGTGGAAATACCCCACTTCTTGATCTGGATGCGGACCCTGTCCTCACCCGTCTCAAAGGTGACGGTATCCTCGGTCACCTGGACGATCTTGCCCGTGATGGCGCCGA
>JAUNNC010000109.1 GCA_030531585.1 Eubacteriales bacterium | reverse complement strand
CACCTTTCTGTCCTTTGCCATGATGCGCATCGCGGGCAGCGACGCCATCACGGAGCTCTACGGCGACAAGGGCGGCGTGGCGCAGGAGATCATTGACGCCAAGCGCGCCGAGCTCGGGCTGGACAAGCCCTTTCTGCAGCAGTACGTCTCCTGGCTCGGCGGGATGCTGACCGGCGATATGGGCACAAGCTACGTCTCCGGACGGGACGTGTTCAAGACCTTCACCTCCAAGCTCCCGGCGACGCTGCTGCTGACGGCGCTGTCCATCGCGGCGACGGTCGTGATTTCGATCCCGCTGGGCGTATTGGCCGCCGTGCGGCACGACCGCTTCACGGATTATCTGCTGCGCTTTCTGAGCTTTATCGGAAACTCCATGCCGAACTTCTTCGTGGCTATGCTGCTCATGGAGATCCTGGCCATCAAGATGGGGTGGCTGCCGGTCATCTCCAACGGGACGAGCTTCAAGAGCGCCCTGATGCCCACCCTGACGCTGGCGATCGCCATGTCCGCCAAGTATATGCGGCAGGTGCGCGCTACGGTGCTGGAGGAGCTCAACAAGGATTACGTGACCGGCGCGCAGGCGCGCGGGGTGCGCAATCGGGTCATCCTCTGGAAGAGCGTGATCAAGGCGTCCATGCTCACGATCATCACGCTGCTGGCGCTGTCCATCGGCAGCCTCCTCGGCGGCACGGCCATCATCGAGAGCATCTTCATGTGGGACGGCGTCGGCAAGCTGGCCGTGGACGCGATCACGATGCGCGACTACCCGCTGATCCAGGCCTACGTGGTCTGGATGGCGATCATCTATGTGCTGGTCAACCTCATCACCGACCTGCTGTACCACGCGCTCGACCCGCGTATCCGACTGGGGGTGAGCGAAGGATGAGCGAACCGACCGTCAGAATCCAAAAGATCAGGAAGGACACCGTCAAAACCCGCCTCATCGTCTTCGGCGCGCTGGCGCTGCTTCTGCTGGTGTGCTCCATCTTCTCCGAGCATCTCACGCCTTATGACCCCTATCTGCAGGACCTGACCAACGTCAAGGCGCCCCCCTCCGCCGAGCATCTGTTCGGCACGGACCGCTACGGGCGCGACATGCTCTCCCGCGTCATCGTCGGCAGCAAGACGAGCATCTACTCCACGCTCCTGCTGGTCGGTATCGTGACCGCGCTCGGCACGATGATCGGCGTCTTCTGCGGCTGGCACGGCAAGTGGATCGACACCGTGCTGATGCGCATCTCGGATATGTTCCTCGCCTTTCCCGGCCTGGTCTTTGCCATGGCGGTGGCGGGCGTCCTCGGCGGCGGACTGCAGAACGCGATCATTGCGCTGGTGGCGATCTCCTGGCCGAAGTACGCCCGCATCGCCCGCAGCCAGACGCTCGCGCAGAAGGAGACGCCCTACCTGAAGGCCGCGCGCCTCTCCGGCAGCGGGACCTGGAAGATCATCTTCAAGCACATCCTGCCGAACATCCTCGGGCCGATCCTCGTCACCTCGATGCTGGACATCGGCACGATGATGATGGAGCTGGCGGGCCTGAGCTTTCTCGGCCTCGGCGCAAAGCCGCCCACGGCGGAGTGGGGCAGCATGATGAGCGATACGCGCAGTCTTCTGTCCACGGTGCCCTGGGTCACGCTGGCCCCCGGATTTGCGATCTTCGTCTCCGTCATGATCTTCAACCTCCTCGGCGATACGATCCGGGACTATGCGGACCCGAAGAGCAGAGGGAGGTAGAGACATGGCTGAGATCCTGAGATATGAACACGTAAACATCACTTACAACGGTTTCAAGGCGATCAAAGACGTCAGCTTTACCGTTTCCGAGGGCGAGATCCTCGGTATCGTGGGTGAGAGCGGCTCCGGCAAATCCACGCTCATCAAGGCCGCCATGGGCCTTTTGGGCGACACCGGGCTGGTCACCCGGGGCGACATCTGGTACAAGGGCAAAAACCTGCCCGATCTCCCGGCCTCGGAGCTGCGGAAGCTCAACGGCCCGGAGCTCGGCATGATCTTCCAGTACGCGGGCAGCTCCTTCTGCCCGATCCGCACCGTGGGTGCACAGCTCTACGAGAGCATGACCGAGCATAAGCACATTTCAAAAGAAGACTTCCGGATACTTGCGTTCGCGCTTCTGGAAAAGATCGGCTTTGACAACGCGCAGCGCATCCTTGACAGCTATCCCTTTGAGCTCTCCGGCGGCATGCAGCAGCGCGTCGGCATCGCCGCGGCGATGCTGCTCAACCCCAGCGTCCTGCTCGCGGATGAGCCGACCTCGGCCCTGGACGTGTCCGTGCAGAAGCAGGTCGTGGAGGAGATGCTGCTGGTGCGCAGGACCTTCGGCACCTCGATCGTGCTGGTCACGCACAACATCGGCGTGATCGGGGCGATGGCCGACAGGGTGCTGGTCATGCGAAACGGCGAGATGGTGGAATACGGCGAGACGCAGCAGGTGCTGGAGAACCCGAAGGAGGAGTATACCAAGCTGCTGATGTCCGCGGTCCCGCGCTTGAGGAGGGTGTGAGATGGAAGCGATCCTGAAAGTCGAAAACCTCACCAAGGTCTTCTCGCGCAGGGGCTGGCCGGACTTCACCGCCGTCGACCACATCGGTTTTGAGCTCTACCCCGGCGAGTGCCTCGGCCTCATCGGCGAGAGCGGCAGCGGCAAGACCACCGTGGTCAACATGATCACCCGTCTGACAGACGCGACCGAGGGCAGCATCGTCCTCGACGGCGAGGACATCACCAAAATGAGCGGCAGGGAGCTGCGCAGGGCCTACCGGAAAATGCAGATGGTCTTCCAGACGCCGACGGACTCCTTTGATCCCCGATGCACGCTGGGCGACGGGATCGGCGAGAGCCTGCGCAACAGCGGCATGAGCCGTGCGGAGACGAAGCAGGAGGTCGCGCGTCTGCTGACCGAGTGCGGCCTCACGCCGGAATTCGCCGATCGCTATCCCCATCAGGTCAGCGGCGGCCAGTGCCAGCGCGCGTCGATCGCGCGGGCGCTCGCGGTCAAGCCGAAGCTCCTGATCTGCGACGAGGCGACCTCCTCGCTGGACGTGACCATCCAGAAGGAGATCATCGCCCTGCTCAATGAGCTGCGCTCCCACCACGGCAGCGAGCTCTCGATCCTCTTTATCTGTCACGACATCGCGCTGGTGCAGCAGTTCTGCAGCCGGGTGCTGGTGCTGTACAAAGGGAAGATCGTGGAGCAGGGAGTCCCGGACGAGATCATCCGCAATCCGAAGGACGCATATACGAAGCGTCTGATCAAGAGTGTTTTGTAAGCATTCCTTGTGTTTGAGGGAACACAGGGCAAAATAGCAAGCTGAGAGGTAAAACGAATGGAACAGATCAAGCATCGCGTGACCCATTACTGGTCTCACCGGGCGGAGGGCTTCGAGAAGCAGCGTCTGCGTGAGTACGACAGCGAGAAGCGGGAGAGGTGGCTTAAGGAATTTCACCGCTATCTGCCGCAGGGGAAGACCCTGCGCGTGCTGGACATCGGCACGGGCTCCGGCGTCTTTGCCTGGATTCTGGCGGCCGAGGGCCATGAGGCGACCGGCATCGACCTGACGCCGGAGATGATCGACCACGCCGAGCACATGGCGGCCGTGCTGGGGCTGGACGTGCGCTTCCGGCTCATGGACGCGGAGAACCCGGAATTCGAGCCGGAGAGCTTCGACGTGCTCGTGACGCGCAACCTCACCTGGACGCTGCCGCACATCGCCAAGGCCTACCGGGAGTGGTACCGGCTTTTGAAGCCGGGCGGCATCCTGCTCAACTTCGACGCGGACTACAGCGCCGCGCTCGAGGACGAGGAGGAGCACGAGCTGCCGGAAAATCACGCGCACAAGCTGGTGCCGGAATACATGCAGGCCGAGAACGACGCCATCACGATGGAGGTCGGCGCCTATCATCAGCCGCGGCCCCAGTGGGACGTGCAGCTTCTGGTCGAGGCCGGCTTCGAGCGCGTGTTGGTGGACATGGGCGTCTACAAGCGCATCTACGCCGAGATTGACGAATTCTTCAACCCCACCCCGATCTTTACCATCGCAGCCTATAAGTAAGGTGAAACGTCAGGAAACCTGATTTCACAATATGTTCCCTCAAAAACAAGAAAGGACAAGAATGCAATGAAAAGAACGCTTGCCATCCTCCTTGCGCTGGTGCTGGCGCTCGGCCTGCTGGCCGGCTGCGGCGGCAGCAGCGCCTCCCAGCCCGCCGCCTCTTCTTCCGACAGCGCGCCCGCCGCTTACGGCAGCGCTTCCGGCAGCGCGCCCGCCGCGAAGAAGACCATGATCATCGGCGACACGACCTTCAACGCGGAAAACTGGGAAGAGACCATCGACCCGCACCGCACCTACAACGGCTGGCCCTGCATCCGCTACGGCGTGGGCGAGACCCTGGTGCACTACACCGACAACATGGAGCTGGAGCCCTGGCTCGCCACCGAGTGGACGAACGACGGCAACAACACCTGGACCATCACCCTGCGTGACGGCATCAAGTTCTCTTCCGGCCGCGACATGGACGCCGAGGCTGTCAAGCAGTGCTTTGAGCATCTGCTCGAAAACCACGACCGCGCCCCCGGCGACACCAAGATCGTCAGCATGGAGGCCGACGGCCAGGTCCTGACCATCGTCACCTCTGAGCCGAACCCCGCCCTGATGAACTACCTGGGCGACCCCTACGCCTGCATCATCGACGTGGACGCCTCTGACTTCGAGACCGGCATCTCCGTCGGCACCGGCCCCTACAAGGCCGTTGACATGCTGATGGACGATCACATCACCCTGGTTCCCAACGAGTACTACTGGGACGGCACCCCCAAACTGGACGAGCTGACCATCCGCACCATTTCCGACCGCAACACCCTGGCTCTGGCCCTGGAGGGCGGCGAGGTTGACGCGGCCTACGGCGTGGCCTACGACGCCTACTCCAAGTTTGAGAATCCCAACTTCCAGTTCTCCAGCATCCAGACCTCCCGCGCCTTCTTCGGCTGCATGAACATGCAGAGCGAGATCATCCAGGATCCCGCCGTGCGTCAGGCCATCGTCATGGGCATTGACCGCGAGGGCTTCGTCATCGCCCTGCTGGACGGCCACGGCGTGCCGGGCTACGGTCCCTTCCCCGAGGGCTTCAGCACCTTCGGCAGCGAGCACCTGAACACCCTGGGCTATGATCCCGAGGGCGCCAAGGCCGTTCTGGAGGCCGCCGGCTGGGTCGACACGGACGGCGACGGCATCCGCGAGAAGGACGGTCAGAAGCTCGCGATCCGCTGGCTGACCTATCCCAGCCGCGCCGAGCTGCCCCTGCTGGCTGAGTCCGCCCAGGCCTCTCTGAAGGACATCGGCATTGACGTGGACATCAACTGCACCGCCAACCGCCGCGAGTTCCTGGCCACCATGGACTTTGACGTCTACGCCTCCGCCCTCGTGACCGCTCCCTCCGGCGACCCGCAGTACTTCTTCACCACCAGCTGCGTGCCCGGCATGAGCTACAACTTCGGCGCCTATGAGAACGAGCACGTGAACGATCTGCTCCATGAGCTCTCCACCGAGTTCGACACCGCCAAGCGCGCCGAGCTCGCCATTGAGCTGCAGCAGACCATCCTGGACGACAACGGCTACGTCTTCTGCTCCTTCCTCGAGATGAGCATGATCTCCCGCAGCTACGTGTCCAACTGGACCGCCCACGCCTGCGACTACTACGAGGTCACCGTCGACCTCGACATCAACAAATAAGACCGGACATGAAAAGAGCAGCGGCCTTGATCGGGCCGCTGCTCTTTCTGTTTAAAGGTATTTACTTTTCCTCCGCTTTCTTCCTCAGGCTGGCCTTGACGACGCCCCTGGGGTCCTTGATCAGCAGGATCACAAGCCAGAAGATCATGCCCAGCGCCACGACGGACAGGCCGAGGAAGGCATCGTTGAGCATCTCGGCGGCTTCCGGCTCAAAGAAGGCCGCGCCGTCCTCGGCATAGCCGAAGATCGCGTCGCCCAGCCACATGAGGGAGGCGCCCCAGAAGCACACGCAGGGCACGCCCAGCAGCATGCTGTCATCCTTGCGCTGATACCACTTGATCGTAAAAATGATCGCGGCGAACACACAGATCAAAAGCGTCATGGTCTCCCCTCCTTACGCGGCGGTCTTGACCGGCTCGGGATCGGGGCGGGCCATGATTTTGTCCGCGGCAAGCATCATGAGCGCCCAGACGACCGTGACGATCACCGCCATGGTCACGCCGACGGTGCCCATCTCGTGGAGCATCTCCGCCGTGTCCCCGGGGTCGTTCATCGCGGTCAGGAACGGGAAGAAGGGGACCACCTCCCCGTGCCAGATATGCTCGTAGCAGAGCAGGAACGCGCCGCCCCACAGCAGAGACGCCAGGATCATGAGCTTCTTGCTCCAGGGGAGCCTGTTCTCATGCCCGGTTTCGCGCTCGGCGTTCTTCGCGAGCTTGACGGACTCCGCGCTCATTTCCCTGTTCTTCGCGACCTTCGCAGCCACCGTGACCACGACAGCCTCAGCGGCGGTAACCAAGAAACATGCCATTGTTCTTTCCTCCCAAAGTTGTATATGTATGATTGCAGGAGAGCGTTCCCCGGCCGCACAGGCTGTGACGGGCGACGCCTCCTGTATGGTTTGATTTTATTCTTTGCCTGTGCCTGCCGCAACCCGGGTGGGGGGATCGGTTTTTTTGAAGCGCGTATCCCCCCACCCGCTTTTGGGGAGGCCTTTTGACACTTTTCACAAAAATTCCCCCGCTGTTTGCCGAGGGGAACGCTCAACAAGCGAAAATCTGCCTCCTTTTTTGTGGAAGCTGCTGAATAAACCCCTCCCCGGGGATGGCAAATCACGGCCCGGTCTTGAAAAAGCGATCCCCCCGGGGGGCTTCCGCAGATTCACGCTTTCTGGTATCCTCTACTCAGATCAGATGCTTGAACGGCTGTCCGGATTTCCCTCAATCCGCGTGTCTCTTCACCTCTCCGACACAAAGACGGCCGAACGATCTCTCTTGCTAAGACCCTCCGGACTGGTCACCCGGAGGGTCAAATGCTGTTATGGGGAAGCTGCGGAGGACGAGCACGGAGGAAGAGAACAGACCTGACTTTCGGGGCGGGTCTTCCGGTTCCGCCCCGCGCGCCAAAACCCTTGAGATCACTGCGATCTCAAGGGCTTTTCTTCGCGGTGTGACTGAAACATACGCCGCACATGATCTCCCGGCAGGTATCCCTGACGGCGATCGGCCGGGGCTGTAAGGAAAAGGGAGCCGCAAGGTCCGCCCGGACATCGCAGCTCCTGTCTCCTTACATCTCCTCGTCGGTGATGGCGTCGCTGCGGAACAGCAGACTCACGCACCACAGGGCCGACAGGCCCACCAGCGTGTAGACGACGCGGCTGACGGTCGCGGTCTGGCCGCCGAAGAGCCACGCCACCAGGTCAAAACGAAACAGGCCGACGCTGCCCCAGTTGATGCCGCCGATGATCGTCAGCACCAGCGCAATGCGATCCATAAGCATGTTGCCTTGCTCCTCTCCAATCGATTTCCCTGCTATTGTGCCCCGTCCGTCCCGGATTATCCGCCGTATGAAAAACTTTTTTGCGTTCGGCAAAACTTGTCCTTTTGCGACCTTCCTCGCTCTTTACAAGGCACTGTGTCTGTGCTATCTTTTAGGCACAGCTTATCCAATTGGCCTTCGGAACGAAGGCCGCGGCTCATATCTTTATCCCACAACCCTGTCTCTGCGGTCCGGTCTCCGGGCCGCGCCTTTTTATTTCACCTCGGAGGGCGTTTCTTTGAAACGCCCTCAATGTGTAGACAAACCCGGTTGTTTGTCATCTCGAGCGGAGGCGTAGCCGGAG
>JAUNNC010000249.1 GCA_030531585.1 Eubacteriales bacterium | reverse complement strand
GTATTATCGACCTGGTGGATATGAACGCCAGAGTTTATTACGACGACCTCGGCAAAGACATGCGCACCGAGCCCATCCCGGCCGATCTGCAGGAGCTCGCCGACGAGTATCACGATAAGCTGCTGGAGGCAGTCTCCGACTTCGACGAAGAGATCATGGAAGCATATCTCAACGGCGAAGACGTCCCCGCGGACAAGGTCCGCGCAGCCATCCGGAGGGCCACGTGCGCGGTGGAAATGGTCCCCGTCACATGCGGCACTTCCTACAAAAACAAAGGCGTTCAGAAGCTGCTGGACGCGATCGTGGATTATATGCCCTCGCCGCTGGATATCCCGGCCATCGAAGGCGTCAATCCCAAGACCGAGGAGAAGGAACAGCGTCATCCCGATGACAACGGCCCCTTCGCCGCGCTCGCCTTCAAGATCATGACCGACCCCTACGTGGGCAAGCTCAGCTTCTTCCGGGTCTACTCCGGAACGCTCGAGACCGGAAAGACCGTCATGAACACCACCAAGGGCGTGCGCGAACGCCTCGGACGCATCCTGCTGATGCACGCCAATCACAGAGAAGATCTCCAGCAGATCTACACCGGCGACATCGCCGCGGCGGTCGGCCTCAAAAACACCACCACCGGCGACACCCTCTGTGATGAAAAGGCCCCCATTGTACTGGAGTCCATGGAGTTCCCCGATCCCGTCATCCGTGTGGCCATCGAGCCCAAGACCAAGGCCGGCCAGGAAAAGATGGCGATCGCTCTGCAGAAGCTGGCGGAGGAGGACCCGACCTTCAAGACCTATACGGATCAGGAGACGGGTCAGACCATCATCGCCGGCATGGGCGAGCTGCATCTGGAGATCATCGTGGACAGGCTTCTGCGTGAGTTCAAGGTGGAGGCAAACGTCGGCAAGCCGCAGGTTTCCTACAAGGAGACCATCACGAAGGCCGTCACCGTCGACACCCGCTACGCACGCCAGACCGGCGGCAAGGGTCAGTTTGCCCACGTGAAGCTGATGGTCGAACCCAACGAGCCCGGCAAGGGCTACGAGTTCGTCAACAAGGTCACGGGCGGCGCGATCCCCAAGGAGTTCATCCCCTGTGTCGATCAGGGCATCCAGGGCGCCATGCTCTCTGGTGTTCTGGCCGGCTATCAGGTCGTGGATGTGAAGGCAACGCTGCTTGACGGTTCGTTCCACGAGGTCGACTCGTCCGAGCTGGCCTTCAAGATCTGCGGCAGCATGGCCTTCAAGGAGGCCAGCCAGAAGGCGGGACCCACGCTCCTGGAGCCGATCATGAAGGTCGTCGTCACCGCGCCTGAGGAATATATGGGCGACGTGATGGGCGACATCAACGCAAGACGCGGGCAGATCCTCGGCTCCGAGGTCCGCGGCGGCGCTGCCGTGATCGAGTGCAGCGTCCCGCTGTCGACCATGTTCGGCTACGCCACGGATCTGCGCAGCAAGACTCAGGGCAGGGCCACCTATTCCATGGAGCCCAGCCACTTCGTCGAGCTGCCCAAGAATTTGCAGGAGTCCCTTGTGAAC
>JAUNNC010000006.1:5734-43291 GCA_030531585.1 Eubacteriales bacterium | reverse complement strand
CGGCTTCTCCGCGGGCGCGGTATTGCCGCCGGAGGCACAGGCGCACAGCGACAGGATCACGCACAGGACAAGCAGCAGGGCAAGTGTTTTCTTCATGATCGTCTCTCCTTTTCCTCATATTTCCATGGGTGTCGTTTCCGGGTTTTTTATTATTTTATACTATACCCTCCCGGTTGTAAATACTCTTCTCCCGCGATCGTACCGATTGTTTTCAGTCCTCCGTCTGCCTCCACAGGTGCACGACGCCGCGGGCGTTGAGCTGGATGAGGCTCATCAGCAAAATCGGGAACAGCAGCATCCCCCAGACGCCGCAGACCCGCCAGCCGATGTAGACGCTCAGCAGCGAGGCCAGCGGGTCCAGACCGATCTGGTCGCCCAGGAGCTTGGCCTGCGCGCAGCTGCGCACCAGACAGGTCACGCCCCAGGCGAGCAGCAGGCCCAGTCCCCGCCGCGCATCCCCCAGCAGAAGGCAGACCAGCGCCCAGGGCAGCAGCACGATCCCCGTGCCGAACACCGGCAGCGCGTCGACAAGCGCCGTCAGCGCCGCGATCCCCGCCGCGCCGCGCACGCGCAGCAGCAGCAGGGCGATCAAAAGCTCGAAAAAAGTCATGACCATCAGGATGAGCTGGGCGCGCAGCACGCCGCCGAAGCCGTTCTTCAGATCCGCCCCCAGCTCCTCCAGCCGCTGCCGCAGCCCGTCCGGCAGCTGCGCCAGCAGAAAGGCGCGGACCTTCGGAAACGAGGCCGAGAGGAAGTAGCTGCCGATGGCCGCCGTCACAAGGAAGAGCAGGATGTCGGGGCTGGCCTGGGCGGCCCGGCTCAGAAGCCCCAGGGCCTCGCGCGAGACCTGCGCGGGCAGGGCCGAGAGCGCGGCCGAGAGCGTGCGCAGGCCCTGCTCGAAGAAGAAGGCGCTGCCGTCGCCCGCCGCGAGCAGGCGGGTCTCAAGCTGCGTCTCCAGCGCCGCGATGCGCGCGGCGATGGCCTGCACGAGCTCCGGCAGCTCCCGCACAAAGTCCGTCGCCGCGCCGAGGCCGCGGTTGAGCAGCGCGGCCAAGCCCCAGCCCAGCAGGGCGAGCGCCGTCAGGCAGCACAGGGCGGAGGCCGCGCTCCGCCGCCAGCGGCGGCGCACCAGAAAGCGCACCGGCGGTTCGAGCAGGGCGGCCAGCGCCCAGGCCGCCAGAAAGGGCGCCGTCCAGGGCAGCAGAAAGCGCAGCGAGAGCCAGACGGCGCCCACGACCGCCGCCGCCTCGAGCAGCACCAGCAGCCCCCGCGCCACTCTGTCCTGCATGCGCGCACCTCCCGTACTTGTTGATACTGTAGTGTTGCCGCATTTCGCTCCCGCTATACCGGCGGGAGCCGCACCCGGCCCCGCGCGCCCGTATATAATGGAACGAGCGGAGCGCTCTGCGCTCCGCAACCGGATTTTGACGCGGCGCGGCCGTTTCGCCGCACCGCGGAGGAGTATATATGTTGATCGTGCAAAAATTCGGCGGCAGCTCGCTGGCCGACGCGGCGCGGCTGCGCCATGTGGCCGCGCTCTGTCTCGGGCGCCGTCGCGCCGCCGAGCTGGTCGTCGTCGTATCCGCCATGGGCGACACCACCGACGGCCTCTCCGAACGCGCGCATGAGCTGCTGCCCGACCCGCCCATGCGGGAGCTCGACGCGCTCGTGACCACCGGCGAGCAGCAGGCCGCCGCCCTGCTCGTCATGGCCATGCGGGAGCTGGGGCTCGAGGCCGTGTCGCTCACCGGCTGGCAGGCCGGCATCCTCACCGACCGCAACTACGGCAGCAGCGAGATCCGCTTCATCGCGCCCGACCGCATCCGCGCCGAGCTCAGCCGCGGGCGCATCCCCGTGGTCACGGGCTTTCAGGGCGTGTGCGCCGCGGGCGACATTACGAGTCTCGGCCGCGGCGGCTCGGACACCACGGCGGTGGCGCTGGCCGCCGCGCTGGAGGCGGAGCTGTGCGAGATCTACACCGACGTCGACGGCGTCTATACCGCCGACCCCCGTCTGATCCCCGAGGCGCGCCGCCTCGACGCCGTGGACAGCCGGGATATGCTGGCCCTCGCCCGCGCCGGGGCGCAGGTGCTGCACCCGCGCTCCGTGGAGCTGGCGATGGCCAACCACGTCCCGCTGCGGCTGCTCTCGTCCTTTGACGAGGGCCCGGGGAGCGTCGTGCGCCGCCTGTCCGACGAGGCGCGTCCCCGTTTTGCCGGGATCACCGGCAGGCCGGAGGAGGGGCGGCTGACGCTCGCGGGCGCGGGGGCGGACGCCGCGGCCCTCGCCGACAGCACGCTCCTGCTCGCCGGGGCGGGGATCCGCACCGAGAGCGGGGCGCTCTCCGAAAACGCCGTCCGCCTTACGCTCGATCCCGCCCGGGCGCTCGAGGCCATGAAGCTGCTCCACCGGGAGCTGATCCTGCGCCAGTACGCGGAGGGATAAGCAGAGGTAATTTCTGGCATTCGTGTTGCCTGTGCAGGCCCTTGTCAGAACGTAGAAAACGCTCCGCAATTCTTCGGAGAAAATCGGCACTTGTCACAAGAAATGCGTTCAGGGTGCGCAGGCCCTTGAAAAGCACGGGAAAATCGGGTACTATATGCGGGAAAGCCAGCCCGGGCCGACGCCCGGGCTGACACTATATTTTGTGTGAAAATGGGCTAAGTAACAAATGATGAATCTATATCTTGTGTTTTGTTACAGTTTTGAAGTTGACAATCCGGGTGCCCGGCGCTATGATAGCGTGGACATTGAAACGAGGTGACATAACGTTGCTGATCTCCGGTCTGCAAAAGCTGACCCTGCTCGATTACCCGGGGACCGTGGCCTGCACGGTGTTCACCGGCGGCTGCAATTTCCGCTGCCCCTTCTGCCACAACGCGGCTCTGGTGCGGCCCGAAGAGCTGAGCCGGGAGAATGAGGAGGAGCAGGTCCTCTCGTTTCTGAAAAAGCGCGTCGGGGTCCTCGACGGCGTGGCGATCACCGGGGGCGAGCCGCTGCTGCACGCGGACATGCCCGCCTTTCTGGAGAAAGTCCGCGCGCTCGGCTACAAGATCAAGCTGGACACCAACGGCAGCTTTCCCGACCGGCTGGTCGAAATCGTGCGCGCCGGACTCGTCGACCGCGTGGCGATGGACGTCAAGAACGCGCCGGCGCTCTACGCGAAGACCGCGGGCGTTCGGGACCTCGACCTGAGGCCCATCGAGCGCTCGAAGGACTTCCTGCTCGCGGGCGAGGTGGAGTATGAATTTCGCACCACGGTCGTCCGGGGCCTGCACACGGCGGAGAGCCTCGTCGGCGCCGCCCGCTGGATCGAGGGCGCGAGGGAATATTATTTGCAGCAGTACCGGGACTCCGGCCATGTGCTGACGCCCGAGGGACTCGGCGCCTTCTCCGCGGAGGAGATGCACGCGCTCGCCGACGCCGTGCGGCCGATCGTGCCGACGGTGCAGGTGCGGGGCGTGGAATAACAACGAACTTTACCAGAATGAGAGATAGATGGGGGTAAGAGATATGTATCAGGTAGTAAAGCGGGACGGCAAGGTCGTCGAATTCGATCTGCAGAAGATCGCGGACGCCATCCAGAAGGCGTTCGACGCCACCGGGACCGAGTATAACGAGAGCATCCTCGGCTTTCTGGCCCTGCGCGTGTCGGCGGATTTCCTGCCGAAGATCAAGGACGGCAAGGTCGCGGTCGAGGACATCCAGGACAGCGTGGAGAGCGTGCTCTCCCGCGGCGGCTACGACGCGGTGGCCAAGGCCTACATCCTCTACCGCAAGCAGCGCGAGAAGCTCAGGAGCACCAAGAGCTCCTATCTCAACTACAAGGAGACCGTGGACAAGTACCTCAAGATCGAGGACTGGCGCGTCAAGGAGAACTCCACCGTCACCTATTCGGTCGGCGGCCTGATCCTCTCCAATTCCGGCGCGATCACCGCCAACTACTGGCTCAGCGAGGTCTATGACCAGGAGATCGCCAACGCCCACCGCAACTGCGACATCCACCTGCACGACCTGTCGATGCTCACCGGCTACTGCGCCGGCTGGAGCCTCAAGCAGCTGATCCAGCAGGGCCTCGGCATCCCCGGCAAGATCACCTCTTCGCCGGCAAGCCACCTGTCCACCCTCTGCAACCAGATGGTCAACTTCCTCGGCATCATGCAGAACGAGTGGGCCGGCGCCCAGGCCTTCTCCTCCTTCGACACCTACCTGGCTCCCTTCGTCAAGGTCGACAACCTCAGCTACAAGGAAGTCAAGCAGTGCGTGCAGTCCTTCGTCTTCGGCGTGAACACCCCGTCGCGCTGGGGCACGCAGGCGCCCTTCTCCAACATCACGCTCGACTGGACCGTCCCGGCGGACCTCAAGGACCTGCCCGCGATCGTCGGCGGCAAGGAGATGGACTTCACCTACGGCGACTGCAAAAAAGAGATGGACATGGTCAACAAGGCCTTCATCGACATCATGATCGAGGGCGACGCCAACGGCCGCGGCTTCCAGTACCCGATTCCGACCTACTCCATCACCCGCGACTTCGACTGGTCCGACACTGAGAACAACCGCCTGCTGTTCGAGATGACCGCCAAGTACGGCACGCCCTATTTCTCGAACTACATCAACTCCGACATGGAGCCCAGCGACGTGCGCTCGATGTGCTGCCGTCTGCGCCTCGACCTCCGGGAGCTGCGCAAGAAGTCCGGCGGCTTCTTCGGCTCGGGCGAGTCCACCGGCTCGATCGGCGTCGTGACGCTGAACATGCCGAGGCTTGCCTACCTCGCGAGCGACGAGGCCGACTTCTACAAGCGCCTCGACAAGCTCATGGATCTGGCCGCGCGCTCGCTGAAGGTCAAGCGCACCGTCATCACGAAGCTCCTCAACGAGGGCCTGTACCCCTACACCAGGCACTACCTCGGCACCTTTGAGAACCACTTCTCCACCATCGGCCTCGTCGGCATGAACGAGGCGGGCCTCAACGCCAAGTGGCTGCGCTGCGACATGACCGATCCCAGGTGCCAGGAGTTCACCAAGCAGGTCCTCGACCACATGCGCGAGCGCCTGAGCGACTACCAGGAGCAGTACGGCGACCTCTACAACCTCGAGGCCACCCCGGCCGAGTCCACCTCCTACCGTCTGGCCAAGCACGACGTCGAGGCCTTCCCCGACATCATCACCGCGGCCGAGCCCGGCGGCACCCCGTACTACACCAACTCCTCCCACCTGCCCGTGGGCTATACCGAGGACATCTTCGAGGCGCTGGACATCCAGGACGATCTGCAGACCCGCTACACCTCCGGCACCGTCTTCCACGCCTTCCTGGGCGAGAAGCTGCCGAGCTGGCAGGCCGCCGCGAACCTCGTGCGCAAGATCGCCGAGAACTACAAGCTGCCCTACTACACGCTCAGCCCGACCTACTCCGTCTGCAAGAACCACGGCTACCTGACCGGCGAGCAGTTCACCTGCCCCGCCTGCGGCGAGACCGCCGAGGTCTACAGCCGCATCACCGGCTACTACCGCCCGGTGCAGAACTGGAACGAGGGCAAGACCCAGGAGTACAAGGAGCGCAGGGAGTACGTCATCGACCGCTCCACGCTGCGCCATGAGGGCCCGCTGAAGGAGGGCGAGAAGCTGCCGATGCCCGGAAAGCACGACACTCTGCCCGAGACGCAGGCCGTCGCCGTCGGCACGGCGGAGAGCGGCCGGGCCATCCTCTTCGCCACCCCGACCTGCCCCAACTGCCGCATCGCCTGCTCCTATCTCGACAAGGCGGGCTTCGCCTACGACAAGCTCATGGCCGACGAGAACGCGGAGCTGGCCGAAAAGCTCGGCGTCAAGCAGGCGCCCACGCTGGTCCTGCCGGACGGCACCAAGCTCGCCGGCGCCGGCGCGATCAAGGGCTTCCTGAACAAGAGACAGTAAGAGAAAAGAAACGGATTGCCGCGCCAACGCTGCGGCGCTGGCTCGCAATGACGTGCTTTGGGCGGCGCGATCCGCTCGCCTTTGCCGCAAAAGGCCCTCCGTCATTGCGAACCGGTGCGCACACCGGTGCGGCAATCCGTCGGCCTTTTGCGGCAAATATATTTTGTGTGGATTGGGAGAATCATCATGCTTTACGATATCCTCATCGTCGGCGGAGGGCCCGCGGGCCTGACCGCCGCCACCTACGCCCGCCGCGCGGGCAAATCCGTGCTCGTGATCGAGAAGAACGCCTTCGGCGGCCAGATCACCTGGAGCCCGAAGGTCGAAAACTTCCCCGGCTTCGTGTCCGTCAGCGGCTCGGAGCTCGGCGACAGGCTGCTCGAGCAGGCCATGGAGCAGGGCGCGGAGGTCGAGCTGGACGAGGTCACCTCGGTTTCGGTCCGGCCCGACGGGATCAAGACCGTCGCCTGCGACTCCGGCGCGGTCTTTGAGGGCCGCGCGCTCATCGCCGCGGTCGGCGCGAAGCCCCGGATGCTCGGCCTTGAACGCGAGGAGGAGCTGGTCGGCAGCGGCGTGTGCTTCTGCGCCGTGTGCGACGGGGCCTTCTACGCGGGCAAGGACGTAGCCGTCAACGGCGGCGGCAACAGCGCCCTGCAGGACGCACTGCTGCTGAGCGAGAAGTGCCGCAGGGTCTACCTGATCCACCGGCGCGATTCCTTCCGCGGCGAGCGGAAGCTGGTCGAGGCGCTCGAAAAGCGTGAAAACGTGGAGTTTGTGCTCCGCGCTTCGATCACAGAGCTGCTGGGAGAAGGCGAGCTCACCGGCGTCGCCGTCGAGCAGGACGGCCGGCGGCGCGAGCTGTCGGTCGCCGGGCTCTTCGTGGCGATCGGCCACGCCCCGGACAACGGGATCTTCTCCGGCCTGATGGAGCTCGACCGCGCGGGCTACGCCGCCGCGGGCGAGGACTGCCTCACCGCGACTCCGGGCGTCTTTGTCGCGGGCGACTGCCGCGCCAAGGGCGTGCGCCAGCTCACCACCGCCGCGGCCGATGGCGCCGTCGCCGCCCTTGCCGCCTGCCGGTATCTGGACGAATAACCCGAACGCCGAAAACGCGGCGCCGTGAAACCCATTCGTTTCACGGCGCCGCGCTTTTTTATTCTCTTTGCATATTCAGCTCAGCACGAATTTCTCCACCGCTTCGGCGAAGCCCGCGTCGTTATTGCTGCCGGTGACGTGATCCGCCGCGGCCTTCACGGCCTCGTCGGCGTTGGCCATGGCCACACCCACGCCCGCAGCGCGCAGCATGTCGGAGTCGTTCGTCCCGTCGCCGAACGCGATCGTCTGTGCCGGGTCCAGGCCGAGATGGCAGCACAGCGCCTCAAGGGCGTTGCCCTTGGTGGCCGTGCGGGCGTTGATCTCGATGTTGAAGGGCATGGAGGTCGAGAACGCGAGATCCGGGAAGCGCTCCGGCAGCTCCTTCAGCTGGCGGGCGCGCAGCTCCATGTCCGTGAAGAAGAGCTGGAGCTTCTGGAGGTCTTCCCCCTTGTCGGCCAGATAGGCCTTGAGCTCGGGCACCGGCGTGCGCAGGCGCAGGATCAGCTCCCGCACCCCGGCGTTCGGGATGACGCGCAGGGCCTCGCGGTACATCCGCTCGGTCATATAGCCCCAGTTGTCCTGATAGCAGTCGTAGAGCACATTCAGCCCGTCGGCGTGGCAGTAGAATTCCAGCGCGCGTGAAAGCGGGATCTCCGCGCGCGCCACGGCCCGGTCCTCGCGTGCGTCGTAGACGTAGGAGCCGTTGGCGGTGATGTAGTAGCGCATGAAGGGCAGGGTGCGCAGAGGGTCGGGCAGCCCGGCCACGATACGCCCCGTCGCCGGGACGATCCAGACGCCCTTTTCCGCCGCCCGCTCGAGCGCGCGCAGATTTGCGGGCGGGATGCCCTTGCCGTCGTCGAGGAAGGTCCCGTCCAGATCGAAGCTGATGAGGCGTATGTCCATGCTGTCTACTCCTGTCCCTCGTCCGCGAACACGCGGCGGATCTCGTATTTCGTGCGGATCTCGTCCATCAGGGAGACGACCACCCCGATGCCCACGTCCATCGCGTGGATGTACTGTCCGTCGCCCAGGCAGATGCCCGCGTGGCCGATCCAGCCGCCGCGGTAGAAGAGGATGATGTCGCCCGGGGCGATCTCTTCGGCCGGGACGGGCACGCCGTTTTTCGCCTGATCGGCCGCCGTCCGGTTGAGCGGGATGCCGAAGTGGCCGTACACATACCAGACCAGGCCCGAGCAGTCGAAGCCGGTCTCCGGGCTCTTCCCGCCGTAGCGGTACTCACAGCCGAGGAATTCCAGCGCGTAGTCGGCGATCTCCTGCCCCAGCGGGTTGAGCGGCACCGGAGACGGCGTAGGCGGGAGGTAGCGGCTCCCCGCCGGAGTCGCGGCCGGCTTCGGTACGGCGGGCGCGGGCGCCGCCTCCGGGCCCTGCAGGAGGATCGGCGGCCGGGTAGGCCTCGGCACGGAGGCTGCGGGCGTCGGGGCGGAGGTCTCCGCGGCCGCCGCGCAGGCGCACAGCGTCAGCGCGAGGACGAACAGCAAAACGGGCGCGAGCGTCTTTTTCACGGGCAGCCGCCCTGCGCGCCGGCTCACAGCGCGGCCCCCGCCGTCCGCCGCTTCTCGAGCCCGCGGCGCAGCAGCTTCGACACGGCGGCCAGCAGCGCCGTGCACAGCGCGGTACTCAGCAGGAAGAGCGGCGCGGGCAGACGCGGCAGACACAGATGCGTCAGGTAGATCTCAAAGGTATAGCCGCCGATGAAGCCCGCCGCCCGGTTGAGCGCCCGTCCGGCGCGGCAGCGCGCGAGCGCGGAGGCCGTGCCCGCGACGGCGAGGCAGGCTCCCGGCGCGATCAGCAGGAAGGGATACCAGTGCAGGCCCAGATCCCAGAGCCGGTCCGGCAGGTATTTGGCGAACTCCCACAGCAGCAGCGCGCCGACCGGGACCAGCGCGAGCAGCAGCGCGGTCTCCGTGCGCGTCAGCGCGTCCCGGCGCTCGCTCTCCGCGGCGAAGAGCATCCCCGCGAAGAAGACCGGCAGGCGCGTCAGCATGATGACCAGCTCATAGTCGTACCAGAACGCGGCGCTCAGCATCAGGAGCCCCGCGAGCCCCGCCGCCATGCGCGGCTTCGTATCGCAGCGCTCCGCCAGCGCGGCCAGCCACGGTGTGAGCAGATAGCTCAGCCACATGCCGGAGACATACCAGTTGAAGGACGGTTCGAGCTTCATGAAGCCGTGCACGCCGAGGAGATTAGCCAGCGCCGCGTTCGGCGCGATCCCCCCTTCCGCGGCCTGCAGTGCGAGCCAGACCAGGATGAGCGGCAGATAGCTCGGCAGGATGCGCAGGGCGCGGCGGCGCAGAAAGGCCGCCGGGTCGCGGTCGCGCCGCCAGGAGAAGAAGCAGCCGACGCCCGAGAGGAAGAAGAACAGGTCCACGCCGCCGTAGAAGAAGGAGGCGGCGATCTTCGCCGGGCTCTCCGGCCAGGCGGCCTTCATGTGGTTGAGCAGGATCAGGACGATGGCCGCGGTCATGCACTGCTTCCGGTATCGGAACAGGGTCTCGAATCTCATGGCATGCCCTCCGTTTCCTCCGCCCGGAGCAGCACAAGGCCGCCGCCGGAGCCGTATTCCCGCCAGCCGCGCGCTTCCAGCGCCCGCAGCAGCAGCTCCGCCGCCTCCGCGTTCTCCGTCCCGACCGCGATACGGGCCGGAACGCGCTCGGGAAAGAGCTCCCAGAATTCCAGCAGCCGCGGCAGATTGTCCGCCGCGGAGCTCGCGGGGAACCACGCGGAATACGCGCCGCAGCGCTTGACGTCGTCCAGATACTGGCCCGGCACGTCCGTGAGATAGGCGACAAAGCCGCCCTCCGCCGCGCGGATCGGCTCCGCCGCCGCCCAGGCGGCCTCCTGACGGGCGCAGTCCCCCGGCTCGGCGCGCAGGCCGCGCAGCGCCCCGTGCTCGATGCGCGCCGTGCAGGCCGCCGCGGGAGTCATCGGATAGACGAAGCGGACCCGCCCCTCGGTCAGCAGGCCGAGCTGGACGGCGACCGCGAGCAGCATGCAGGCCGCCGCCGCGCGCCCCCGGGCGTCCGTGCGCCAAAGCTCCGCCGCCGCCTCGCAGATGAACACGGCGGAGGCGAGCATGTTGAGCGTCGACACCGAGGCGATGTTGATGAAGCCGAGGTTCGAGGCCAGCGCCGAGCAGAACCAGCACAGAAAGCCCGGCAGGAACACGAAGGCGAACAGGCGCCCCCGCTTTTTCTCCGGGATCAGCCAGGCGAAAAAGCCCAGGATGTTGATCGGGAACATGTAGAAATTCAGGCTGACGTTGGCGTACAGCCGGAACCACAGGCCGTAGGCGAGCGAGAGCAGCGCCGCGGTCAGCAGATACGCCCACGCGTGCGCGGCGCGTTTTTTTTCGAAGCGCGCGCAGAGGACCAGGACGGCGCTGATCCCCAGGGTCGGGAGGAACAGGCGGTTCCTGCCGAAGCTCAGGAACATGCCGTAAAGGACGCTGAGCAGGCCGCGGTCCGGGTGCTCGGCGGTGTCCCCGTGCAGGACGGCGGGGAGCGTCTCGCGCAGAAGCCGGAGGTCCGCGCCCCAAAGGCCGCGCCCGAAGGCCAGCAGCGCCGCCGCCGCGCCCGCGATCGTCAGCAGCAGCACGAAGCGGCCGCGCAGGCAGGGCGCGCCCTCCCGCCCCCGCAGCGCGCGGACAAGCGCCGCGGCGGCGTAGACGGGGTAGAGGACAAAGAAATAGGGGTTGCAGAGCACGGCCCCCGCGAAGCACAGCCCGCAGAGCACCGCCTCCCACGCGCGCCCTTCGCCGACGGCGAGGGTCACGAACACGAGCGCCAGCAGGCCGATCCCCATCGTGTTGTAGGACAGGGCCGCGATGTTCATCGGCGCGTAGAGCAGATACAGCAGCGCCGCGCACAGCGCCCCGGAGAGCGAGAGACGGCGCAGGCGCAGGTAGAGGTATAGCGTGGTCAGGCTGTGAAACAGCACATAGAGGTATCGGAACGTGAGCAGGACGCCCTCCGTCGAGCCGCGCAGCGCGAGGACGAGCCGCAGCGGGAGAAGCAGCAGCAGGCCCGCCAGCTGGGTGACGTGCCACTCGTGCAGGAGCAGCTTGTCGCCCTGCAGCAGGCGGTAGGGGATCGTCAGGTACAGCGCCTCGTCCGGGATCGCCATGCCGAGGGGCGCCTTCCAGAGCACGACGGCGAACGCGGCCAGGAGCAGCAGGACGGCCGGGAGCTCCCGGCGGAATTTCTCTGTTCTGTTTTCCAGAGCCGCTCCCCCCCTTTCGCCGCCTCGGCCGACGACGCTGATCGAGTGACATGATATCACAACCCGGGGGCAAACGCAATCTTGAACGCGGCAAAACCTCCCGCTCCCCGCGCGACCCGCCGGGCAAGGAACAGGAGGTTTTGATGTTCGTATTATTCTTTTATGATAAACGCCCTGATGTTCCCCGTCACAATAAGGGCTGTTCAAAAGCAGCTCGCCCTTGTCTGTGACTATTTGGGCTATGAGGGAATCAGCACACACAGCTTCCGCAAGTGGTATGCGACAGAGATCTACACGAACAACGGCTATGATATCGCCCTGGTCCAGCGATTACTACAGCATAGCAGTGCAGCAGTTACACAGCGGTACATCGGCATTGAGTCACAACGGATAGAGAAAGCCATTGAAGGGCATGCGGAATTGATATAGATGACAGGAGCGAAAACGACCCCGTCATCTTCTGATGTTTTCAGTTTTTATTACTTTCAAATAGCTCAGAACGACAGCAGCAACCGAAACTATTATCTCCAAAACAATGTCAAGGACATCAAATGTTCCACCTATTTCTGGAATCAGTTGGATGCATTCGCCAGCTATATCCATAAGCAGGCATTGAAACAGCACTTTTTCCCAGTCATTTGGCTTAAAAAACACTCCAAGTGAAACAAAATGAACCATTGCATAAGCCCATAGCATATCACACCCATAATTGCAGATAAACCGCGTAAAACCGTCATTAATCGGATAATGATTTAATTGAATAGACAGCTTTGATAAAATAATAGTTATCCATGCGTTTGGTTTATAGATTAGATAAATCATCAATCCGATTAGCAAAGGAACTATTGTATGTATCGCAAAATGACATGCGCGATTCACATGTTTACCAAGGTTAATACCAGAATGGCAAACCCAGCAAGAGCTGCTATTACTTGCCAAGTTGTAGATGCATTCTTCTTTCTTTCTTCCTCTTGCGCTGCATTGACTCGATTAACGGCCTCTTGCGGATTTGGAACAACATGCGAGGGATCATAACGATTCCAAAATTTGTGAGCTTCACCTATCTGCTGTGCAGCTCTTCTTTTTACGTCATAGTTTTTTACTCCACAATTTGCAATATAGTTGTATTGGTCAATTACCATTTGATACATGTATCCCAGCTTTCCCTTTTGACTTTCTGGAAATTTCGCTACAATTTCATCAATTGTATTTATAAACTCAAGTGATGTTTGTGCAAATAAGCTGAAAGTCGTTTGAGAATTATCACTCGTCCCACCATATTCGTCAGTTCTTTGGGTATAAACAAAATTGGAGCATCCGAGCAAAATAATATCAGTGCTAATTTGCATCAGTATTGGTTTTAGCTCAGCTTCTTTATCAACCTTATAGTGATCGTCAAGGATAGAGATGCTTTTCTGTAACGCATTGAAAATGGCCTGTCTCTTATAAACATCATTAGAGGTTAGAGATGATCTCGCTTTTCCATAGGCACTATAAAAAATCGCTTCGATGTTGTCAGGATCGTTCTGCTCAACCATATTGTAATACTTTTCAGTCTCATCCCAATCCTCTTTTTCTTTGGCTCGCCGAGCATTCTGCAAATACTTCTGAACAAAATCAGAGTTGTCGATTTTAACCGTCCCGATCAGTTTTTTTGCATCTTCCACGGTATACTTTGTTCCACAATGTTGACAAACGAAGTATTCTCCCTGTTTGACAACATCGTTGCTGCCGCAGAGTTCGCACATAATTGCAGCCATTTCTTTTTCCTCCTGTTTTATGTAATAAAAAAGTGCGCAGCCCCAAACGGAACTACGCACGAAAAACGCAGAGCTCCGTTTGCTGCCACGCAAACTCTTACAAACACTAGGAATGCAAAAGTGGAGAGTGCGTTTTTACCGAAGCAAAAACACATTCCCAGTGTTTGTAATCTATTTAGTTTGCGTGGCACATTCATCTTACCATTCATAACCAACAATCACAACGGGAAAAACTGCCTGAAAAACCATCGCTTCAATTAGTAAAAACGCCAACGGCGACGCCGAAGAAGACTTCCTTGCTGCGCGGCGCACGCCAGGCCCGCTCTCCGTTTTGAAAGTACACATTCAAAGCCCTCTACTCTCAGAAAATACCCCCAAAGGTTTTCCGTTCCCATGCAAAGAATGTATGGAAAACCCTTGAGGGCTTTTGCGTTTCGTCATAAAAAAACACTCCCAATTTATCAGGATTTCGTATCCCAATAAACCGAGAGTGTTCATAGGCTTGAAGAAAAAAGTTGATCGCTTTTCAGGCCCTCCGCAAGCCGATGAAGCGTTTCTTCATCGCTTGTTCGGAATCTGTCTCCGATCCCGCAATCCCTTGTCCCCCAGCGCCTTCACCGGATGGCGCTGTGTTTTCTTTTGAGGGAGAGATTGTCGGCGATCATGGCGATGAACTCCGAATTCGTGGGCTTGCCCTTGATGCCCGATACCGTGTAGCCGAAGAACTTCTGCAGGGTCTCGACGTCGCCGCGGTCCCACGCGACCTCGATGGCGTGGCGGATGGCGCGCTCGACCCGTGAGGGCGTGGTATTGAAGCGCTTGGCCACCTCGGGGTAGAGCACCTTCGTGACGGCGTTGATCATGTCCATGTCCCGGATGGTCAGGATGATCGCCTCGCGCAGATACTGATAGCCCTTGATGTGCGCGGGCACGCCGATCTCGTGGATGATGTCCGTCACCACGGCCTCGAGGTCGGCGTCCGAGCGCGAGGCACCCGACAGCTCCCGGCAGTCCACGCCGACGCCCGGCGCGGCCTCGGCGCCGCG
The DNA here is from genome assembly GCA_030531585.1 of Eubacteriales bacterium. GTDB lineage: Bacteria > Bacillota > Clostridia > Oscillospirales > Oscillospiraceae > Limivicinus. The sequence continues at coordinate 29,238 of JAUNNC010000006.1, read as the reverse complement.
GGTGAGCTGGCGGATGCGCGACAGCAGCGTCTGCACGTCGCAGGGCTTGGGCATGAAGTAGTCCGCCCCGCACACGGAGCAGTCCGCGATCACCTTCCCGTTGAAGAAGCCCGACAGGACGATCACATGGCAGTCCGCCCCGGTCTCGGGCAGGCGGCGCAGGACCTCCAAGCCGTCCAGCTTCGGCAGCACCAGCTCCAGAAGCAGCAGATCCGGGCGGAGCTGTCCCGCCATGCTCAGGGCCTCGAGCCCGTCGCCCGCGGTGCCCACCAGCTCCATATCCCCCTCCGCGGCGGCAAGCTCGCCGAGCTGGCGGCAGAACTCGCGGTTCGGGTCCGCTGCGAGAATGCGAATCTTGGTTTCCATAATTTTATCCTCCCGTGTTGCATGTTACGGAGAAATGCGTACTCATACAAGTAGAATCCACCGTTTGTCGCATCCAATTTACCATGCTCCATCCTTTGCGACAACAGAATCCTGTCGAACAACCGAGAATATTTGTTGACATAATATCAGAGTATTCGACAGGGTGCAACCGGGTTTTGCTATTTATTACAGGGAGCCTCTGGAAATCGTGTCGAATTTTGTCGAAACGCCCGGGTCCGGGGGGGACGCGCCTCAACCGTACAGCCGCTCGAAAGTCTCGTAGTGATCCGGGGTATAATAGATCAGGCCGTCGTTGGAGAAGATGAGGCGCTCCGGTCCGCGGACGCGGGCCCCCAGCGTATTCAGATCGCACTCGGTCCACTTGCGGCCCTTGGCCTTGGGCAGCTGGCCCTCGTAGTTGCCGAAGAAGTCGCCGCCGATGCACATGCCCGGCAGCACCTTGTCGAGCGGTCCGCCCTCCCAGCCGGCTGCCTCGGCCTCCTTCTTGGTGATGAAGTTCGCCGGCAGATGGCCGTAGGTGTGCACATACAGGGCCACGTCCTCCTTCGAGGTGTAGGAGCCGTGCTCGTCGATCGTCTCCCCCGCCGTCCCGCCGTCGCCGGCGGTCGGCGCGTTGGCCGGGGTCTGCGGCGCGGACGTGACGAGACTCAGCGCGTCGGCCGGGCGCTCCGTCGGCGCGCTCTGCGGCGCGGAAACCCGCTCCCCCGGGAGGAACCAATAGACCAGGACCAGCGCCAAAAGCAGCAGCGGCAGGCTTTTTTTCAGCTTCAAGGCATATCAACTCCTTTTCGCGCATAGTGTATCACGCCCCGTGAGAATTCGCAATGTCTGCAGAAAAGGACTTGCATTTTGTAACAGACGGGTGTATATTGGTAACAACAAGTTACAGAAAGAGGGATCTCCATGGCTGCATCCGCAACCGCCGCGTGGCTGGACCGCTTCTTCGCCGGCTACGACCATTTCTTCCTGAACATCCTGCATGTGCTGGGCGACAAGGCCGGCGCCGTGCTGACGCCGCTGATGCGCGTGATCACCTTCCTCGGCGAGAAGGGCATCGTGTTCTTCCTGCTGGCGCTGGTGTTCATGCTCATGGCCGACAAGCGGGATCTCGGCGTATGCATTTTCGGCGCGGTCTGCTGCGGCGCGCTGATCACCAACATCATCCTGAAGGATAGCGTGGGCCGTGTGCGCCCCTTTGAGGCCGTTCCCGAGTACAACGCCTGGTGGTTCACGGTCGGCGCGCCCTCCGAGGACGGCTGCTCCTTCCCCTCGGGGCATGTGACCGCCTGTGCCGCGGGCATGACGGCCATCACGCTCATGCGCGGCAAAAAGTGGATCCTCCCCTCCGTGCTGATCGTGTTCATCATGGGCGTCTCCCGCAACTATCTGATGGCCCATTACCCCTCCGACGTGCTCTTCGCCGCGATCATCGGCGTGTTCTCCGGCGTGGTGGCCTGGCTGATCACGCAGCTGATCTTCCGCTTCCTCAGGCGCAACCGCAGGCGCATCCCCGTCTGCGCCACGATCCTCGATTTCGACATCCGTGACGTGATCCCGCTGCCCGCCTTCGGCGGCGGAAGGCCCGCAAAGCCCGCGAGACCCGCCCGGACGGCCCCGCCGGCCCGGCGCGGTGCGTCCCGCGCAAGGGCCGAGGCGGCGCCGGAGGACCCCGACGACGACGTCAAGACCTACTCCGGCTCCGGCAAACACGAGGCCTCCGCGGCTGCCGGCAGGAGCTCCATCTTTGAAAACCCCGCGCCGCGCCGCACCCGCGCGGAGGCCGCACCCGGCAGGGCGGTCACGCGCCGCACCCGGGCGGAGACGGCGCCGGAGGAACCCGCGCCGCTCACCGCCGATGCGGAGGAGGTCTCCGAGGAGCCCGCGCCGCGCCGCACCCGGACGGGAGGCGCGCACAGCGCTCCGGCCCGCACGGCCCCGGGCGCGGGCGGCCGCCACGTCCTCGGCGCCGCGAAGGACAGCGCGCCGCGCGCTTCCCGCGGCGGTGCAGCGCGCCGCATACCCGGCGCCTATCAGGGCAAGCATGTCAAGTAAGCCGGCTCGCGCAGCTGACGGATTGCCGCGTCTGTGACTTCGGTCAAAGACGCGGCAATCCGCCGTTTCCGTTTTTTGTGAGCAAACGGTAAATTCGTCGCCGCGCGTTCCCGGAATGGTTGAATTTCCCGCAGATTGTGGTATACTTCATATTTACGACAACGCCTGCTCGCGGACGCGGCTCCGCGAGCGGCGAAAAACAGTGAAGGAAGGCACAAACATGTCCAAGAAGCAGTTCAAAGCGGAATCCAAACGACTGCTCGATCTGATGATCAATTCCATATACACCAACAAGGAGATCTTCCTGCGTGAGATCATCTCCAACGCCTCCGACGCCATCGACAAGCTCTGCTATCTGTCGCTGACGGACGAGGGGGTCGGGCTCGAGCGCGGGGATTTCCGCATCGACGTGATCCCCGACAAGGAGGCGCGCACCATCACCGTGCGCGACAACGGCATCGGCATGAGTCTCGAGGAGGCCGAGAAGAACCTCGGCGTCATCGCGCGCTCCGGCTCCGGCGCCTTCAAGGCGGAGATGGACCAGGCGCAGGCCGGGGACCTGAGCATCATCGGCCAGTTCGGCGTGGGCTTCTACTCGGCCTTCATGGTATCCGACAAGGTCACGGTCCTGACCCGCAAGTACGGTGAGGAGAAGGGCGTGAAGTGGGAGAGCGCGGGCGCGGACGGCTACACCGTCACGGAGATCGACCGGGACGCGGTCGGCACCGACGTCATCATGCACATCAAGCCCGACACCGACGACGAGATCTACGGCAGCTACCTCGAGGTGTGGAAGCTCAAGGCCCTGATCAAGAAATACTCCGACTACGTGCGCTGGCCGATCAAGATGGAGATCGAGCACAGCGAGCGCTTCGAGACCGGCGAGACCAACGACGACGGCAGCCCCAAATTCGACTACCGCATGGTCAAGGAGGAGGAGACCGTCAACTCCATGGTCCCGATCTGGCAGCGCGCCAAGAGCGAGGTCACGGACGACGACTGCATCGCCTGGTACAAGGAGAAGCACCACGACGTCAAGGACCCCTGCGTGCTCGTGCGCATCAACGCCGAGGGCGCGGTCAGCTACAAGGCCATGCTCTTCGTCCCCGGCGAGGAGAACGGCAGCCAGTTCTACGGCGAGACCAAGGGCGGCATCACGCTCTACTCCAACGGCGTGATGATCATGGAGAAGTGCGACAAGCTCGTGCACGACTACTTTGAGTTCGTCAAGGGCGTCGTGGACTCCCCCGACCTCTCGCTCAACATTTCGCGCGAGATCCTCCAGCACGACCGCCAGCTCAAGATCATGGGCCAGAACATCGAGAAGCGCATCAAGGGCGAGCTCGAGAAGCTCATGCGCGAGGACCGGCCGAAGTACGAGGAGTTCTACAAAAACTACGGCGTACACCTCAAGTGCGGCGTGTGCGACGAGTACGGCCGCTACAAGGACTTCCTGCGCGAGCTGCTGCTGTTCTATACCTCGGAGGACAAGCAGCAGACGCTCAAGGAGTACGTCGAGGCCATGCCCGAGAGTCAGAAGGCCATCTACTACGCCAGCTCCGACTCGGTCAAGCACGCGCTCAGCCTCCCCCAGTGCGAGGAGGTCCGCCGCCGCGGCTACTCCATCCTCTATCTTACCACCCCGCTCGACGAGATGGTGCTCGAGTGCCTGCACGATCAGGACGGCAAGAGCTTCTGCAACGTCGTGACCGACGATCTCGGCTTCGAGACCGACGAGGAGAAGAAGGCCGCCGACGAGCGCGACATCGAGAACAGGGAGTTTCTGGACTTCGTCAAGGAGTCCGTGGGCGACGACGTGGCGAAGGTCAAATTCAGCCGCAAGCTCGCCAGCCAGCCCTGCTGCCTGACCACCGAGGGCGGCATCACCCTCGAGATGGAGAAATACTTCCGCCACGGGCCGAGCCCGGAGATGCGCTCGGTGCGCGCCACCCGCGTGCTCGAGCTCAACGACGGCCACGCCGCCGTGCAGGCCCTCAAGGCCGCCTTCGACGGCGGCGACAAAGAGCGCGCGAAAAAGCTCGCCGTGATCCTCGCGAGGCTCGCCGAGATGCTCTCCGGCGCGGAGATCGAGGCCCCGGCCGCCTTCGCCGCCCTGGTCGCGGAGCTGTTCTGATACCGGCCGCCTCCCCCGGCGGGGGAGGCAAACAGGTTTGGAGATTCACATGAGACCACGACTCGGCATCTATATCCACATCCCCTTCTGCGCCAGCAAGTGCAGCTACTGCGACTTCTACTCGCTCGCGGGCTGCGACTACCTGATGGACGACTATCAGGACGCGCTGCTCGACCATCTGGAGGAATCGGCCCACTCCATTCAGAACTATGAGGTGGACACGATCTACTTCGGCGGCGGCACCCCGAGCTTCTACGGGGCGGACCGCCTGGTGCAGATCCTCGACGTGCTCAAGCTCAACGGCAACGTGCGGCTCGACTCGGAGATCACGGTGGAGTGCAACCCCGACTCCATCAGCCCCACGGCCCTGAAGCTGCTGCGCGAGGAGGGCGTCAACCGCCTGTCGATCGGCGTACAGGCCACCGACAACAATCTCCTGAAGCTCATCGGCCGCCGCCACAGCTTCCAGCAGGCGCAGAAGGCCTACCGGGACGCGCGCGCCGCGGGCTTCGACAACATCAGTCTGGATCTCATGTACGGCCTGCCGAGCCAGACCAAGAGCGACTGGGCCGACACCCTGGCCCAGATCGTGGAGCTGCACCCGGAGCATATCTCCGCCTACGCCCTCAAGCTCGAGCCGGGCACCCGGATGTACAGCGAGTACCGGGGCTCCCCCATCCTGCCCGACGACGACGAGCAGGCGGACATGTATTCCTACGCCGCCGAGATGCTCGAGCGCTACGGCTACCGCCAGTACGAGATATCCAACTTCGCCGCCCCGGGCTTCGAGTCGAAGCACAATCTCAAATACTGGAACCTGGACGACTACATCAGCTTCGGCCCCGGCGCGCACTCCTGCGTCGGCAACGTCCGCTACAGCTTCGTCCGGGATCTGAAGGAGTATATCTCCGGCGTGCGCCGCAAGGTCAGCCTGGTGGACGAGTATGAGGAGGTCACCCCGCTCGAGCGCTCGGTCGAGTACATCATGCTCGGCATGCGCACCTCCCGCGGCATCTCCATGCGCGACTATGTCAGCCGCTGCCAGTGCGAATGGCGGCCCATCGAGCAGGTGCTGCGCGCCTTCCAGGCCAAGGGCTGGGTCCGGCAGACGGGGGACCGCTGGCACTTCACGGTGCCGGGCTTTCTGATCTCCAACACCCTGATCGGCATCATGCTCGAGACCCAGGCCAGCGGCCGGATCGAGGGCACGCCGTGGCTCTCGGATGCGGAATACGCCTCGCTCCGGGTCGAGCTGCCCAAGGGCGAGGAGGAGCTCTTCGCCGAGCTCTACGAGCAAAAGAAAAAGAATTGAGCCTGTCAAAAAGCGCCGCAAAAAGGCTGGATGACAGAGCCGCAGGGGAGCTCGAGGGGGCAAGGCCCGCCTCGAGTTGGATGAACCGCCGTCTGAAAAGCTTGATTTTTCAAGCTTTTCAGGTTTCAGCATTTTGCCTGCGGCAAAATGCTCGGCGGATGAGGCGCCGTCAAAAAAGTCCATACAGGACTTTTTTGACAAGCTGAAGAATTGAGGAAACACTTTGTCTGAAAGCATCGACAATCTGAACGGGAAGGAAGGCTCCGCCGGACGCAGGCGGCGCGGCAAAAAGGCCGTGCTGCTCACGGCCGTCGTGCTGTGCGTGCTGGTGCTGCTCCTGTCCGGCGCCGCCGTCTGGGGCTATATGCTCTCGGTCAGCGACCGGAACCTCCCCCGCGTCTATATCGACGGTATCTTCGTCGGCGGCATGACCGAGGCGGAGAGCGCCGCCGCGCTCCGTGACGCGCACTGGGGCGAAGACGTGCCCGGAACGCTCTCGGTCACGCTGCCCGCAGGTGCCGGCTTCTCGGTGGATACGATCCGCTCCGGCGCCGTCATCACGGCGGAGCAGGCCGTCGCCGCCGCGCAGCGCTACGGCCACACCGGGGACGTGTTCGGCAATCTGTTCCGCTATCTCGCCAACCATCTCACCGCCCACGACGTGGTGCAGGGCGAGCGGACGCTGGACGAGGCCTATCTGCGCTCCTGCATCGACGAGGGCCTTACCCGGCTCCGTCGCAACCTCGCCAAAAGCACCTTCACCGCCGACCTGCCCGGCGGCAAGCTCCTCGTCCTCAAGGGCGCGGGCGGCGTCGAGCTCGATACCGACGCGCTGTACGACGAGGTCTGCGCGGCCCTGCGCGGCGGGAAGGACACGCTCGTCTTCGACAAGCTGAAGCAGGAGCCCGCGATGCCCGACTTTGAAAAGCTCTACCGGGATCTCTCCACGGAACCCGCGGACGCCCGGTTCCGGGAGGACTTCTCGATCGAGCCCGAGGTCGTGGGCTGCAGCTTCGGCGTGGAGCAGGCCGCCGCGCTCTGGAAGCAGGCCGCCGTCGGCGAGCAGGTCGTCATCCCGCTCACGCTCCGTCAGCCCGAGGTCACCGCCGCGGATCTGGAGAAGCTGCTCTACCGCGACGTGCTCGGCGTCCAGACCACGAGCTACGCCTGGTCGAGCGACTCGCGCATCAACAACATCAATCTCGCCGCCGGCAAGCTCAACGGCGTCATCCTGCTGCCGGGCGACACCTTCTCCTACAACGAGACCGTCGGCCAGCGCACCGCCGAGGCGGGCTTCCGCTATGCCAAGGCCTACAGCGACGGCGAGGAGGTCGAGGCTCTGGGCGGCGGCATCTGCCAGGTGTCCTCCACCCTCTACTGCGCCACCATGTACGCCCAGCTCAAGACCGTCTCGCGCACCAACCACTATTTCAAGGTCAGCTATCTGGACTACGGGCTGGACGCCACGGTGAGCTGGGGCCAGCCGGACTTCAAGTTCCGCAACAGCCGCGACTACCCGATCATGATCCAGGCCTATCTCAACCCCGACGAGCAGACCCTGACCGTCGAGATCTGGGGCACCGACACCGATGGCAGCAGCATCCGGCTCCGCCACACCTCGGCCGAGGTCTTTGACGAGGAATATCCCGAGGTGGTCATCGGCCACTCCGTCTACACCTACGGCGACGTGTACGACATCAACGGCAACTACATCGACACGGTGTTTGAAAACTCCGGCACCTACTTCCTTCACAAGGAGGATATCGAGTGGCCCGAGGGGCATGAAGACCCCTTTGCCGACTCGTTCATGCACGACTACCTCAACCCCACGTGACCGCAAGCAACAGAAACTCAGCATAAATGACAGGAGAGAAGAGTATGGAAAACAAGAAGACCTACTACATCACCACCCCGATCTACTACCCCTCGGACAAGCTGCACATCGGGCACACCTACTGCACCGTCGCCACCGACGCCTTCGCGCGCTACAAGCGGCTGCGCGGCTATGACGTGATGTTCCTGACCGGCACCGACGAGCACGGCCAGAAGATCGAGGAGAAGGCCAAGCAGGCCGGCAAGACCCCCCAGGAGTTTGTCGACGGCATCGTCTGCGGCGAGGGCGGCATCCTCGATCTGTGGAAGCTGATGAACATCTCCAACGACCGCTTCATCCGCACCACCGACGATTACCATGTGGCCGCCGTGCAGCGCATCTTCAAGAAGATGTACGACAACGGCGACATCTACAAGGGCGCCTACAAGGGCAAGTACTGCACCCCCTGCGAGAGCTTCTGGACCGAGAGCCAGCTGGTCAACGGCATGTGCCCGGACTGCGGCCGTCCCGTCCACGACGCCGAGGAGGAGGCCTACTTCTTCCGTCTCTCCAAGTACGCCAAGCCCGTGCAGGAGCTGCTGGAGTCCGGCACCTTCCTCGAGCCCGCCTCCCGCGTCAACGAGATGATCAACAACTTCATCAAGCCGGGTCTGGAGGACCTCTGCGTCTCCCGCACCAGCTTCACCTGGGGCGTGCCCGTGGATTTCGATCCGGGCCATGTGGTCTACGTCTGGGTCGACGCGCTGTTCAACTACGCGACCGCGCTCGGCTACCAGAACGACCGCTACGACGACTTTGACAAATACTGGCCCCCGGTGAACATCGTCGGCAAGGAGATCGTCCGCTTCCACTCGATCATCTGGCCCGCCATGCTCATGAGCGTGGGCGAGCCCGTGCCGACGAAGGTCTACGGCCACGGCTGGCTCGTCATCGACGGCGGCAAGATGTCCAAATCCAAGGGCAACGTGGTCGATCCCTACGTCCTGGCCGACAAGTTCGGCGTGGACGCGCTGCGCTTCTTCCTGCTGCGCACCTTCCCCTTCGGCTCCGACGGCAACTTCTCCAACGAGCTGCTGATCAACACCATCAACACGGACCTTGCCAACGACCTCGGCAACCTCGTCTCCCGCACCACCGCCATGTGTGAAAAGTACTTCGGCGGCAGCCTGCCCGCCGCACGCGAGAGCGGCGACTTCGACGAGGAGCTGATCGCCCTGATCCGCGGCACTGCCGAAAAGTACGCCGCGCAGATGGACAACTACCAGCCGCATCTGGCTCTGGAGGAGGTCTTCAGGCTCATCCAGCGCGCCAACAAGTATATCGACGAGACCATGCCCTGGGCGCTGGCGAAGGACGAGAGCAAAAAGGCCCGTCTGGCCTCCGTGCTGTACAACCTGCTCGAGGCCCTGCGCGTGAGCCTCATCATGCTCACGCCCTTCATCCCCGCCAGCTGCGAGAAGGCCTTCGCGCAGATCGGCGCCGACAAGAACGCGCAGAGCTGGGACAGCGCCGCCGTCTACGGCGTGCTGCCCGCCGATGTCGCGGTGCACAAGGGCGAGACCCTCTTCCCGCGCATCGACGCGCAGAAGATGCTCGACGAGCTGGAGAGCGCCCACAAGGCGGCCGCCGCCCCCAAGGTGGAGTACCCGCCCGTCCAGCCCGACGTGACGATCGACGAGTTCAACAAGTGCGACATGCGCGTGTGCAAGGTCCTCTCCTGCGAGGCCGTCAAGAAGAGCGACCGGCTCTTGAAGTTCATGCTCGACGACGGCAGCGGCACGCCCCGCCAGATCCTCTCGGGCATCCACAAGTTCTACGAGCCGGAGCAGCTCGTCGGCAAGACCGTGGTCGCGATCCTGAACCTGCCGGCGCGCAAGATGATGGGGCTGGAGTCCAACGGCATGCTGCTGTCCGCCCTGCGCATGGTCGACGGCAAGGAGGAGCTGAACCTCATCATGCTCGACGACGCCGTCCCCGCCGGCGCAAAGCTCTGCTGACGCCGCGATCGGCGCGGCACGCCGGACCTTTTCGGTACGACAGAACATCCCTCCGGGCTTTTGCCCGGAGGGATCCTTTTTTTCAACGCGGCCTCCTGCCGCCGGTCGGGGACCGGCGGGGGCGCGCCTTGACAGGCGCGGCCCGGTAAAGTATACTGTCTACAGTAGTGGGCTTTCTCCATTCAATTCGGCGCCGGAACGCCCTGCGATCGGGAGAGGCGGGAAACGATGTTCAAAAACGGGCTCCGTGAGTTTCGCGATACGCTCAAGCGCAGCATTTTTGTCGGCGAGCGCTACCAGCGAAACATGCAGAACATGCTGGCCGAGACCTATATCGTCATTGTGCTCGGCATCGTCATGTCGCTGGTGAACGCGGCGAAAAAGGACTATCTCACGATGCTCTCGCCGCTCGTCTTCATCGTTGTCGGCCTGCTGGGCATCTATTTTCTGAAGGTGCGGCACTCGCGCAGGGCCGCCGTGCTCACGACCAACATCGCCGTCATTCTTGTCCTGAGCTTCGACGTTCTGTTTGTCACCAACGGCTTTGCCTTTCTCTGGACCCTGCTGGTCCCGCTTTCGGTCTGCTACATGTTCGGCATCCGGGAGGGCATCCGCATGTCCGCCTATTTTGAGGCGCTTTTCGTCGTCGCCTTTTACACGCCGATCCGTCAGCATCTGGCGGGACACTATTCGGAAATCGTTCTGGACCGCTTTCCGATCCTGTACTTCTTCAACGCCCTGATCACCGTCTACGTCATGTACCAGTACCACAAGAGCGCGCTGTTTGAGATCGATTACGCCGACCGCCTGAACGAGGAGGTCGCCCGTCAGACGGCGGTGGCGGAGGAAAAAAGCCGCAAGATCGAGGAGATGTCCCTCAGGACGATCGAAACGCTGGCCTACGCCATTGACGCCAAGGACCCGTACACCAAGGGCCACTCCTCCCGCGTGAGCCAGTATTCCGTCGCGCTTGCGCAGGCGCTGGGATGGCCGGAGCAGCGGGTGAACGATCTGCGCTACGCCGCGCTTCTGCATGACATCGGCAAGATCGGCGTCCCCGACTCCATTCTGAACAACCCCAAACGGCTGACCGACGCGGAGTATGACATCATCAAATCCCATACGACCACGGGCGCGGAGATCCTTCGCGACAGGATCATCATCGAGACGGCGGAGGATGTCGCCGAGAGCCATCACGAGCGCTATGACGGGAAGGGCTACCCCCACGGCCGAAAGGGGACGGAGATCTCCGAGGAGGCGAGGATCGTCGCCGTCGCGGACGCTTTCGACGCGATGAGCTCGAACCGGGTCTACCGAAAAGCCTGCGAGCCGGAGCGGATCAGAGCGGAATTGCTGAACGGCCGGGGCGCCCAGTTTGACCCGGCGTACACGGATGTGTTTATCGATCTGTGGGACCGGGGGCTCCTGGACGGGATCATCGGGAACAGTCCGAACGAGGATGCGGAAAGTACGGAGGCCTCCTCCGCGCTGCTGCAGACGGTCCTGAACACCTTCATCACGCAGGGTGCGGCGGACAATCAGGATCTTCTGACCGGCGTCATGAACCGGAACGCCGGGGAGGCCGCCATCGCCAAGGCGATGCGGGAAACCGGCGGCTGTCTGGCGTTCTTCGACATGGATAACCTGAAGAAGATCAACGACATCGGCGGCCATGAGGCCGGGGACAAGGCGCTGAGACTGCTGGGCGACACGCTGAAGGACCACAGCGCCAACGGGATCTGCTGCCGCCTCGGCGGCGACGAATTCCTCCTGTTCCTGAAGGGCGCCTCCCGGGAAGAGGCGGAAAAGGAAGCCTGCGCCGTCATGGAGGAGTTCGAGAAAAAGAAGGACTCCGCGCGGGAAACGGCGGACGCCTCGCTTTCCGTCGGCCTCGCGCTGTGTACGCCGTCGGATTCCTATATGAAGATATTCAACCAGGCGGACAAGGCCCTCTACCATGTCAAGCAGAACGGGAAAAAGGGACTGAGCTTCTACAACACGGCTTCCGAATCCTACACGGAGGAGGAGCTGGACATGAACAAGCTCATCCGCGCCATTCGGAAGAGCGGGAGCTACGACGGCGCCATGGAGGTGGAGTACCGGCAGTTCGCGCAGTTCTATGAGTATATCCGCAACCTGGAGAAACGGCTTGCGCAGCCCTTTATGCTGATCATGGTCAAGCTGGAGCCCACGGGGGCGGCCGCGCAGCATTTTGAAGAGCTGGAGGCCTCCATGTACTACATGGAGCAGGCCATCCGCCAGACGATCCGGAACGTGGACGTCGTGACAAGATACAGCCGGCAGCAGTTTCTCATCATCCTGCTCGGCGCGGATTCCGAGGGCGTCAAAACGGCGATGGACCGGATCTTCCGGGGCTATTACAAGATGAACGGCAGCGGCGCTTTCGCGCCCTCCTACTCCGTCGCGGACCCCTGTGAGGACCCCGATCCCGCCGGGACCGGCGCCGGCGGCTGAACGGGCCGCCCGGGGCGGGACTTGTTTCGGAAGCGTAAGGCCTTCCCGTGTGCCGGTTTTGTGACGCTTCCTCTGTTAGCATGGGATTATGAATGGGACATTCTGTTCAGGAGGGTTTCGGAATGAAAAACAACAGGCAAATGCAGGCGCTGGACGACAAGGTCCTGGATCAGGTCATCGGCGGTTTGAATCTCTTTGGTAATCTGCTCGGCAAGGGGGACATGGGCTATCCCGGCGGAGAGATCCCGCTCCCCGTTCCCACGGCGCAGAAGGACCTCTGCAGGCATGAATACCTGCCGGGAAGCAATTTCTGCCGCTTCTGCGGAAAGCCCAGACAATAAACATGCAAACAGCCGCCCCTTCCGGGGCGGCTGTTTCGCTTATGTTCTTTGTTTGACGCTTTACCACTCGAGGTTCTTCTCGGTCTCCTTGGAGAAGACGTGGGCCACGTTGCCGCCGAAGGTGAAGTGCACCTGATCACCGATCTTGTAGTTGCCCTCCATCTCGATGGTGGGGACGATGATGATGACGTCGCGGCCCTCGGCGCTGACGTGCAGGTGGACGCTGGAGCCCATCATCTCGCTGACGTCGACCTTGGCGGGGATGCCCTCCTTGGCGAGGACGGTGTGCTCGGGACGAACGCCGAGGATGACGTCCTGGCTCTGCACGTCCTTGGCGAGCAGGCGGGCCTCCTTCTCGGGGTCGAGCTCGACCTTCTCGTCGGCGAGCTGGACGAAGAACTTCCCGCCCTCGCGGATGAGCTTCGCGTCGAAGAAGTTCATGACGGGCATGCCGATGAAGCCGGCGACGAAGAGGTTGGACGGGTGGTTGAAGACCTCCTGGGGCGTGCCGATCTGCTGGATGTAGCCGTCGCGCATGATGACGATGCGGTCGCCGAGCGTCATGGCCTCGGTCTGGTCGTGGGTGACGTAGATGAAGGTGGTGTTGATGCGCTCGCGGAGCTTGATGATCTCGGCGCGCATCTCGTTGCGCAGCTTGGCGTCCAGGTTGGACAGCGGCTCGTCCATGAGCATGACCTTCGGGTCGCGGACGATGGCGCGGCCGATGGCGACGCGCTGGCGCTGGCCGCCGGACAGGGCCTTGGGCTTGCGCTCGAGGTACTGGGTGATATCGAGGATCTCGGCGGCCTCGCGGACCTTCTTGTCGATGACGTCCTTCGGCTCCTTGCGCAGCTTCAGGGAGAAGGCCATGTTCTCATAGACCGTCATGTGGGGGTAGAGGGCGTAGTTCTGGAAAACCATGGCGATATCGCGGTCCTTGGGCGCGACGTCGTTCATAAGCTTGCCGTCGATGATGAGCTCGCCGCCGGAGATCTCCTCCAGACCGGCGACCATGCGCAGGGTCGTGGACTTGCCGCAGCCGGAAGGTCCGACCAGGACGATGAACTCCTTGTCGGCGATGTCGAGGTTGAACTCCTGCACCGCGACGACGCCCTCGTCGGTGATCTGGAGATTGACTCTTTTCTTCTCCAGAGGCTCGCCGCGGGACTTTTTGCGCTGGGCGCGCTCCGCGCCGCTCTCAAAGGGGTAGACTTTCTTGATGTTTTTGAGCTGAACAGTTGCCATGTTTTCCGGCTCCGCGCGCACAGCCTCCGCTCGATGCGCGCTCACGGCCGTCCGCTTTGGGACGCGCCGCCTTGCGACAGGTCTCCACGCTGCCGCACCCCGAGCCCGGGGATGAACATATCCTCCTTATACATGCTGTGCGCGGCATTTTTGTGGAGTGCCGGGCACGCCGTCAAATAATACGGGTGTAAAAACCCGCGGATATTATACACGACAATCACCGGAAAGGCAAGCCCTTTCCGGTGATTTGATGCGTTAAAAACCCATCAGCTCCGACACCGAGTCGGCGACGTCGCCCATGGTCTTGAGCGTGCGCTCGACGAGGCGCATGGCGCCGGGCTTTTTGGGCCGCATGGCGTACATGGCGGCGCCGCCGACCATCAGGCCCATCCCCATCCCGACCAGAAACGTCCGTTTGTTCATAGCGATTCCTCCGTTCACATGGAATTTGTTTGCCCACGCTCCTAGTATGCGCAGGATATGTCTTGATGTAGCGATGCAATTTGTGGTAAAATAAGCGCACAGCGCTTATTTCAAGCTGTCGGCGAACCCCGGTTTTTGTCATCCTGAGCGGAGGCGAAGCCGGAGTCGAAGGATCTCAGGCGTTGGTTTTTCGTACGCTTGAGATTTCTCGACTCGCTGACGCTCGCTCGAAATGACAGAGACGGACTTTGTCTGCGGTATGAAATAAGTTTCTATCACTCGAAGCAACGCAAAGGGAGCGGCACATGCAGATCAGGATTCTTGCGGTGGGCGACGTCTGCGGACAGCCCGGCCTCGATCATCTGGAAAAGCATCTGAAAACCTATCAGAAGGAGCTGGACGTCGCGTTCACGGTCGTCAACGGCGAGAACGCGAACGTGGTGGGCATCACGCCGCGGCAGGCGGACCTGATTTTCCGCGCGGGCGCGGACGTGATCACGCTCGGCAACCACACCTGGACGCGCACCGAGCTGCAGCCCTACCTGGACGAGCGCACGCGCATCCTGCGCCCGGCCAACTACGCCCCCCAGTGCCCGGGGCGCGGCATTGCGGTCTATTCCCGCGATTTCGGGGACGTGTGCGTGCTCAACCTCATGGGCCGCTTCACGCTCGACGCCAACACGGACAATCCCTTCGCCATCGCCGACGGCTACATGGCGGAGATCCGGGAGAAGATCATCCTCGTGGACTTCCACGCCGAGGGCACGAGCGAGAAGCGCGCGATGGGCTTTCTGCTCGACGGGAAGGCCAGCGCGGTCTGGGGCACGCACACCCATGTGCAGACCTCGGACGCGCAGGTGCTGCCCAACGGCACCGGCTACATCACCGACCTCGGCATGACGGGCTCGGTCCACTCGGTGCTGGGCATCGACCCGGAGCAGTCGATCGGCAAATTCATGGGCGACCCGCCCCGCCGCTACGAGGCGGGCAAGGGCCGGAGCAAGCTCGAGGGCTGCCTGTTCACCATCGACACGGAGACGGGGCGCTGCCTCGCGGCGGAGGGGGTCAGGCTGACATGAACACGCTGAAGATCCTGCACACGGCCGACCTGCATCTGGACTCCCCCTTCGAGGGGCTGCCGGCGGGCAAGGCCGCCATGCGCCGGGGCGAGCAGCGGGAGCTGCTCGGGCGGCTCGCTTCTCTGGTCCAGCGCGAGGGGGTACAGCTCGTGCTTCTCGCGGGCGACCTGCTCGACAGCGACAAGCCCTATTTTGAGACGGGGGAGGAGCTGGCTCTGTGCCTCGGCGGCATGGGCGTGCCGGTGTTCATCGCCCCCGGCAACCACGATTTTTATTCGCCGAAGTCCCCCTGGGCGCGGCTGAAGCTGCCGGAGAACGTGCATGTGTTCTCCGAGGACGCGATCACCGGCGTGACGCTCGAGAGCCTCGGGGCTGTCGTCTACGGCGCGGCCTTCACGGCCCGGCGCTCGGGACCGCTGCTGCGCGGCTTTCACGCAGAGCGGCGGGAGGGCTTCTGGAACCTGCTCTGCCTGCACGGCGAGGTCGGCGTCCGCGACTCGGCCTACGATCCGATCGGCGAGGACGAGCTCGCCGCGTGCGGGGCGGACTACGCCGCCCTCGGCCACATCCATAAGGCGAGCGGTCTGCTGTGTGCGGGCGACACCCGCTACTCCTGGCCCGGCTGCCCCGAGGGGCGCGGCTTCGACGAGACCGGGGAGAAGACGGTGAATCTCGTCACGCTCTCGGACGCGGGCTGTGAGCTCGAAACGCGCAGCGTCGCGCTCCGGCGCTACGAGAGCCTGCGCGTCGACGTCACGGGGACCGATCCCCTGCTCGCGGTGCACACGCTGCTGCCGGACGAGACCGTGCGCGACGTCTACCGCATCACCCTGACCGGGGAGTGCGACGAGAGCCCGGATCTGGCGCGCATGCAGGCGGTCCTGGGCGAGCTGTTTTTTGAGCTGCGCCTGCGGGACGAGACGCACCTGCGCGCGTCCTGGTGGGAGCTCGCGGGGGACGACAGCCTGCGCGGCCTGTTTTTGAAGAAGCTGCGCGCGCGCTGGGAAAACGCGCGCGACGAGCAGGAGCGCCGCACCGCGGAGCAGGCGGCGCGCTGGGGCCTCGCGGCCCTGGACCGACGGGAGGAGGTGGCGCGGCATGATGATCCATAAGCTCACGGCCTCCTTCGGCAAGCTGGAGAACGAGTCGCTGCGCTTCCGCGACGGGTTGAACGTGATCTACGCCCCGAACGAGAGCGGCAAATCCACCTGGTGCGCCTTCATCATGGCGATGCTCTACGGGGTGGACAGCGCCGAGCGGGCCCGGGCGGGCTATCTGCCGGACAAGCTGCGCTACGCGCCGTGGTCCGGCGCGCCCATGGAGGGCACGATGGAGCTGACGGCGGACCGCTGCAACATCACGATCACCCGCCGCACGCGCGCGAAGAACGCGCCGATGCAGGAGTTCTCCGCCGTCTACACCGGCACCGCGACCCCCGTCAGGGGCCTGACCGGGGAGAACGCGGGTGAGCAGCTCACCGGCGTGAGTAAGGACGTGTTCCGCCGCAGCGCCTTCATCGCGCAGGGCGCGGTCGGCGTCAAGGGCAGCGGCGAGCTCGAGCAGCGCATCGCCTCGATCGTCACCACCGGCGAGGAGAGCTGTTCCTGGCAGGAGGCCGACGAGACCCTGCGCGCCTGGCAGCGCCGCCGCCGCTGGAACCGGCGCGGGCTGCTGCCCGAGCTCGAGGGGAAGATGGACGAGACCGAGCGCCGTCTCGAGGAGATGAGCGGCTCGATCCAGACGGCGGAGGAGCTGGAGCGCCGCCTCTCTGAGGCGCGCGAGGACTGCGCCGCGCTGGAGCAGCAGGTCACCGAGGCCCGCAGACGGGAGCGCCGGGAGGCGCTCGAGCGTCTGACGACGAGCCGTCAGGGTCTGCGGGAGAGCTCCGAGAAGCACGACGAGGCCATGGACGCGCTCTCCGGGGCACGCGAGACGCTGCGGCAGAGCCGCTTCGGCCTGCGGGACCCGGACAGTCTCGAGCAGGAGCTCACGCCCGAGCTGCAGGAGCTCAAAGCCCTGCGCGGCCTCGGCAGCAGGCCGGGCAGCGCGCTCCCGGCGCTGCTGTGCATGCTGCTGGCGCTGGGTCTGGCGGCGCTGTACGCGCGCTTCCGGTACTGGTTCGTGATCGCCGCGGCGGCGCTGTTCTGCCTCGCCGCGCTGGGTCTGCTGATGCGCTGGGGGACGAAGAAGCGCGCGCACGACGCCTCGATGAAGCGTCTGCGGGAGCTGCAGGAAAAATATCAGGTCCGAACGGAGGAGGAGCTCGCCGCCGCGCTCGAAGAACACAAGCTGCTGTGGGAGGCCATGGAGCAGGCGGAGAAGGAGGAACGCCGCCAGCGCGGCGTCTTTGAGAAGGCCCGCGCGGCGCTCGGCAGCACAGAGGAGGCCGCGCTGCGTCAGCTCGATTTCATCGACGGCGGCTCCGACGCCGTCCGCCTCAGCCGCGAGCTGGCGCGGAAACGCGCCGAGGTCGAGGATCTCAGCCGTCAGAGCGCGTCGCTCTCCGGGCGGCTCGCCGCCATGGGCGACCCGCTGGTGCTCTCGAGTGCATTAAGCTGCATGAAGGAGGAGTACGGCGTGCTCTGCGACGAGTACGACGCGATCACCCTCGCGGCCGACACGCTGCGGGAGGCCGACGCGGAGATCCAGCGCCGCTTTTCGCCGGAGCTGGGGCGCGTGGCCTCGGGCTACATGTCCGCGGTCACCGGCGGCCGCTACGCCGACGTGCTGCTGGACCGCGACTTCTCCGCCATGACCCGCGCCAACGACGAGAGCGTCCACCACGAGGCCGAGTATCTCAGCGCGGGGACGCTGGACATGCTGTATCTGGCCGTACGCCTGGCCGTGTGCGAGCTGGCCCTGCCCGAGGGGGAGAGCTGCCCGCTGATCCTGGACGACGCGCTGGTCAATCTGGACGACGAGCGGCTGGCGCAGGCGATGAAGCTGCTGGGCGAGATCGCCAAACAGCGCCAGGTCATCCTGTTCACCTGCCGGAAATAAAATGGGGCAAGGGAGCAAAGGCTTCCCCTCGAGGGGAAGCTGTCGCGCAGCGACTGATGAGGTGTTGTCTCGACCGTCCACCTCATCCGCCCTTCGGGCACCTTCCCCTCAAGGGGAAGGCGGAAGCCATGCGGCACAACGCAGGCAGCAGAGCCTGCGCGTCCTCGTCGGCGTCGGCGCGCCCGCGGCGCTCGCCGCGCTGTGCCTGACGCTGCTGCGCGGCGGGCATCTGTTCTGTCTGTTTTACGAGCTGACGGGGCTGTACTGCCCCGGCTGCGGCTCGGGGCGGGCGGCGCTCGCGCTGCTGCACGGGCGCGTGGGCGAGGCCTTCGGCCACAACGCCCTGGCCATGCTCCTCCTGCCGCCCTGCGCTGTTCTCCTGCTGCGGGAGTACCTGCGCTTCGTGTTCCCGGGCCTGGGGCTGAAGCCGACCTCCCTGCCTGCGTGGGTCGGATGGGTCAGCCTCGGACTGATCCTCGCTTTCTGGGTCCTGCGCAACCTGCCCGCCTTCTCCTTTCTAGCGCCGTAGTGCGACGCCGTTTCACATGAAACGTTTCCATAATCCCAAAGAAACACTCTGACAGGAGGGGAAAACACATGAAATACTGCCCGAACTGCGGCGCCCCGATCGAGGACGGCCACAAGTTCTGCGCCAACTGCGGCGAGAAGCTCGAAGCGCCCGCACCCGTCGAGCTGCCGCCCGAGCCCGTGTACACCGACGACCCCAAACTGAAGCAGGACCCGGTGCTCGGCGCCTCGCCGAGCTTCGACGCGCCCGCGCCGAAGGACGAGAAGGTGCCGGAGCTGACGCTCGAGCCCGATCTCTGGGGCCTGGGCGCTGCCGCCGCGGTCCAGAGGGCCGCGGCCCCCGCCGCGAGCGTTCAGGCGCCGACCTACGCCTCGGTCATGGAGGACGTGCACTACGACAATCCCCTCCGCGACGAGAAGGAGCAGAGCCATGAGCTGCCGGGCGACTACACCATGTCGCAGCCGCAGGAGCAGGGCGGTGAGAAAGCGCCGAACGCGGATCTCATGCTCGCCTGGAGCATCATCCTGACCGGGCTTTGCAGCATCTGCGGCATCGTGGGTCTGGTCAAGTCCATCAAGGCCCGCAAGGCGCCCTGGCAGGAGAGGGTCCGCCTTCTCAACAGCGCGAAGATCTGGCTGATCGTCGGCACGGCGCTCCATGTCCTCGCCTACATCGCCGGCGGCAGCCTCTGATCCCGGAAAGAAGACCTGTATGCTCAACGAAACTCCGCGCCGCAGGCAGCTCTGTCTGAGCTTCTGCGCGGTGCTGGCCGCCGCGCTGCTCTGGCGCTGGCAGCGCATCTTCTGGCTGGAATGCGCCGACTATATCCGCGCCGACATGGTCGGCCACATCGCGCTCGCGCTCGGGCGGCATGACTACAGCCTGTCCGGGCTGCTCATCCGCGTGCTCTGGTCGCTCTTTGACGAGGACCGCGCCCGCACCCTGCTCTCCCTCCTGCTGACGCTCAACCAGGCGGCGGGGGTGCTGACGCTGTGGCTGCTGCTGCGCGGCGTCCTGCCGGAGCTCGACGGGGCGGAGGCCCTGCTGGCGGCGCTGCTGGCCAACGTCTGCGGCCCGTGGATCTTTCCGGGCCAGACGGGGATGTACCTCGGCGTGTACAACGGCAACGTCTGGCACAACATGACGGTGCTCTTCAGCCGCACCTGGATCCCCCCGGCGCTGCTGTGCTTCTGGGAGCTCTGGGATGCGCGGCGGGAGAGGCTCCCGGCGCGCAGCTGGTGGGGCTTCCTGTCCTTCCTGCTGGTCACGACGCTGTTCAAACCCAGCTTCCTCGGGGCCTTCGCCCCGGCGGCGCTGGCGCTGCTGGTGTGGGACTTTGTCAAGACCCGCGGCCGCGGCTTCAAAAGCGAATTTCTGATCGGCCTTGCGGTCCTGCCCGCGGTGGGCGCGCTGGTGTGGAGCTCGCTGGTCCTCTTCTCGGACGACTTCGCGGGCACGCAGTCCTCGGTCGCCCTGCGCGCGCTCACACCCGCGCTGCTCGCCTCCACGCTGCTGATGTACCTGCGCGGCCTGCTGCTGCCGCTCTGGACCGGCGCGCTGCAGGGGCCGAAGGAGCCCCGGCGCGAGCGGCTCGGCATCCTCGCGTTCGTCAACGCCGTCGCGATGGCCGAGGCCCTGCTGCTGACCGAGACGGGCTTTCGCGGCAACGACGGGAACTTCGACTGGGGCTACATCTCGCTGTATCCGGCCGTCTTCGCGCTGGCCATCGGCCTGCTTTTCCGCATGCTGCCCGCCGCAAGGACGGACCGCCGCGCCCGTGTAAAGTCCGCCGTCGGGCTCGTCCTGCTGCTGGGCCACCTGATCGTCGGCGTCTACTGCCTCTCCCGCCCCGGCAACGCGGGCTACGACTGGTTCTATTTCTGATCCGCCGTCAAAAAAGGACTCCCTCCGAAAACGGAGAGAGTCCTTTTTTGCGCTCGGCGTATGTCAGCGGACCTTCGTGGTATCCGCCGCTTCCAACCATGAACTGGGGATATAGTAATCCCAGATATTATAGTCGACGATATCCTTGCAGAAGTTTCTGAAGGGATTCGAGCCCACATCCAGATCCGAGGATTGGTTGTTGTCATAGTTGATCTTGATTTTGATTCTCGATGCGTTGGCGAGGGCCTTGATGAACTGATAACTGGTATCATTGTAAAGGAATGAGTACGACATACTCCCGGAATCATTTTTTGTCATGTCAAAGTGATAGATCGTCCCGTCAATCAGAACTTCCAGACTTTTGACAACCCACTGCTTTTGTGCGGCATCCTTCCAGTTGAGACCTGCCCGGATTTCAGCGTCCTCCAGATTGGTGCCGTTGTCTTCGCTGAACAAAATAATGATGACGCTTTCGGTCGCGTCCGAATATTGCTTATCATATGTTGAATAATATTTCCACGATTTGTTGAAGTCGTCGTATTTGAAATTGCTTCTGCTCTTGATTCGCGAAATATCGAACGAGCCAAGCTTATACGTCTCCGATTCCAGTTCTTTTCCGCAGACTTTGCATTTCCTGACTTTCGTTCCGTCGGCGGACGTGGTCGCTTTTTTCTTGACTTCCCAATCGCCCGGCGTATGTTCGGCCAAATCGGTTTCCCTGGTTATTGTCTCACCGCAGACCGTGCAGACCCCGGTCTCTAAGCCGTGTCTCGAGCAGGTCGCTTTCTTGACGACTTTCCACTTATCACAGGTATGGCCAAGCGGCTCGCCCTCTGTCGCACCGCAGACGGAACAAGTCCTGGGCTCTGTGCAGGTTGCGTCTTCCCAGGTGTGGCCGAGTGGCTCTCCCTCCGTTGCGCCACAGCCCGTGCAGGTCCTGGGCTCAGTGCAGGTCGCTTCCTTCCAGGTATGATCGATCGGCTCGCCCTCCGTTGCGCCGCATTCTGTGCAGGTCTTTGGTTCCGTGCAGGTCGCTTCCTTCCAGGTATGCCCGGCAGGCTCACCCTCCGTTGCGCCGCATTCCGTGCAGGTCTTTGGTTCCGTGCAGGTCGCGTCCTTCCAAGTGTGTGAATGGCCACATGCGCACAGCGAGAATGCCAGGAGCAGGATCAACGCCAGGGTAATTCGTTTTTTCATTTTTCTTTCTCCTTACTTATTTCATTTCACTTGTCACTGCACCAGTTCGATCGAAGCGGCATACACCGTGGTGGGCTCCCCATAGGCAATGCTGTCATCGTAGAAGCGAAGAGAATAACGGACCCCATCCTTTGTGTAAACCAAATCCGGATATTGATCACTTCCCTTGTTCACGAAGTGCTCCACAAATTCTTGATTGTCAAAATCCACTCCCAGTGTGTCGGAGAGGAACATCAGCCACATGGAAAAGGATGCAAAGTATTTTTCGTCAAGTCGCCTGTCATCCGTAGCGATGTAGAGCTTTAGCATGTTGAAGCGTTCCCGCTCAAGGCCGCTTCCATACTGGGCGCTTAATTCCGCGGTGTCGAAAAACTGGAGGAACATGTTCATTTGCTCTCCGAAAAGATAGAGATTGACTCGGATTCCCTCTTTCTTGAAGGTCATCAGTTGATCGTTCAGGGAGTTCTTTTCGTTGAATCGGTCAACAAATTCCGCGGCGCTCATGTCAAAGTACTTTACTTTCAATGCTTCGCCCTCTGTTGCTCCACAGGCGGCGCAGGTTTTTGGCTTTTCATATGTCGCGGCAATCCAGGTATGGCCCAGCGGTTTTCCTGCGGTCTCTCCGCAGACCGTACAGGTCTTGGGTTCTGTGCACGTTGCGGCTTTCCATTCGTGACTGAGCGTCTTGCCCTCTGTTGCACCGCAGACGGAGCATGTCCTGGGTGCGGTGCAGGTCGCAGCCATCCAGATATGACCCTGCGGCGCGCCCTCCGTTTTTCCGCATTTCGCGCAGGTTTTCGGTTCGGTACAGGTCGCCTCTCTCCAGTCATGTGAAATACAGCAGGCGCTGAGCAGGACGCAGCTCAGCACCACCGCGCAGACGAACAGACGCTTGATTCCCTTCATCCGAAGTCCCCCCCTTTGCCCTTACGTATACGCAGCGGTCTCTCGGATAAAGAACTCGACTTCATAAATCGGTCTGCCGTTTCTGGAATCGATCTGTTCCTTATGGAAGCAAAAGTCAAAGGGGCCGATCGTGACCGGTTCTCCGTTCCGATTGTACAGCGAATCAAAGAAGGCTCCTGCATAGGCGGGGTCCATGAATGTTTCGTCTATCAGAGTGAGAAGAGCGCACGACAGCTTCTTTATCTCCGCATCCATATCGAAACCGTCGTATTGGTCAAACCCATTTACCATAATAAAGGTAAAAATATCGTCATCTGTCTCTGGAAGAACATGCTTTTCGGTGGAGTTAAGGCTGAATTTCTTAAAGGGGGTGATATAGACCTTGCCCGGATTGTAGGTCAACTCCAGGCTCTCAGGATAATAAGGCAGATATCTGTCGACTGAAGCATCCTTTCCCATATAGAAAGCACTGTTCGGGTCTGCGATCAGAGCTTCGACAGCGGCAAAGGTCTCTCCGACCGAGGCGCAAAAGCCCTTCTCATCGGCAATAAATCTTCCCCTGCCATGCCTGCTCTGCTTGATTGAAAGATAAAAACAGGGATTTCCGTCCGGGTCAGTGTTCAGCATGAGATTATACTTCATCCCGTCATGTTCCGCCCAGTTGTTCGTGTTGATGTAACTGTCACTGTTGATGGTTTTGAAGATCTCG
>JAUNNC010000006.1:0-5724 GCA_030531585.1 Eubacteriales bacterium | reverse complement strand
GCCTGAGCAGGTACTGCAGAGATAAATGAGATCTCTCGCGTACGTCACAAAGGTTTCCAGCTCCTGCTGATTTCCCTCCGCCATGGAAAACGCGAGGACGACCATATCTGACGGGATCACGTCCCGGTCTTCTAGTTGTAATTCTTGAGCTGATTCTGAATAGAACCACAACATTCCCCTGCAGCTGGGAAGGCCGCAGCTCAGTTCATATTGCTTATGCTGGGAGTCCCATTCAAGACCTGTCTTCTCAACGACGGCCGAGACGCTTTTGAACAAGTAACCGGGGATCAGCAGTTCAAGAAAACCGTCCGCGATTTCGCGGCCTGTTGAAGTGAATCCGTCGGGATCGACGGCAATGGGGCGCGTTTTGGGCTCAGACGTAGGTTCGGGTGTTGGTGCGGCATCACTTTTCGGTTCGTGCGTCGCGTCAGTTGAAACCTCTGTCTTCGGTTCTGAAGAATCTGTACTGCCTCCGCACCCGAGTGTAGAAACCATCAACAGTACGGCTAGCAGTACGGCAAGCCAGCGTTTCATATTTCGACTTCCTTTCTCCGGTATTATTTGCTTTTTGACATTTTTAGAGTAACACAGAACATCAACAAATACAATATATTTTTTATTCTATATTAGTTGATGTTTAGATTGTTTTCCATCACCCATACTGTATGTTGAGGTGATGGTATATGTATCGGCGTATCAGAAAAGCCCGCGAAGATCTGGGCTATACGAGGGAACGGTTTGCCGAGCTTTTGGATGTAAGCGTCTCCTATCTTGCAGAGGTTGAGCGGGGAAGGACGGGGATCTCTGTCAAGATGCTGATAAAGATGTGCGGCGTTCTCGGATTGTCGGCGGATTATCTGCTCTTTGGAGAGGAACGAGAAAAGGATGCGCTCCTTCTGGACAAAATCCGACGTATCGACAGCAAATATCTCCCTCTGCTGAACGACTTGCTCTCCGACCTGCTGGCCCTGAGCGGCCGCGCATCCAACGCAGAGCGCGAAGCGGGCACATCCGCCGAATGAGTCGGCAATTTAAAATGCAAGGATGGAGAGACCATGATGATCTCTCCATCCTTTTTGCTTTTTGATTCGCGGTTTAGCGGTCGGCGCCTCTCAGCTCAGGTTGCCGGTGGCGTACATGATCGCCGTCAGGGCCACGACGGGCGCGGTCTCGCAGCGGAGGATGCGCTCGCCCATCGAGCAGACGTGCAGGCCGCAGACGGAGGCGAGCTTGGCCTCGAACTCGGCAAAGCCGCCCTCAGGCCCGGTGATGAGGCAGGCGGTCTGCGCGTCCCTGTTCGCGTCGAGCACCGTATTCAGCGCCTCGCGCTCGCCGGTCTCGTACAGGAAGAGCTTGAGGTCCTTCTTGACCGCCGTGTCCAGCGCCGCGGTGAAGTCGCCCACCCAGCGCACCTGCGGGATGATGCCGCGGCCCGACTGCTTGGCGGCCTCCTCGGCGATGCGCTGCCAGCGCTCGAGCTTCTTTTCGATGTTCTCGGGCTTCGCCACGCAGCGCGAGCAGGAGAAGAAGCCGATCTCATGCGCCCCGGCCTCCACGCATTTCTGCACCGTGTAGTCGCTGCGGTCCCCCTTGGGCAGGCCGCAGAGCACCGTCACCCTGACGCCCGGCTCGGCCGGGCACGGGACGACCTCGATCACCTCGGCCTCGGCCTGCTCCTTGTCGGCGTAGACGAGGCGGCACTTGTAGTCCGTCCCCTCTCCATCGCAGATGATCACGTCCTCGCCCGGACGCAGGCGCAGGACCCTGACGTGGTCGGCGTCGCGGCCGCGGATGATCGCCGTGCCGCCCAGGATGTTGGTGCCCGCCATGAAAAATCTCGGCATCGCTGTCTCCTCCGGAATCACTCGTTCTTTCTTTTTACACATTATCGCACAGCTTTCACATCTTTTCAAGAAAAACCATAGAATGCTGTACAAAGAGGAACGGAGTTGATTCCATGAACGACCCGAAATGGGAAAATCTCAGACACTTTGACGAGGTCTGGCGCCGCGTGGAGCACGCGCACCGCCCGCCTCCTCCCCCGCCGGGCTTCCCGCCGCCACCGCCGCCCGGCTTTCCTCCTCCCCCGCCTCCGGGGCCGGGGAAAAGGCCGTGCTGCCGGCGCTTCCGCTTCAACCCGCAGGGCTGGCGCTTCTGAGGGCGGGCGGCCGGCGGCGGATTACCGGGGCGCCGGCCCCTGCGAAGCCCGCCCGCGCCATTGCTCGAGACGGTTCGTCAGCTCGCCCCAGAGCTCGACACTGCGAAAGCGCAGCTCCCAGCCCTCCTCGCGGGTGAGCAGGGCGTAGTCCTCCGGATTCATCGCGGGGCGCAGGGCCTCGCGCTGCACCGCCGCCAGGCACACCGGCGGGAACACGATGCACCACCAGTTGTGCCCCTTTCCCTCGCCCAGCACGATGCGCAGCGAGCGGTAGCGCCCCGCGGGCAGCGTAAAGCCCTCATAGTCCCGGGTGGGATAGCGCTCGTCGTCCAGCGTCACCGTCACGGGGCGGTCCCCCGCCCGGCTCTGCGCCGCGGCGCGGACGGCGTCGAGCTCGCGCGCAAGGATCGCCCCGGCCTCTTCGGCGCTCTCCGCCCCGGCCAGGCGCGGCGAGAGACAGTCCAGTACCGCGTCGCGCACCGCGAGCTTGACGGCCTGCTCGGCCGCCGAGTCGTCCACAGCGAGGACATGGAGCCGGATGAGGCTGCGGCTGACAGAGGCCGCACGTCGCTGCGCCGCGACCGCCGCCAGCAGGCAGAGGCAGAGCGCCATCAGCGCGGCGCTCTCCCAGCGCCGCAGCCGTCGGTTTGCAGAAAGCATAAGAAAACCGCCCTTCCGTATGTTCGTGATGCATACAGTATGGGCGGTTCTCTTTTCTTTTATACCGGGATCACAGCAGTCTGTCCACGCCGCGGGCCTTCCGGCAGAAGCCGTACCCGGCCCGCAGCGGGGCGACGGCGGCCGAGCAGTCCGCGTCGGGCCGGAACACGCCGAACACCGCCGAGCCCGTCCCGGTCATGATCGCGCCGAGCGCGCCGGCGTCCAGCAGGACGCTCTTGATCTCCCGGACGATGCGCAGGCGGCGGTCGTCCACCTCCTCGAAGACGTTGTACATCCGTCTCGCAATGGGCTCGAGCTCGCCGTCGTGCAGGGCGGCGAGGATGCCCGCAGTGTCGGGGTGGCAGCGCAGGCCGGTCTGGTCCAGCTTGCGGAAGAGCTCCGGCGTGGAGATGGAGAAGTCCGGCTTGCAGACGACGAATTTGCAGGCAGGCAGCGCGGGCAGGGCCTCGAGCTTTTCCCCGCGGCCGGTAGCCAGCGCGGTGCCCCCGCGCACGCAGAAGGGCACGTCCGAGCCGACCCGGGCCGCGAGCGTCTCGAGCTCGTCCGGCGTCAGCGGCGCGCCGTACAGGCGGTTGAGCGCCCGCAGCACCGCCGCCGCGTCCGCCGAGCCCCCCGCCATGCCCGCGCCGACGGGGATGACCTTTTTCAGCGTGATCAGCAGGCCCTGCCCCTGC
Organism: Eubacteriales bacterium; assembly: GCA_030531585.1. GTDB lineage: Bacteria > Bacillota > Clostridia > Oscillospirales > Oscillospiraceae > Limivicinus. The sequence goes on along the minus strand of JAUNNC010000006.1, from coordinate 2,211 downwards.
TTCCCGACGGCCTCGAGAAAACAGAGGGCGGCCTTCGCGGCGAGGTTGCGCTCGTCGCCGGGGATGAAGGAGAAGTTGCTTTTGACCTGGACGCGCCCCGTGTCGGTCGGCTGCAGCTCCAGCTCGTCGCAGATCGAGACGGTCTGCATGACCATGCACATGTTGTGGAAGCCGTCGGCGCGGCGCTCGGTGACGTCCAGGGAGATGTTCAGCTTGGCGTATGCCTTTTCCCGGATGTGTTCCATCGGCGTCCTCCTGAAGCGCAAGCGTGTTTGCAGTCGATTTTTATCCCAGGCTGTAGACCCGCAGCTCATAGGGGCGGGTCGTGAAGCCGTTTGAGATGATGAAGCAGGTGTCGTAGTTGGACAGCTCCAGGGTCCAGCGGCTCAGATCGATCCCCTCGGGGGCGTTGAAGCGGAGCTGCTCGTCGGTGAAGGAGCAGATGACCAGCAGGCGCTGCTCGAAACGGCGCCGCTCATAGACGTAGAAGTGCTTGTCGCGCGGCATGTACTCCCGGTACTCGCCGCGCAGGACCGCGGGGCTGTTCTTGCGGAAGGAGAGCAGGCGGCGGTAGAAGTTGAGCAGGGAGTCGGGATCGGCCTCCTCGGCCTTGACGTTGATCTCGCGGTAGTTGCCGTTGACGAAGAACCAGGGCCTGCCGGTCGTGAAGCCCGCGTTGGGCCCGTCGTCCCACTGCATGGGGGAGCGGGCATTCTCGCGCGTTCCCTCCTGGATGATGGACAGCACCTTTTTCTTCGGGAAGAACTTCGAGAGGATGCGCGCGCTGTTGAAGGTGTTGACGTCCTTGTACATGTTCAGCTCCGGCAGCCGCATGTTGGTCATGCCGATCTCCTGCCCCTGGTAGATGAAGGGCGTGCCCTTCTGCAGCAGGTACATGGCGGCCAGCATCTTGCCGCTCTCGGTGCGGTACTTCTCGCTGCCGTAGCGGCTGATGATGCGCGGGTGGTCGTGGTTCTCGATGTACAGGGCGTTCCAGCCGCGCCCGGCGAGCTTGTACTGCCAGTCGGAGAAGGCCTTCTTCATCTTGACCAGATTGAACGGGCGGCGGATCATGTCGGTCATGAAGCAGTCGGCCTCCATGTGCGAGAAGGCGATCATCTCGTCGAGGACCTGGTCGGGGCCCTCGGTGACGTAACGCAGGGCGGTGTCCGCGTCGGTCAGCGGGCTCTCCCCGACCACGAAGCAGTCGTAGCGGCTGAGCACGTCGCGCTTGAACTCGCGCAGATAGTCGTGGGCCTGGGGGCGGTTGGAATAGTGCTTCATGCCGTTGGCCACCGGCAGCACCGGCCAGGTGCTGGGCAGCCCCGGGGTCTTGGAGATGAAGGTGATGACGTCCTCGCGGAAGCCGTCCACCCCCATGTCCAGCCAGAAGCGCAGGATGCGCTTGACCTCCTCGCGCACCTTCGGGTTGTCCATGTTGAGATCCGGCTGCTTTTTTGCGAACAAATGCAGATAATATTCGTCTAAGTTGCTGTCATACTCCCAGGCCTCGCCCTCGAAGATGCTCGTCCAGTTGTTCGGGGGCAGAAGCCGCCCGCCCTTCGAGCGGCCGGGGCGCCAGTAATAATAGTCGTGATAGGGGTTGTCCTTGCTCTTGCGGCTCTCGATGAACCAGGGGTGCTCGTCCGAGCTGTGGTTGACCACCAGATCCATGAAGACCCGCAGGCCGCGCCGGTGCGCCTCGTCGAGCACCTGGCGGAACACCGTCAGATCCCCGAAGTCGGGGTGGATGTCCATATAGTCGGAGATGTCGTAACCCCAGTCCGCGTTCGGGGAGGGGTAGAGCGGGGAGAACCAGATCGCGTCCACGCCGAGACTCTTGATGTAGTCGAGCTTCTGCAGCACGCCCCAGAGATCGCCGATCCCGTCGCCGTTGCCGTCACAGAAGCTGCGCGGCCAGATATGATAGACCGCCATATCCTTGTACCAGGGAGTAAAGGCCATGTGGCATCCGCCTTTCATTTCGTTCATTACGTATATTGTAGCACAGCTTTTCCGGCTTCACAAGGTGAAACGGCAGCTTTTTCCACCTGTGCGCGCCGCGCGCGCGGGAGTTGACAAACGACGCTTTTTGTGCCATGATTCGCACAACGGACGCGCGCCCGGTCTGTGCGCGCCGTGAAAGGAACAGAACATGAAAAAGAAATTCCTGCTATCCCTGCTGCTCGCGCTGTCGCTGCTGCTCGCGCT
>JAUNNC010000108.1 GCA_030531585.1 Eubacteriales bacterium | reverse complement strand
AGCCTTTGACGGCGCCGGCCATGATGCCGTTGTCAAAGTACTTCTGGAAGAAGGGATACATGATCATCAGAGGCAGGGAGGAGATAATGATGGTCGCGTATTTCAGCAGCTCCGCCAACTGGGCACGGGCGGCGGTGGACTGCATGTCGGAGACCATGCCGGGCTCGGGCTGGCTCTGGATCAGGATGGAGCGCAGCACCAGCTGCAGGGGCTGCTTGGAGGCGCTGTTGAGGTAGATCATCGCATCGAAGTAGCTGTTCCACATACCGACGAACTGCCACATGGAGATGGTGGCGATGATGGGCGTGCAGACGGGCAGCAGGATTCTAAAAAAGTAGATCATCTCGGTGGCGCCGTCGATCTCGGCGGCCTCCTGGAGATCGCGGGGAATCCCCATGTAGTAGGTGCGGGCAATGATCATGTTCCATACGCTGAAGGCACCGGGGATCAGGATCGCCCAGATGGTGTCCAGCATGCCGAGGTTTGAGATCAGCAGGTAGGTCGGGATCAGGCCGCCGCCGAAGAACATGGTGATGACGAAGATCGTGTTGAAGAAACCACGGCCTTTGAAGTCGGCACGGGACATGGGATAGGCGGCAAGCAGCGTCACAGCGACAGAGATGGCGGTGAACAGGATCGAGTAGATCAGCGCGTTTTTAAAGCCGACCCAGATCTGCGCGTTGCCGAGAACGCGCTCATACGCCGTCAGGGTCCATTTGCTGAAATCAAAGGTCAGACCGCTGTTCTGCAGGGTAATGGGGTCAATAAAGGAGGCGAGGATGATGTACACCACCGGCAGGACAATGGCCACGAGGAACAGGCCAAGAATGAAGTAAGCGATGATCAGGATGGTTTTGTCGCCGGTTGGGAGCTTGGCAAATTCGCTTTTCTTTTTGGTATTCATGTTCCTCTCCCTCCTTAAATGCCTTTGCCTTCGTTCATTCTCTTGACGAGGGCGTTCATGGAGATCAGAAGGATGACGTTGATGACAGTGTTGAACAGACCCACAGCGGTGGAGAAGCCGTAGTCACCGTCCAAAAGGCCCTTCTTGTACACGTAGGTGGAGATGATTTCGGAGGCGTTGAGGTTCAGGTCGGTCTGCAGAGCGTAGGCTTTTTCAAAGCCTACGGACATGATGTTGCCGACGGACATGATGAACTGGATCAGGACCGTGTCCTTGATGGCAGGCCACTCAACAGCCTTGATCTGCTGGATGATGTTGGCGCCGTCAATGACGGCGGCTTCCTTCAGTTCCTTGCTGGCGTTGGAGAGGGCAGCCGTATAGATGATGGAGGCCCAGCCTGCGCCCTGCCAGATGCCGGATGCGATGTAGATGGTGCGAAAGGCTTCCGGCATGGTCATGAAGTTGGAGCTGGTGCCCAGCATGGCATTGATCATGCCGGTGGGGGCAAGCAGGATGCGTACGATACCACACAGCACGATGACCGAGATGAAGTTCGGCATGTACAGCACAAGCTGGATCTTCTGCTTCGCACTCTTGGAGAGGATACGGTTGAGCAGGAAGGCCAGCAGAATGGGAGCCGGGAATCCCCAGAGCAGACCGTAAACACTCAGCTTCAGAGTGTTCATCAGATACCGCAGGAAGTCAGGCGAGGAAAGGAAGCGCTGGAAATGCTCGAAGCCGACCCACTCACTACCGAAAATGCCGCGGATAGGGTTGTACTCCGTGAAGGCGATCGCAATACCGCCCATCGGGATGTAGCGGAAAATGATCGTCAGCAGGAACGCGGGCAGCATGAAGATCAGATAGAGCTGCCAGTGCTGCCGGAAGTATACAAGCGTATTGTGCATCTTGGAGCTCCCGCCGCTTCCGGCCGCAGCGGGTACCGGGGCTTTTTTCATGTAACCTCCTCCGTTTCTCTTGGTTATTCTGCGGGTCAAGTATACTGCGCGGATCATTATGCGAATGCACAATCTGACCCTTGCTATCGCACTTTGATAATAGCAGTAAATAGTGCGTTTGTCAACTTGTAATTCAAATTTTCTTTACAATTCATCCATAATCGTCGTGTGCAATTGACACTTTCGCCCAGTTCCCGTCAAGGCTGTGGATCGCAGGCGACTTTCTACTTTGCATTTGCACAGTTTTGTTTGACAATCTCCTGAGCTCGTGTTACAATATGGCAAATAACAAATGTAACGAAGACAGACATGCGATTTTTTGGAAAACGAGGCATTCAGAGATGAGCAACAAAGTCACCATTCAGGATATTGCCGATGCATTGGGGGTTTCCCGCAACACAGTATCCAAGGCCATCAACAATGCGGGCGGTCTGGCAGACACCACGCGGGAAAAAATTTTGCAGAAGGCTATTGAAATGGGCTACAAGCAGTTTTCCTATGTCAACGCGCTTGTCAGTCCCACGCCTTCCGCTCTCCCGTCCGAGCCCGTGGAGTACAAGGGTGAGATCGCACTCCTGACCACTGTTTTTCTTACGCAGTCGCATTTTGCCTCCACTATGCTGGACAAGTTCCAATGTGAAATCTCCAACCTTGGCTTCACCATGAACACGCACCGCGTCACGGCGGAAAACCTCCGGGCCTTGACACTCCCGCTCACCTTCCGCCGTGATCAGGTAAAGGCGGTCGTCTGTATCGAAGTGTTTGACCGCCCCTATGCCGAAATGCTCTGCGGTCTGGAGATTCCTGTCCTGTTTGTAGACGGACCGATAAAGAAGGACGGGGTCTCTCTGCCTGCTGATCAGCTTTATATGGACAACACGACCGAGATCACCCGCTTCGTCAACGATATGCTGGCCGCGGGTCAGAGGCGAATCGGTTTTGTCGGCGATTATTACCGCTGCCAGTCTTTCTATGAACGCTACGCTGCGTTCAGACTCGCCATGCTAATGGCGGATGTGCCGGTAGAGGAGCGTTTTTGCCTCCGTCACGATCATGTCGATGAATTCATTGAAGAGCTCGGCACGCTGGAGGAGCTGCCGGATCTCTTTATCTGCGTCAACGATTTCGTCGCCGACGATCTGATCCGCGGGCTGTTCTCCATCGGCAAGTCCGTGCCGCAGGATGTGCGTGTTCTTGGCTTTGACGACTCTCCCGAGTCGCGCGTTATGCGCCCCACGCTCAGCACGATTCATATTCATACGCAGGTCATGGCGGTCGACGCTCTTCAACTGATCATCTCCCGGATGCGGGAGCCCTCGCTGGATTTCCGCGTGGTGCATACGCAGACAGATCTCGTTCTCCGGGAATCAACGCGCATCTGAATACGGGGACCAAGAAATGAGGTTCTTCTCCTATGAGAGCAGGTTCAGTCAGTTGCTTCTGAAGCTCAGTGACGCCTGCCTGCTGAATCTGCTGTGGCTGATCTGTTCGCTCCCGGTCTTCACGGTCGGGGCCTCGACGACTGCGCTGTACTATTGCTGTCTGAAAATCGTCCGTGACGAGGACAGGCATGTGGCCGCCACATTTTTCCGCGCCTTTCGGGAAAACTTCAAGCAGGGTACAGTCCTTTGGCTGATTCTTCTGGGTGCGGGGCTGTTTCTCGCAGGTGACGGTTATATCCTGTATCATCTGCGTCAAACCACAAGCGGCCCGATGGCCGTCGTCTGGACCCTGATTTTGGCGATCGTCATTGCGGTTGCTGTCGTGTATGTGATCGTGTTGGAGTATGTTTTTCCTCTGCTCGCCAGCGTCTCGAACACCAATGTCGCCATGCTAAAAAACGCCTTTCTGATCGGCACGCACTATCTGTTCGCCACGATCCTTGTCTTTGCCGTTCACTTTGCGATGTTCTATGCCGTCGTCGCTCTTTTTACGCCGCTGATTGTCTTCGGCGAGGGGCTGTGCGCGCTGATCAGCGCCTGGCTGTTAAACAACATTCTCATCGCCTGCTCCGGCACACCGGAGGACGCGGAAGAGGGAGAATCCGCATGAAGCTCTCGAAGCAGGAAAAAGCCGCCCGTCGGGCGGCTTTTCAAGCAATGTCTCTGGCTGGAAAGGCGGAGTATGTCTTTACCTATTATAAATGGCCGATCCTGCTGGGGCTCGTCGCCCTGCTGGTGTTCGGCTCGGCCGTTCAGCGCCAGCTTGCCAAAAAGGAGCCTGTGCTGTATCTGGCTTTTGCCAATGTCGCTGTGGGCGAGGCGCTGGAGAAGGAGCTGACGGACGGTTTCCTGCGCGCCATCGGGGCAAATGAGAAAACGCAGGAGGTCTATCTGTACCGGGACCTGTATTTGTCGGACGACGCGGACACCCTCAACCACGAATACGCCTACGCTTCCAAGATGAAGCTGATAGGCGCCGTCAGCGCGAGGAAGCTGGATCTGGTTTTGATGAACCGGGAAGCCTACGATCTGCTGTCCCGCAGCGGCTATTTGCTGGAGCTCTCTGCACCATTTTTTGCCGAGTACCCGGAGATGTACGAGAGGTTGCTTCCAAACCTTTCGGTGAACGAAGTTGTTTTATCCGATAACGGTATCGAATACCAGCTTGGTGAGGCGGAGACACACGAAGTTGACACCGAGCAGGCACAAAACGCCATCACGGTCTCCGGCCTGCCGCTGTTCGCCCACGCCGGTTTTCCCGAAGAAGTCTACCTCGGCGTCATCGCCAACAGCGAGAGTCTCCCCGCGTGTCGGCAATTTGTTGAGCACTTATCGTCTCTCTCATAAATCTATGTTTTCCCTGGTATGAAGATATATACTCTTTTCTCTGTCTTAACCGTTCCGTTCAACTTCTACCTTCAAGCCAGTCCATCATGACCCCATCCTCGGTGCAGGAAACAGGCGCAGTTTCCCCTTGTCGGGAAGCTGCGCCTGTTTTTACTTTACGCGGTAGAGGTTGGACGTAAAGCTACCGTTGTCGCGGTGACGGGTTTCTTTCTCGATGTAACCATGTTTCTCCAGATCGCGGATCGCGCGCTTGACCGTGCTCTTGGAGAGGCCGAGATCGGCGGCGATAGTTTTGATCCCCGGCCAGCATTCGCCCTTGGAGGCGGACATGCTCTTGAGGTGCATGTAGACCGTCTTGGCCCGGTGCGGCAAGCTGTTGTCGGCGTAGATCGTATCGAAATAGCTGATGGCGTCACCTCCCTATGTCTTGACGTGCGGCGCGTCGCTTTCCGGCTTCGGCTCGTTTGTCTTGCTGTCCGGTTTCTTGCCTGCGGGTTTCTGCTTTGGCGGGTATTTTGCCTGAATCGCGGCTACCAGTTCTTCCCGTCCGGCGTAGCGGATCACGGGATTCTCTCGCTTAGGGACAGAGTACGGTTCCTCAAAAGAGATACCCCATTCGAGAAAGAGCCGCAGCCGCGTCCGCATGGGGTGCATCCCGGTTTTCATCACGACGAAGTGGCCCTTGGGGATGGACTTCAGCTCGTCCGGCGACATGAGCGGACGCTCTGTCATTTGCAGGCTCTGGCTCGGCTCCTTGCTCTTGTTTACCGAGCCGGTCAGCACCGTGCGATTGCCCAGCGCCTTGGACAGCACCTCCGCCGTCTGGCTGTTGGGCGCGAAGCCGCCGAAGATCGTGTCTTGGCAGTTGTCCTGTATGATCTCGCAGCCTTCTTTACCATAGTTCTTTTCGAGCTGGGCAAGGCTCTGGATGATAGGCACCAGTGTCAGGCGACGGGAGCGGCCCGCGGAGAAGAGCGGGAGAATGTCAAAGGCGGGCATGGTGCCCAACTCATCGCAGAAGAGCACCACGCGGTTTTTGAGCTTGCCGCCGTTCTCGTCGGCCACGGAGAACAGCTCGCGCGACAGGTTCTGGATCATGAGCCCCGCCATGAAGTTTTTGGTGGTATCCTCCTCCGGCAGGATCAGAAAGATCGCGCATTTCTCCGAGGCAAAGCGTTCGGCGTCGATGGCGCTGTCAAAACACAGCACATGTTCCAGCTCCGAATCCAGGAAGGCGTTGAGGCGGGAGAGCACCGTGGACATGACCGAGGCCATGGCCTGCTCCGCCGCGTTCAGCGCCGCGCCCGCAAACCAGCGGGCCTTGTGATCCGAGGGCAGCGTCCCCATCAAAAGCTGGAAGTTGGATTTGCCGGGAATCTTCGACGGCTCCAGCAGCTCCTGGATCAGCTTGAACACGGAGGGGATGTGCCGCCGTTCTCCGTAGCCGTCCTTGGGCGGCAGGAACTCCGCCATCAGCAGAAAGACCGCGGTCAGCAGTCCCTCGGCTGCATCGTAGAAAAAGGCGTTCTGCCCATGGTCCGTATCGTCGCTGGGATTGATGATCGTCTTGGAGAGGATCTTCGCGTACTTCTCCGCCTTGGCACGGGAAGCCAGGTCCTTCTCGTCCGCTCTGGCCTTATCCATATAACGGTTGATGAGCGTCAGGAGATTGTTCCCGTCCGAGCGGGTGGGGTTGCGCAGGTCGATCACAGCCACGCTATACCCGTAGTATTTCTGCGCGATGGTTCCGTAGTTCCTCGCCAGATCGCCCTTGGTGTCCAGAGCGAGGAAGCTCATACCGCTGGCACAGGCGTATTCCAGATTGGGGTACAGAAAAAAGGCGGTCTTGCCAACACCGGAGGCACCGATCATGAGGCAGTGGATGTCGTCGCCATCCACAAGGGCCGTCATGCTGCGCGCGTTCTTTACACAGCCGAGGACGAGACCCTGCTTGTCCGGGCGGCGCTCTCCCTTGCGCCAGTCCTTCACGGTAAAAGGCACATAGGCGAAGGCCTTTTTCATCTCCGCCGCAGTCGCCCAGCGAGCGGTACCGTGCTGCCCGTCGCCCACGGTCCGGGACTTGATGTTGCTGAGATCGTAGCTCTTGTTGGCGAGGGCCGCTCCACCGATCAGCAGCGCCGCCATCAGGCCGAGTCCCAGCAGCATCCCGAGATTGGCCCCGCTGCCGGAGCTCATTTCCCGGAGCGTATCAAGAACCGGCAAGCTGTAAACCGTATTGATGCTGTGCAAGTAAATCATCGTTCCAATCCTTCATTTTTGGTATCTGCGGTATGACCGTGAGGCTCTCCGCTTCGAGCTGTTCCGTCATGCGCCGGTTGGCCTTCTGCCCGGCCTCATCGTTGTCCATGCAGAGCAACACCGTGTCCGCCTGCGGCATCTGCTCCAGCATTTTCACCACCGGCAGGATCGAAGTACCGCAGCAGGCGACATAGCTGTTTTCCTGCCAGTTTTGTGGGTATAGCGAGATATGCGATAAAAGATCAATGGGAGCCTCAAACACAAGGAGGCTCCCGTTCATTCCAATATGGTGAAAGCTGTACCGGGGATCGCCGCCCTCCACGTTGATGCGGAAGGTCTTGCCCCGGCTGTTGGTGCTGCGGACATGGGCGTGGACGGGGGTTCCGCTCTCGTCTCTGCCGACGAAGACGGCGTTGTGGTACTTGGCGTCCTCGTAGAGCAGCTTATCATGCGCAAAGGCCGCGACGATCCGGTTGTCGATGCCGCGGGTTTTGGTCAGATACGCGAAAACTCTCCGCATGTCCGAATGAACTTCGGGCAATGCGAAGGGTTTGGGTTCCGGTTTGGCAGACACAGCGGGCTTGAAGTCCCCGCCGAGGAGCGCCTGCACGGCGTCGGGAAAGTTCATGTTGTAGTAACGCTGGAGAAAGCTGATGGCGTTGCCGCCGCGCTGCTCTGCATGATCGTACCACTCGCCGCCGCGGATGGTGACGCTGTGGTCGCTGGCAAGGCGCTTCTCCCTGCCGGAGCGGATCAGCTTCTCTCTGCGGCTCTGGAGAAAGGCTTCCAGATCCGTCGCCGCGGCGCGTTCTTTTTGCTCTTGTGTAAAGGGGATGTATTGGGGTATGGGTATCACCTCCTGTTGGATGGTTGAATTGGGTGTTTTGCGTGTGGTATAATCACATCGATAAATCAGGATTTGCTGGGATAGGGACAAAGTGATATGAAGCGATATGAATATGATGCTATTTTGCATGAAACAGTAGATAACGGCGGAGCCTATGTGGTTTTTCCTTTTGATATTCGTCAGGAGTTTGGGAAAGGA
>JAUNNC010000107.1 GCA_030531585.1 Eubacteriales bacterium | reverse complement strand
ACCGTTATTGAAGCGATGGCCGTCGGCCTGCCCTGCATTTCGACTCCCGTCGCTGGGATCCCCGAGCTGCTTGAACCGGAGGACATGATCGCGCCCACGGATGTCGAGGGCTTCGCAGACAGGATCATCGACCTGCTCTCCGATCCTGAAACGATGGAAAAGAAGAGCGCCAGAAACATAGCAAAAGCGAAAGAGTACTCCGATGAACAGCTGCAAAACAAGCGAAACGCGTTTTACGGGAAGCTGAGGCTTCTGGCGGAACACCCCTGACCGGCACCTGAACTTGATCACTTGGGAGGAGACACAGCGAAGCATGAAGATCGTAATGGTTTGGAATTCTCTTAATCATCTGATGCTGCCGTTCTGCAAAGCGCTTCTCCGCCGGGGCGTCGATCTGTCCTTCATTTCGACCAGCCCACTGCTCGAGCAGCGCATCCGACTGGGCTTTTCCGATCTGAACCACAGCGAGTCCTTCGTGGTCAACGCCTATGAAAGCCGCCAGGAAGCGGAGAAGGCCGAAGCGCTCTGCCGCTGCTGCGATATTCTGATCCTCAACGGCGTGCGAGCCCGCTATCGCCGGAAAACCAGGCCCGGATGTCTCGTCTTTGTCTTCTCCGAACGCCTTTTCAAGGATCGCGCCTTTTCCCTGAAAAACGCCCTGCGCTACTGCAAGTTTTTCCCGACCTGGTTTCACTCTCTCCACGCCAATCTGCTGTGCGCCAGCGCATACGCCGCAAGAGACTATCGTCTGCTCGGGCAGTTCGTCGGGCACGCCTATCGTTGGGGTTACTTTGCCGAGGTCAAGCCCCATGATCCGCAGGCCCTGCTGGCGGGCAAGGAGCCGCGCTCCATTCTGTGGGCAGGACGTTTCCTCTCCTGGAAGCATCCGGAGGTCGCCATCGATATGGCGGAGCGGCTGCGGCGCGACGGCATTTCCTTCACGCTCTCCATCATCGGAGACGGGGAGATGCGTGAAGCGCTGGAAGCACTGGTCGCGCAGAAGCAGCTCTCCTCCTGCGTACATATTTTCGGTCCCCTTCCTCCGGAGCAGGTCCGCGCGCACATGGAACGCTCCCAGATCTATCTGTTTACGTCGGATCGCGGAGAGGGCTGGGGCGGCGTCCTGAACGAGAGCATGAATTCCGCCTGTATCGTGCTTGCAAACGATGAGATCGGAGCCGTCCCGTATATGATCGACGACGGAGTCAACGGCTTTACCTATCCCCACGGGGATACGGATGCTCTGTATCGGCGCCTCAAGGCGGTCATCACAGACCCGGATGCTTTCAGGTCGCTTGCGCTCGCCGCGAACGAGACGATGCAGCAGACCTGGAACGCAGACAATGCGGCCGAGCGTTTTCTCGCGCTGGCAGCCGCTCTGTCCGAGGGTCGGGACACGCCGTTTTCCGACGGGATCTGCAGCAGAGCCTGACACAAAGATACGCCCGCTGTCCGAATCTATACAGAACGGAGTTCACTATGCATACAAATGAGCTGGTATCGGTCGTCATCACGACCTACAAGCGCTCTTCCAATATTCTTATGCGCGCGGTCGACAGCGTCCTCGCGCAGACCTATCGACATCTGGAATGCATCGTGGTCAACGACGCGCCCGAAGAGCGCGCGCTGGCCGCGGAGATCCGGTCCGCGCTGGAAAACACCGGGGATGCCCGGGTGCGCTGCATAGAGCACGAGCGCAATCTCGGCTCCAACGCGGCCCGAAACACCGGTATCTCTGCTGCAGACGGCACCTATATCGGTTTTCTGGACGACGACGACACCTGGGCGCCCGACAAGCTTGCGCGCCAGCTGGAAGCCTTCGCCGCTCATCCCGACGCTGCGCTGGTCTACGGCGGCTATCAGGTCGTGCAAAACGGCCGCACTTCGTTTAACAGGATCCCCCGCTCCGGTGTGCTTCCCTTCTCGATGCTTTTGGAGCGCAACGTGGTCGGGCCCACGTCCTTTCCTCTGATCAGGACCTCCGTCTTGAAAGAGCTCGGTTCTTTTGACCCCGAGCAAAAATGCTGTCAGGACTATGAGCTGTGGCTCCGTATTGCAAAAAGCTATCCGCTTGTCGGGATCGAGGACTGCATGGGGACCCGCTACATCTATAACGACTCTGTCTTTCGCACCCTCAAATCGTTTCATACCGCCGACAGACGGATCCTCAGCAAGTATCGGGACTGTTTCCGCGCCTATCCGCGTGAGCACAACAGGCATCTGCTGGGAAAGTTCCTGTATATGCTGAGAAACCGGGAATACAAGATCGCATTCCGGTACAAGCTGGACGCCTGGCGGGCCGACCCGACCAACCCGGAGAATCTGCTGCCTGTTCTTTTTGCGAGCAAGCTTCGGGCCAAATACGCCTCCCGGCGTCGCTGAGAGCTCTCTTTCCCGGTATTTCCGTCTTTCCACCGCCGGATCCGACAAGCCCTCCCCTGTCTGCATCCGTGCGGGATCAACAACTCCGTCTTTTGAGGTGCCGTCTCATGACTTTTATTTATCCTCAGTTCTCCGATTTCGAGCTGCCCGGGGTGCGCCTGGCCGGGCCGGGTCTCGGGAATCTGCTGCTGATCTACTTCCGCGCCTGGCTTGCCGCAAGGGAGCACGGCTACGACTTTATCTGGCCGACCTGGCCGTCGATCAAGCCCGGAGCCATCCTCCGCCGGGAAAAGGACAAGCGCTTTTACGGCGATCTGTTCCGCAATCGCAGCGGCTATACGGACGGACTGAAAAAGCAGCTTCTCATTCACCGGCGCGGCGCGATCCGGGTGAATGAGAGAGACTACGATTTTTCTCAGGTCGGCGACGGCCAGGTGATCCTCTACTCCTACTTCCACATGGATTTTCAGGATCTTGTGCCGCATGCGGATGAGATCCGCGAGGAGATCGTCCGCAATCTGAGCCGGAAATCCGCCCGCGGGCTGGAGGGCGACATGAGCCGCTGCGTGAACATCCACGTCCGGCTCGGCGATTTCGGAAAAAACCAGAATGCCCTGAACGCCGGAAAGGACAACATGCGCATCGGGATCGGCTGGTATGCCGCGACCGTGCGCAAGCTCAAGGCGATCCTCGGCGACGGCATTGTCTTCAACATCTTCTCCGACGGCTCGGATGAGGAGCTCAAGGAGCTGCTGGCGATCGACGGCACCCGGCGGGTCTTCTACGGCAACAGTCTGGCCGATATTCTGGCGCTCTCCCGCGCGCCGCTGATGATCGCCTCCGGCTCATCCTTCTCGTTGTGGGCGCGCTTTCTCGGCCAGTGCAGCAGCATCTCCTATCCGAACCAGATCAAGGACCGCGTCCTCAAGCCCGGCGCGTCCGGCTTTGAGATCGAATGCGCGGAGGACGGGGAGCTGCCCGAGGCGGTGAAGGAGACGGTTCGGGCGCTGTATGCGCTCTGACCCTTCTCCCCCGCTCCGGGGTGCTGTCCGCATCCCGCATTATCCCGTTTGAAGGAGCGTTTCCATGTCCGTTTTCTCTTCCGCCGCGCTTTTGATCCCCCCCGAGGCGCTGCTGCCCGACTGGGCGGTCATTGCCTGCGATCAGTTCACCTCCCAGCCGGAATACTGGAGGGCCGTGCGCAAGCAGGCGGGCGAAAAGCCCTCTGCCTGCAGCATCATCTTTCCCGAGGCCGAGCTCGGCTCTGACGAGCAGGCGCACATCGCCTCGATCAACGAGACCATGCGCCGCTATCTGGACGCAAATCTGTTCCGCCGCTTCCCGGATTCCTTCGTCTATGTGGAGCGCACCCTGCTCGACGGCAGCATACGCCGCGGCGTGGTGGGCGTGATCGATCTGGAAGCCTACGACTATGCTGCCGACGCCGTCTCTCCTGTCCGCGCGACCGAGCAGACCGTGGTCGAACGCATCCCGCCCCGTGTGCGCATCCGCGAGGGCGCCTGCCTCGAGCTGAGCCATGTGATGCTGCTGATGGACGATCCCGGCGGGACGGTCCTGGACTCCCTGACGGCGCGGAAGAACGAGCTGGAGCCGGTATACGACTTTGAGCTGATGCAGGGCGGCGGGCGGATAATCGGCCGGCTTGTGAGCGGAGCGGACGCCGCGGCTCTCGACGCGCGGATCGCCGCCTATGAGCGGGAGACCGCCGCGCGTTTTGCCGCCGCGGGCCGCGCGCCCCTGCTGTACGCCGTGGGCGACGGGAACCACTCGCTCGCAGCGGCCAAAACCTGTTGGGAAGCGCTGAAAAAGCAGGGCGCCGACGACAGGCACCCCGCGCGCTATGCGATGGTGGAGCTGCAGAACATCCGCGATAGGGAGCAGCGTTTCGAGTCCATCCACCGCCTCGTGACCGGCGTTTCGCCGCAGGCGCTGCTGCGCTCCTGTAACGCGATCTGCGCCCCGGGCGGTCACCCGGTCCGCTGGCACGCCGGGAAGGAACACGGCGTGCTCACGCTGGACCCCGCGCTCGGGGAACTGCCGGTCGCCGTGCTGCAGGCCTTTCTCGACCGGTATCTCCGCGAACACGGCGGGAAGATCGATTACATCCACGGCGCGGATGTGGCCGTGCAGCTTGCGGAACAGTCCGGCTCTGTTGCCTTTCTGCTGCCGAACGTCTCCAAGGACGACTTCTTCCGCGGGATTGCGGCGGACGGCGTCCTCCCCCGCAAGACCTTCTCCATGGGCCACGCGCAGGAGAAACGCTACTACCTGGAATGCCGCCGGATCACCGAAGAATAAAGCGGATTAAAAGCTCCCCGTATCGTGCTTTTGCACGGTACGGGGAGCTTTTTCGTATTCATCAGCGCCTCGCTCACACGGTAGACGTCTCCGTCTGTGCGTGGTGCTCGGCCTTCATCCGGTACATGTTGTCGTCCATCTCCTTCATGAAGGTGTCCATATCGCCCGTCTCGAAGAAGCTCATGCCGTAGGAAAGCGAGAGCGGATAGGGCGGCTCCCCGCCGTTGTACGCGGCCAGTCTGCGCTTCACCTCGTCGATGTACGCCGCAAGGCCGTCCGCGGAGCGGGTCCGCTTGAGCACAATGAACTCGTCTCCGGCGAAGCGGAACACCTACTCATGATCCAGGCGGGAGCGCTTCAGCAGATCCGTCACCGTTTTCAGCGCCTTGTCGCCCTCCGAGTGGCCATAGACGTCGTTGATGCGCTTGAAGCCGTCGACGTCGAGCATGACCCCGGCAAAGCTGACGCCGCGGCTGATCCACGCCGAGAGGATGTGGTTGAGATACTGCCGGTTGTAGGTGTCCACCAGGGAATCGATATAGGCCGTCTCGTTCTGCTGCATCATGTACAGGCCGACAAGACCCACCGCGGCGGACAGCCAGGCGAGCGACAGCCCGTAGAACAGGAACTGAAGCCCCGCGCCGATCAGGATCGGCAGCAGGAACATGTTGACGTTGAAGAAGGTCCTGGCTCCGAATTCCTATTCATAGCGCCGTGTCACATACACGGCCGAGAAGCAGTAATACAGGATCACAAAATAGTAGAAATAGCTCAGCAGCCGGCGCTCATAGACGTTCTGTTCCGTAATGTAGTATACGATCGGGACGAAAAGGGTCACGAAGGTGAGCGTGAGCATCACCGCCCCGACGGCGATCTGCGGCCGGTAGCGCTTCCGGATGCGGCCCACATCCCCGTAGAGTCCCAGATCCACGTAGACCAGCAGGCTGAAGGGAAGGAGCAGATTGATGGTGTACAGGCAGGTGTTGGCCGATCAGTCCCGGTGCTTCCCGGTCTTCTCCTCCGCCTCGCAGATCAGCTCCCCGAGCGTCTGGTACAGGTGGTCCGGCTCCACGGGCTTTGAGAGGTGGGCGTTCATGCCCGCCTGCAGAGAGCGCTGCACATCCTCGTCAAAGGCGTTTGCAGTCAGCGCAATGATCGGGACCGTCTTCGCATCCGGCCGGTCGAGCGCCCGGATGGCCGCGGCGGCCTCCAGCCCGTCCATCTCGGGCATGCGCACGTCCATGAGGATCGCGTCGTACTTCCAGACGGGACTGTCGGAGAACATCTCCAGCGCGATCCGGCCGTTCTCGGCGTGGTCGGCCTCGGCGTCCTCCATATCCAGAATGTCGATCATGATCTCGGCGTTGATGTCGATATCCTCGGCCAGCAGGATGTGCCTGCCCGCCAGCTCCGCGCGCTTTTTCTCCCGGAACAGGCTCATGTTGTTGCGCCGCGCGACGCGCTCGAACTCCGCGATCACATTCGAGGCAAAAACGGGCTTTGCGAGGAAGCTGTCCACCCCGGCCTCCTGCGCTTCCTGCAGGATCTCGTCCCAGTTATAGGCCGTGAGGATGATGACCGTGGTCTCGCTGCTGTAGCGCTCGCGGATCAGCCGGGCCGTCTCCAGACCGTCCCGCCCGGGCATCCTCCAGTCCATCAGCACCAGGTTGTAGGGCTCCTGCTTGATGTGGCGGAGCTCCATCATCTGCAGGGCGGCCTGCCCGCTCAGGCAGACGTCCGCCCGGATCCCGACCTCGTCGAGCACCATGCGCGCATGCTCGGCGGCGAACTCCTCATCGTCCACGATCAGCACGCGCAGCAGGCCGTGATCGACGGAGTTCTCCTTCGCCTCTCTCTGCTACTCGCAGTTTCTGAGGGTGATGATCACGGTGAACTCCGTCCCCACGCCCTTCTCGGAGTCGACCGAGATCGTGCCGTTCATCATCTCCACGACGTTCTTCGTGATGGCCATGCCGAGGCCCGTGCTGCCGTACTTGTTCTTCCGGCTGCTGTCCTCCTGGGAGAAGGCGTCAAAGATTTTCGGGATGTACTCCTTGTCCATGCCGATGCCGGTATCCTTGACGCAGAACTTCAAGGTGGACTGATCCCCGAAGACCGCCGTCCTCTCCACGGTCAGGGTGACGCTTCCCGGCGCGTCGGTGAATTTCACGGCGTTGGAGAGAATGTTGATCAGGACTTCCTTGAGCTTCGTGTCGTCGCCGATATAGTTGTCGTCCACGCGGGACAGGATGCGGCACTCATAGTGCAGGCCCTTGTCCTCGCACTGGGACATGACCATGGTGTTGATCTGCTCGAGCATGGCGCTGAAGGCGAACTCCTCCTTGCGCAGCACGAGACGCCCGGACTCGATGCGGCTCATATCGAGGATGTCGTTGATCAGGCCCAGCAGATGGCGGGCGCTGCCGCCGATCTTTTCAAGATAGTCCCGGGTCTGCGCGGACAGGCTCTCGTCGTGCAGGGCGAGATTGTCCAGCCCGATGATGGCGTTCATGGGCGTGCGGATCTCATGGCTCATGTTGGAGAGGAAGGCCGTCTTCGCCTTGCTCGCATCCTCAGCCATGTCCAGTGCCTCCGCCAGCGCTTCGTTCTTCGCCATGGCCTCGCGCATCTCGGCGTCGATCTCGGTCAACCCCAGACCGATCGCGTGCACGGTGTTGTCGTCGCGGTCCTCCAGACGGCGTACGCCCGCCATGCGGATCATCTCATAATACTCGCGGCCAGCGCGCCTTACCAGGTAGCGATAGGCGATGATGGGCTGGTTTGAAAGATTCGCACGGATGTTGTCCGGCTCGATAAAGTTCAGAAAGCCCGGCCGGTAGCTCTCGGTCACACAGTGCTCGGCATACCAGACAAAGCGCTCGTGGAAGGGGAAATGGACGCCCTGCGGCGTCTGTTCATGATCGTTCGGATCGGCGCGGTAGCACACGCCGTCGTTTTCGTCCAGGTTGACATGGTAGACCGCGCGGTAGTCCGCGGCCATGGCGGTGATCATGCTGTTGGCCTGGGTCTCGGTGTGCGTGATGTGCTCGCGCAGGTCGTCGCGCAGCGTCGTGATGCGCTCCTCCAGCGCCTCCATCCCGGTCCCCCACATGTCCCCGGCGGGCGGCTCCGTCTGCTCCTTCGCGGATTCTCCCACCAGCTCAGCCATATCGTCCGCCAGGTCGTTCAGGCTCCGGGTGATGGCCTCCATCCGCCGCCCGTAGTGGCGGGTCAGGAAAAGGATCAGCGCGATCCCGACGCCCAGAAACA
>JAUNNC010000106.1 GCA_030531585.1 Eubacteriales bacterium | reverse complement strand
GCCACGGCGCGCAGCCGCTGGCGAATGCACAGCAGATCGGCATAGCTGATCTCGTGCTTCCACTCGTGCCGCCAGGCGGTCTCCATGCTCCGTCACCTTCTCTCCCGTATCGATGCTGCTTTTTGTGCTATTGTAATCGCTCCGGCTCACGCTGTCAACACGGAGGAAAAAGCTCCCCGAGGCAGCGCTCCGTAAAGGCGCCGAGCGCTTCGAAGTCCATGAAAGGCCGGATGACCGCTTCCAGCTCGTCATGCAGCAGCTTGGCCTCGCGCAGCTTTCCGACCGCGCTCTCCCGTGCCCGCTGCGACGCGGCGTTCTCCGCCGCGGGCGGCGCAAGCAGGGCAAGCGACAGCGACGGCAGCAGCACCGCCTCGAGCCGGGCAGGGTCCAGAGGCCGCGGACAGACGATCACGTCCAGGCCCTGCGCCGCAGCCCGCTCCGCCGCGTCCGGGAGGGAGGCGGCCTTTCGGAATACATAACTCTGTTTACATAATGTTTTCATGGTCTCTGTCAGGCGCAGCTCTCCGCGGCAGGTGATGGCGGAGAGATAACGGCGCCGGAGTCCAGGAAACGGACGCAGCGCGGGCGGCTCCGGCCCGGCGTCCTCCGCGTCGAGCGCTTCGTGAAGAAGTGCGTAGGCCTCCCGGTAACAGGCCTTGTACGCCGTGTTCAGGGCGGCTGCCCTCTCCCGCTCCCGCCCGGGGAGCGGCGTGCGGCAGAATTGCCCAAGGTTTACATAATCCGAATCCGCGCCGAAGAGGGCAGGCTCGCGTACATGCGGGGCCGTCCCGTCCACCCACGCCTGGGACAGCGCGGGGATGCTCAGGGCGTCCAGCGAATCCGGGTCGCCCGAGCAGAGTACGGTCTCGGTATCGAGGCCGCGCGCGGCGGCTTCGTCGCGGATGCGCCGCATGAAGCTCGACTTGCCTGTGCCCGGGCCGCCCTTGATGATGTGCAGGAAAACCCCCGGGCCCGGAAAATCGTCGTAGCAGGAGACGAAGCCCCGGCCCGAATTTGCCGCGAGAAAGAATGTCTGATCCATTTGCTGTGCCTCCTTTCCGCTATCAGGATATGCGGAAGGACGCAAAAAAGGGAACGATCGGAATCGTTCCCTTTTTTGCGGTGATTGAACGTGAACGGGGGATTCCCCGTCCCCCTTTCACAATTCTCCCTTACAAGTCTGACTTGCCCGCAGGGGGTTGTGTACAGTCTGAAACGGGAACGATCGGAATCGTTCCCGTTTTTCAGAAAGGCGGCGCTTTTGACCGCCGGGTCAGGTTTTCGGGAGCGGGAGCCGGAGGCCGGGGCCGATGAGGCCTCCCGCCCAGTGCACGCAGAGCGGCGACGGGGCGATCTCCCCGGCGGGCGGCGCGGCGGCCTCCGAGACATAGTCCCGTGTGCCGAAGCCGAGGACGATCTTTGTCGGAGCCCCGGAGCGGATGCTGCCCTCCAGCACGCCCTCCTGCACACCGTAAAAGCGGTACGCGGCACCGGCGCGGATATCGTCGATGCGGTAGCTCGTCCCGCGCCTGAGCACCGCGGAATACGTCTCCTGATCGTCGGCGGCCTTTTCGCCGTCGATCCAGACGTCAAAGGTCCCGCAGCCGTCGAGCCCCTCGCTCTCGGCGCCGTCCAGCAGCCCGCTGACGTTCAGGACGCCGACGGCGCGCAGCAGGGTAAATCTGGGATACAGGCCTTCGTATTCGTAGAGCAGCGAGGGCATGGCGCACAGCTCCCGCTCGGAGATCCAGACAAAACCGCTGCCCGTGGCGCGCACATCGTCCGGGCTGGAATCCAGGAGCAGGAAACGGCCGAGGCTCTCGTCATAATCCACCAGCGCCATGAAATGCCCGGGCACGCTGCAGATCGCAGCGCAGTCCTGACGCAGCATGTCCGCCAGCTCCGAATAGCTCTTCACCTCTCCGACATACTGGATGCCGTAGGTCTTTCCATAGGCCTGTGCAAAGCCCCGGTAGAAGTCCCACTTCGTGCCGCCCTCCGTATGGAAGCCGTTGTCCGCAGCGTACCCCGCCGCAAAAGTCGGGTCGATAAAGCTCCCGTTGAGGTAGTAAACCGCGTTCGTGAGCGCGAGGATCCCGCAGCCGGACTCCCCGATCGTGCTGCCGCCGCTGTCGCCGAGGTAGCCGTAGGGGCTTTTGGCCCAGCGGCTGTCCTCCTGCAGGAACACCGTGGGCGCCCTGCGTCCCGCGCCCGCGCTGACAGAGAGCACGATGAGCGGATCGGGCGCTGTGGTGCGCGGCTGAAAAACCTCCCCGTCCCCGTCGGCAGGGCTGTCCTCCTCCTGAGGCCACAGCTCCACCGTGACGATCTGCTCGGGCGGATCGTCCGCCGGGAAGACCTCGGGCATCAGGACCGTGAAGGGGATCTTGCTCTCGGGCAGCCAGCCTTCGCAATATGCGTCGTACACATACTCTCCCGGGTTGAGCAGGATCGTGCCGCCGTACGCCGCGCCGATCGTTCTCCAGCTGCCGTCAGAGAGCGGCGTGCCGTCGTATACGATGACAGCGGTCCCCGCCGGGTCGCAGGAAAAGCGCACAAGAACGTCCCACAGCGGTTCCTCTTCCCCGCTCTCCGGCTCTTCTTCCGGCTCCGGGTCCTCCTCCGGCCAGACCCCGTATCCCGGCTCGTCGCCCGGGGGATCGTCTTCGACCGGCTCTTCGGGCTCCTCCACGGGATACTCCGCCCAGCCCCCCGGGTCGTCGGGTTCTTCCTCCGGCGGATCGTCCGCAAAGGCGGCGGGCGTCAGCGTCAGCATGAGCGCCAGGATCAGCAGCATGGCCAGCAGCTTTTTCACCGGAGTGTTTCCCCCTTCCCCGTTTTTTACCTCTTTAAAATATCACGCGCCGAAAGTGATGTCAACAGGCCGTTTCGGCCGTACTGCCCTCGCCGCTCACAGCTCGATCAGGAGCACGCGCAGGCCGCTGCGTTCGGCGTACAGGATGGTATTCATCGTGCCGCCGGGGCGTCCGTCGTAGCAGGCCAGCAGGACCGAAGAGCGGTCGACCATCCAGCGGTTGCGGCGCATCATGCAGTCGCCGGTGTAGACGGTCTGCAGGACCGTGACGCGGTCGGCCCGGTCGATCAGCCCGTTGTAGCGGCGGCGCTGCTTCTCGTTCCAGCGGCCGGGCTGGTCGCCGAAGGGGATCACGGCCTCGAGGCACACGTCCGGGTATTCTTCGCGCAGGGCGAGCACGGCCTCGGCAAAATACATGTCGCAGCCGATGGCCATCCCGCAGAGGAAGCGGCGGAACCCGAGCTCGTACAGCCCCTCCAGCCGGGCGGCGAGCTCCGCCTTGAGTTTGAGACAGCGGGGGTCGTCCTCGTTCATGCCCCAGGGGAGCTTCATCGGCCGGTGCCCGGTGAAGCAGCAGGTCAGCGCGCGCTCATCCATGTTCCCACCTCGTTTCCGGTTTTCTATTGTACCCGTTCTTTTCCCCCTTGTCAAAACCATTCGCGCGTGGTATACTCGGTCCATCTTCAGGGCAGGGTGAAATTCCCGATCGGCGGTACAGTCCGCGAGCCGCAAGGCAGGAACCGGTGCGATTCCGGTACCGACAGTATAGTCTGGATGGAAGAAGATGCCGCCGCTTTTCGGCGGCGGATGCCGTTTTGCCTGAAGATTCGTCTTCGGGCATTTTTCATTTTCAGGGAGGGCTTGTCATGGAAAACCTGGGCTTTGTTCTGGCCTGCGTCGTCACGGTCGTGCTGCTGTTCGGCCTGGCGGCGCTGTTTGAAAAGATCTGGATGAAGGACAAAAAGCCCTTCTCGAGCACGCACTACATCGCCTATACCGCGATGTTCGCCTGCCTCGCGGGCGTGCTGATGCTCATTGAGATCCCGCTGTTCTTCGCCCCGCCCTTCTACAAGATCGACCTGGGCGAGATGCCCGTGCTGATCTGCACCTTCTATCTCGGCCCCGTGGCCGGGGTGGCGGCGGAGCTCGTGAAGGTCCTGGTCAAGCTCGTGCTCAAGGGCACCAGCACCGCCTTTGTGGGCGACTTCGCCAACTTTGCGGTCGGCTGCTCCTTTGTCCTGCCCGCGAGCCTCGTCTACCACGCAAGACCCGGCAAAAGGACCGCGCTTGCGGGCATGGGCGTCGGCACCGCGGTCATGACCGTGTTCGGCAGCGCCTTCAACGCCGTGTATCTGCTGCCGAAGTTCGCCGCCCTCTACGGTATGCCGATGGAGGCCATCATCGGTATGGGCACCAAGGTCAACGCCTCCATCCACAGCGTCTGGACACTGGTGCTCTTCGCCGTCGTGCCCTTCAATCTGCTCAAGGGCGTGGTCGTCTCCGCGCTGACCTTCCTGCTTTACAAGCGCATCTCTCCCCTGCTGCACCGCGGCGACGCGCTGGCCCTCAAGCGGCGCGCGCAAAAGGGCGCGTGACGCGCCGAAGCCGGAGAAGGCTCAGGGAGAAGTTGAACAGCTCCGTAAAATAGAACACGCCGATGTAGGCCGCCAGCCCCCAGCGCGGCAGGAGCTGCCACACGAGCAGCAGGCCGAGCAGGGATTCCGTGATGTTGATGCCCATGCTCCAGACCTGCTGGCCCAGCCCCTTGAGACAGCCGTCGACGGCCATGTCGGTATACATGACGGGCACCAGCGGCGCGAGGACTCGGATATAACGCCCCGCCTCAAAGCTGCGGTAGACCGCGAGGCCCAGCCTGTCGGCAAAGACGAAGAGGAACAGGCCCACCGCGCCGGAGAACCACACGCTCGCGCGCAGGAGCTCCCCGGTCGTCGCGGTGATGGCGCGCCCGTCGCCCCGCACCTGCGAGGCCGTCAGCTCCGGGACGATGAGCTCCGCGAGCGCGCCCATGATGCAGGCCGGGAAGAACAGCACCGGCAGGACCATGCCCTGGATGACCCCGTAGCCGGAGAGCGCGCCGTCCGCCGACCAGCCCGCCGCCCGGAGGCCCCGCGGCACCAGCAGATGCCGGAGCGTGGTCAGCGCGCTGCGGGCGTAGGCCGACAAGGCCAGCGGCACCGCGATGCGGAGCATGCGGCCGGTCAGTCCCGCGGCCTCCTCCCCGCTGTCGTAACGCCGCCTGTCCAGCACATAGGCCAGGGCCATCAGGCCCAGACCCAGCAGATCCGCCGCCGTGCTCCCGAGGGTCACGGCGGCGCAGCTTTTCTCCAGATCCCCCGCCGGGGTCCGGCGGAGGAAGCAGATCACCAGCAGGATCCCCGCGAGCTGCTCTGTCAGGTGGATCAGGGTCGGCTTCCAGACGCGCCCGTTGGCCGTGAAGTAGCCCGAGAGCGCCGCACACAGGGAGATGCAGGGCATGGAGAAGGCGGCCAGGCGCAGCGAGAGCACGGTGCGCGCGTCTCCGATCCACAGAAAGCCTATGGGCTCGGCCAGAGCCCGGAGGATCAGCGCCGCGGCGAAGCCGAACAGCCCCGCGTAGCCCAGACAGCGCCCCACCGCCGCGCGCACGCCGGGCGCGTGCGCCGCCCCCAGCTCCTCCGCCACCAGACGGGTCGCGGCAAAGCGGACGCCGGAGATGGCAAAGGTCGCCGTCAGGTTCATCACCGACACGACGAGCTGATACAGACCGATCCCCGCCGTGCCGATGCGCCCGACCAGCCAGGCCCGAAAGGCCATGGCGATCGCGTTCATCGTAAGCGAGGAGACCGTCAGCAGCGCGGTGTTGTACAGCAGTTTCCGATTTCGCATGGCCGCTCCCCCTTCCCGGTGCTTTCATCTTATGCGGGGGCGGCGGCACACTTGTCCGCGGAGGCGTAAAGCAGACTTGAAAAAGAAGGCCCGTCATGGTATGCTGAGCGCAGAAAGAACGGAGGAGAACCGTCATGATCATCACCTTCGGCAGACAGCACGGCACGCGCGGCTATCTGATCGCCCAGCAGCTCGCGGCCCAGCTCGGCTGCAATTACTGCGACAAGGAGATCCTGGAGCGCGCGGCCGAGAACTCGCACTTCAGCCGGGAGATCCTGCGATCCTACGACGAAAAGCGCGTCTTTCCCTACTTTCTTCCGGCCGCCGGTTCCCTTGAGATGGGCGGGGACTTTCGGCTGAACATGCGTCTGGCCAACGCCGAGTTCGATGCGATCCGGGAGCTGGCGGAGGAGGGCGACGCCGTCTTCATCGGGCGCTGCGCCGACTATGTGCTGCGGGAGCGTCCCGATCTGGTGCGGGTCTTTCTCACCGCAGAACGGGATTTCCGCATCCGGACCGTGGTCGAGCATTCCGAGCTCACGGCCGAGCAGGCGAAGAAGCTCATCAAAAGCGTCGACAGGGACCGCGCCAGCTACTACTCGTATTACACCGACCAGACATGGGGCGATGCCGCGTGCTACGATCTCGTCCTCAACGTCACCCGCATCCCCGTCGAGGGAGCGGTCAAGATCATCCGCTCCTGCGCCGAGGCGATCCTGCAGGACCGGTGATTTTTCCTGAAAAAATGCTTCTGCCGCATCCGACGGATGCGGCACATTTTTTGCCTGCTTTCGGGAACACTAGAGGAAAAAGCAACGGAAGGTGGTTTTTCCATGGCCGAACGGGTCGGGCGGCAGACGCTGCGCTTGACGGAAAAGGTGCATGTCGGCGCATTCGCGGCGGCAGGCGGGAAAAAGGAGGGCGAGGGCCCGCTGGGCGGCGGCTTCGACCTGATCTCGGAGGACGCCTGGTTCGGGCAGGACAGCTGGGAGAAGGCCGAAAGCGCCATGCTGCGCGAGTGTCTGAACCTCTGTCTGGGCAAATGGGACCGGCCGACGCGCCGGCCCGAGCTGCTGCTCGGGGGCGATCTGCTCAACCAGTGCATCAGCTCCGCCTTTGCCGTCCGCGACTGCGCCGAGCCGTACCTCGGGCTCTACGGCGCCTGCTCGACGATGGCCGAGGGGCTGGCGCTGGCGGCGCTGCTGGTGGACGGGGGCGGCTTCGGCTCGGCCTGCGCGGTGACGGGCTCGCACTTCTGCACCGCGGAGCGGCAGTACCGCTTCCCGCTGGAATACGGCGGGCAGCGCACGCCCACCGCGCAGTGGACGGTCACCGGAGCGGGCGCGGCCGTGCTCGCAAAGGGGACCGGGACGCTGCGTGTCACCCACGTCACGCCCGGGCGCATCGTGGACGCGGGCGTCACCGACGCCTGCAACATGGGCGCCGCCATGGCCCCCGCGGCCTTCGACACGATCACCGCGCACTTCATCGACACGGGCCGCGACTTCGGGGACTACGACGCGGTCTTCACCGGGGACCTCGGCACGATCGGGCACGACATCCTGCAGGATCTGCTGCAGAAGGACGGGCGCTCGCCGGGGATGCACTATATGGACTGCGGCGTGCTGCTCTACGATCTCAAAACCCAGGACGTGCACGCGGGCGGGTCCGGCTGCGGCTGCTCGGCGGCGGTGCTGTGCGCGCACATCCTGCCCGCCGTGGAGCGCGGCGTCTGGAAGCGCGTGCTCTTCGCCGGGACCGGCGCGCTCATGTCGCCGCTGAGCTGTCAGCAGGGCTGCTCGATCCCCGGGATCTGCCACGCCGTGGCCATCGAGCGGGAGGACAGTCTATGAACGTGCTGAGCGCCCTCCTGCGGGCTTTTTTCGTCGGCGGGCTGCTGTGCGTGATCGGGCAGGCGCTCATCGACGCGACCGCCCTCACGCCCGCGCGCATCCTCACCAGCTACGTAGTGGCCGGGGTCGTGCTCGGCGCGCTCGGGCTCTACCAGCCGCTGGCCGACTGGGCGGGCGCGGGCGCCGCGGTGCCGCTCACGGGCTTCGGCAACGCGATCGCCCGCGGCGTGCGGAAGGCCGTGGAGGAAAAGGGCCTGCTCGGGGTCTTCTCGGGTCCCTTCACCGCGGCCGCGGCCGGACTAGGCGCGGCGGTGCTCTTCGCGCTGGTGATCTCGCTGGTCGCAAAGCCGAAGGAAAAATAACAAAAGGCGCGCTGCAAAATGTAAAATCCCAGCCCGTCATTCCGAGCCAGTCCTCAGACTGGCGTGGGAATCCGTCTT
>JAUNNC010000105.1 GCA_030531585.1 Eubacteriales bacterium | reverse complement strand
TGGCGCATGCCGAGGTTGTAGGAGCAGTTGAGCATGCCGCAGTAGGCGTCGCCGCGGCCGTTGATGAGGTCGCCGTCGCCCTCGGCGGCGGCCACAAACATGCAGGGGCCGTCGAAGTTCTTGGCGATCAGGGTCTCGGGCGTCTCGGGGCCGAAGTTGCCGAGGAAGACGACCAGCGCGTTGCAGCCGGCGGCCTTGACGTCGTCGACGGCCTTGAGCATGTCCTTCTCGTTCTCAACGGTGACGGGGCACTCGTAGATGTTGCCGCCGCAGGTTTTGACGATCGCCTCACGTCTGGCGATGGACAGGCCGATGGGGAAGCAGTCGCGGGAGACGGCGACGATGCCGAGCTTGACTTCGGGAATGTTTGTCATCATTTCAGAGATCCTCCTTGATATCGATATTGAGACCGGCAAGGCCGACGTGAGCGCCGTTCTTTGCCTCTTTGCTTTCGGGATGGGCGAGCAGCCACTTGTTGCGGGCGGTCATCCAGGTGTCCTCCGCATTGCCGGGGGTGAAGGCGGGCTTCTCGGTGTTCGTGCCCGCGGGCAGGATCACCGCCACGCGGAAGCCCTCGGACGCGCAGGCCTGGCAGGGGGCA
This sequence comes from Eubacteriales bacterium, assembly GCA_030531585.1. Taxonomy (GTDB): domain Bacteria; phylum Bacillota; class Clostridia; order Oscillospirales; family Oscillospiraceae; genus Limivicinus. The sequence continues at coordinate 7,494 of JAUNNC010000105.1, read as the reverse complement.
TAGTGCAGCGTGGTCGCGTAGACCTCGACCGGCACGCCCGCCGGGACGCGGAAGGCTTTGACCTTCGCCGTATCGAGAACGCCGTCGACGATCTCGTCCTGCTTCGCCAGCAGGAGGATGAAGTCCTTCCAGCCGAGGTTGACCTCGCTGTCGCGGTGGTACTCGAGGCAGTTGAGCTTCGTGTTGTGCCCCCAGCACATGCCGAGCTGGATGGGCATGCCGCCGTAGGCGCGGTCACGGAACTGCGCAAAGACCGCACAGGCCTCGAGACTGTCGATGCCGGGGCGGTAGGCCGTGCCGCTCTCGGGCAGGGGAATGGCCTCCATGGCGGCGCAGAGCTCCGCCGTGTCGTAGCCCTCGAGGACCTTGCCGTAGGGCTTGAATTCGGGATCGGTGACCGAATGGATTTTCATGGCTCCTCCTTACTGGATCTCCGGGAACACGCCCTTGAGCGCCGGGTAGATCCGTCTGAATTTCTGATACTGCTCCTCGTAGCGGGCCGTGAGCTCCGGGTCGGGCTCGGTGGTGGAGGCGAGCTCCACCAGCGCGTCGGCGGCCTCCTGTACGCTCGCGTAGACGCCGCAGCCGACCATGGCGAGCATCGCGCCGCCGTAGCCGGGGCCCTGCTCGGTCTTGACCATGTCGAGCGGGATGCCCAGAACGTTGGCGAAGATCTTCCGCCACAGCGGGGACTTGGCGCCGCCGCCGCAGATCCAGCTGCGCGGGATGTCGAGCCCCAGGGACCTGGCGACCTCAAAGCTGTCGCGGATGGCGAAGGCCACGCCCTCGAGCACCGCCTGCACCAGATCGGCGCGGCTGCTGTCCATCGTCAGGCCGATGAAGGTGCCGCGGGCGTTGACGTCGTTGATCGGGCTGCGCTCGCCCATGAGGTAGGGCAGGAAGAAGACGTGGTTGCGGCCGAGCCTGTCGTCGGTGATGTCCGCCTGCTCGGCGGCGTAGTCCTTCGTTTTCAGGATCTCGTCGCACAGCCACTTGTTGCAGCTGGCCGCCGAGAGCATGCAGCCCATCAGGTGAAATCCGCCGTCGGCGTGCGCGAAGGCGTGCAGGGCGTTGTTCGGGTCGACGCCGAAGCTCTTCGAGGAGATGAACAGCGTGCCGGACGTGCCGAGGGAGAGATTGCAGCCGCCCTCGCCCACGACGCCGGTGCCGACCGCGGCGGCGGCGTTGTCGCCCGCGCCGGCCACGACCCTGACCCCCTCCGGGAGCCCGAGCCCGGCCGCGATGTCGGGCCTGACGGTGCCGACGACCTCGAAGCTCTCAAAGAGCCGGGGCATCTGCGCCTCGCTCACGCCGCAGATCTCCAGCATCTCCTGCGACCAGCGCTTGTGCTGCACGTCGAGCAGGAGCATGCCGCTCGCGTCGGAGTAGTCGCAGCAGTGCACGCCGGTGAGCATATAGTTGATGTAGTCCTTCGGCAGCATGATCTTGCGGATGCGCGCGAAGTTTTCGGGCTCGTGCTTCTTCATCCACAGGATCTTGGGCGCGGTGAAGCCCGCAAAGGCGATGTTGGCGGTCAGGGCCGAGAGGCGGTCGCGGCCGATCTCATTGTTGAGGTAATCGACCTCCTCCTGCGTGCGCCCGTCGTTCCAGAGAATGGCGGGGCGGATGACCGCGTCGTTCTCATCGAGCACGACCAGACCGTGCATCTGCCCGCCGCAGCCGAGACCGGCCACCTGCGAGGCGTCCGCCCCGGCGAGCAGCTCGCGCATGCCGCTGCAGACGCCGGCCCACCAGTCCTCCGGCTTCTGCTCGGACCAGCCCGGCTGCGGGAAGAAGAGCGGGTACTCCCGGCTGACCTCGTTTCGGATCGCGCCCTTTTCGTCCACCAGCGACAGCTTGACGGCCGAGGTGCCGAGATCGACTCCGATAAACAGTTTCGTGAAAACCACCTCCGATAAAATCTGCGTGGGTTGGAAAACCGAAAAGAAGGCCTGCCGGGTCCCTGCGGCACACGGCAGGCACGGTTTGCCTATTCGGATTGCGCCGCGTCCTCCGCCTGCTTCGGGAGCCTCGCGGCCGCGAGCTCGCGCTTCCACTGCCTCCGGATATAGAAGGCGAAGGCGAAGGCGGCGGCGATGAAGACCAGGCCCCCCGTCCAGGCGAAGGCGGGGGAGAGGGTCGAAGCGCCGCGGACACAGTCCCGGATCAGACTGAAGCCGAGCCAGGCGAGATAGGCGGCGACGAGCGCGCGCAGCACGGCGAGGTTGTTGGCCCTCGTCCGCTTTGCCGCGTCGTATTCAAACGCCCTGTCGTCCATTCGGTCCCTCCGTGTTTTACGGAACGTGCGCTGCGGGCTGTCGCCCGCAGCGTGCGTTATCTGTTAAGAGTTCTTTTTCTTCGAGACCACGTCGAAGATGACGGCGGCCAGAAGCACCAGGCCCTTGACGACCTTCTGGTAGTTGGCGTCGACGCCCATGATGCTCATGCCGATGTTGATGACGCCCATCAGCAGGGCGCCGATGATGACGCCGGGCACGGTGCCGACGCCGCCGTAGGCGGAGGCGCCGCCGATGAAGCAGGAGCCGATGGCGTCCATCTCATAGCTCTGGCCGTAGGTGGGCTGCGCGGAGGTCAGACGGGCGATCGTCAGGATGCCGGCCAGACCCGCGAGCAGGCCCATGTTCGAGTAAGCGAGGAAGTAGATGCTCTTGGTGTTGATGCCGGAGAGTCTGGTCGCGACCTCGTTGCCGCCGATGGCGTAGAGGTAGCGGCCGACGGTGGTCTTGGAGGTGATGTAGGTGTAGATCAGCACCACGAGCACGACCCAGAGCAGAGCCATGGGCAGGCCCTTGTACTGTGCCAGGCGCAGCGTGAAGAACATCACGACGGCCACGATGACCACGGCCTTTGCCGCGACCTTGTACAGGGCGTCGGACTCCAGCCCGGCCTTTTTGCGGGAGCTGTAGTTGCGCACGGTGAAGAACAGGTACAGGGCGCAGGCGACGATGCCGACCACGAGACAGAGGATGTTGATGTTTGTGCCGTGGAAGAAGTCCGGGACGTAGCAGTTCGCGCCGCCGCCGAAGATCTGCACGAACTTTGCGTTGGTGACGGACATGGTCTTGCCCTGCAGCACGACGTTGGACAGGCCGCGGAAGATCAGCATGCCGGCGAGCGTGGTGATGAAGGGCGGGACCTTGACATAGGCGATCCAGAAGGCCTGCCAGGCGCCGATGGCCAGGCCGACCAGCAGCATGACCAGCACGGCCAGCCACATGTTCAGCTCCTTGTGCATCATCACGGCGCCGACCGTGCCGGCGAAGCAGACCACCGAGCCGACGGACAGGTCGATGTTGCCGCCGGTCAGGATGCACATCAGCATGCCGGTCGCCAGCACGAACACGTAGGCGTTCTGGGAGATGATGTTCGTAATGTTCTGGGGCATGAGGATCTTGCCGTTGGTGCGCAGGGTAAAGAAGCCCGTGACCAGCACCAGGGCGATGATCATGGTGTATTTCTGAATGAAGTTCAGAACCTTTGTCTTAGTCGTCATTGCACTTTCTCCTTTGCTGCCGAATCGGTCGAGAGGATGGAGGCCATGATCTTCTCCTGGCTGGCCTCCGCCTGTGTGAATTCACCCACGATGCGTCCCTCGTTGAGCACGTAGATCCTGTCGCACATGCCCAGGACCTCGGGCAGCTCCGAGGAGATCATGATGACGGACTTGCCGGCCGCCACCAGATCGTTAATGATGCAGTAGATCTCGTACTTGGCGCCCACGTCGATGCCGCGGGTGGGCTCGTCCAGGATCAGGATATCGGGGTCGGCGTACATCCACTTGGCGAGCAGCACCTTCTGCTGGTTGCCGCCGGAGAGGTTGCCGACGTTCTGCAGGACGGAGGGCGTCTTGGTGCGCAGCTTGACGCGGTACTCCTCGGCCACGGCCATCTCCTTGTCGCGGTTGATGACGCCGCGCTTTGTGACGCCCTTAAGGTTGGCGAGGGTGGTGTTGATGGAGATGGGGTTCGAGAGGATGAGGCCGTTGCCCTTGCGGTCCTCGGTGACGTAGGCGAGACCCGCGTCGATGGCCTGCCGGGGCGAGTGGAGCTTGACCTCCTTGCCGTGGATGAAGCAGTGGCCGGAGATCTCGGTGCCGTAGCTGCGGCCGAAGAGCGACATGGCGAGCTCGGTCCGCCCGGCGCCCATCAGCCCGGAGAAGCCGACGACCTCGCCCCTGCACACATGGAAGGAGACGTCGTCGATGACCTTCTTCTCGGTGTAGATCGGGTGATAGACGTTCCAGTTTTTGACCTCGAGCGCCACCTCGCCGATCTGGACGCCGTGACGCTTGGGGAAGCGGTCCTCGAGCTCACGGCCGACCATGCCGCGGATGATGCGGTCCTCGCTGAAGTCGTCCACGCCCTTGGTGAGCGTCTCGATCGTGTGGCCGTCGCGCAGGACGGTGATGTCGTCCGCCACATAGGAGACCTCGTTGATCTTATGGGAGATGATGATGGAGGTCATCCCCTGCTTCTTGAACTGGAGAAGCAGGTCCAGCAGGGCCTGGGAGTCCTCCTCGTTGAGGGAGGAGGTGGGCTCGTCCAGGATCAGCAGGCGCGCGTTTTTGGCCAGGGCCTTGGCGATCTCGACCATCTGCTGCTTGCCGACGCCGATATCCTTGATGAGGGTCTTGGACGACTCGGTCAGACCGACGATCTTGAGATATCTGGTGGCCTCCGCGTGGGTCTTGTCCCAGTCGATGGCATACTTTTTCCCCTGCTCGTTGCCCAGGAACATGTTCTCGCCGATGCTCATGTAGGGTACCAGCGCCAGCTCCTGGTGGATGATGACGATGCCTTTGCTTTCGCTGTCCTTGATGTTGGAGAACTTGCATACTTCTCCCTCGTATACAATATCTCCCGAATAGCTGCCGTAGGGATACAGACCGCTGAGCACGTTCATCAGCGTGGACTTGCCGGCGCCGTTTTCACCCACGAGCGCGTGGATGCTGCCCTTTTTGACGGCGAAGTTGACGTCGTCCAGGGCTTTGACGCCGGGAAATTCCTTGGTGATCCCCCGCATTTCCAGAATATTGTCTGCCAAATTATCCCCTCCAAGCCCGAGAGTTCATTCTTGTCCGGACCGGACGAAACCCCGTCCAGCCCGGATAAAGCGCCGCGGGAGGCCGTTTTTCCCGGCCTTCGCAGCTTATGGAAGTATAGACATACTTCCATAAGCTGATTTTACAAATATACGCTTGCTCTGTCAAGGAGCTTTTTCATACTTGCCCATATTTCGTAGATTTTGCACGGGTTGTCTCGGGAAATTTGTGCATAATGCCCCAAGCGGCGCAAAACTTTCATAAACCAATTTTAGAAAGGAGGCCGGAAGCGCCCGCACGGCGAGGCCGGAAAAAGAGAAAAGAGCCTGCCCCGTGAAGGCAGGCTCACAGACTGAAGACAAAGGTCTCTTCCTGGTCATCCCGACCGAGCGAAGCGAGCAGAGAGATCCGGAAAGCGAGGCTTTCCAATGTTTCGGATCTCTCGACTCCGGCTTCGCCTCCGCTCGAGATGACAGACGCCGGGGGGTGTCAACACATTGCGAGCCCGTCTCGTGAGGGCAGGCAGCTTTCATATTAGAAATAAGAAAAGAAATAAGAAAACGCAATTCACACGCTGCCGACGAACTCGCGGATGAAGAACAGCGCCGCGCCGAGGGGCGTGATGTGCCGCCGCAGCGAGCTGAGCTGGACGAAATCGGCGTTTTCCTCGAAGGGGTTGCCTGACAGCACATAGCGCCGCAGCACCGGCAGGAAGGGCTGCAGATACTCCGAGAAGAAGCCGCCCAGGATCACGTCGCAGTCGAGCGTCAGATGGATGCTGTTGACCGCGATGGCCAGATGCCGCAGCATGTCGTAGAGCAGCGCCTCATGCTCGGGGACGTGGGCCTCCGCGCCGCGGAAGAATTCCTCCAGCGTCACGCCGAGCGTCTGTTCGACCCGCAGCGGGGAGCAGTAGGCCTCGAGACAGCCCTGCTTGCCGCAGTTGCAGCGCAGGCCGCCGGGCTCGACGCAGATGTGGCCGAACTCCCCGCTGTGCCCTCTGGAGCCGCGGTGGAGCTTGCCGTCGATCAGCACGGCGCCGCCGACGCCGTATTCCAGCGAGAGATAGGCCATGTCCTTCTGTTCGCGCCGGACGAAGCACTCCGCGTGCCCGCTGGCCGAGCCGTCGTTGTCCACATAGACCGGGTAGGGGATCTGCCCGGTGAGTCCGGCGATCGGGACGTCCCGCAGCCCCAGCGTCGGGGCGAACTGGATGCGGCTGCTGTCGGAGCTGAGCAGCGCCGGGACCGTGACGCCCACGCCGAGCAGCTTCGAGCGGTCGATCCCGAACTCGTCCAGAAAGCGCTCCAACTCCCCGGCGAGATCGGCCACCTCGTCGCTCAGGCGCGCGGTGGTGTCGAAGGCGACCGCTTTGTAGGCCAGCTCCCGCAGGCGCAGGTCCGCCGCCACAAAGCGCAGATGGTGCTCCGTCACCGAGATGCCGACCGACACGCGCGCGTCCGGCACGATATCGAGACCCTGCGCCTTGCGCCCGCCGGTGGAGCGGTCCTCGCCCGAGTAGCAGACCAGGCCCTCGTCCATCAACTCGTTGAGATTCAGGTAGAGCGTGGGCATGCTGATGCCGCAGCTCTGCGCGAGGCTCTGCCGGGAGACGAAGTCCCGCGCCTCGTAGAGCGTGCGGTAGATGCGGCTGCGGACCGAGAGATGCCGCGCCTGCGCAGCCGATTCACTCATTTCGCTCCCCCCTTCTTTACCTATCTGTGCCTATTGTACCATGCATTTTGAAGGAGTCAACGTTTTTTGAAGGACTTTTGGAAAGAAGTTTTAGATAACGGGCGGGGCATTTTGGCAGAATATACAAAAACCGCATAGAGAATCGGTCAATATACACGAAATCGATCAGAATTGCAAAAACACCTTGACAGCAGAGGGGGTATATTTGTAAAATCATCTTACGGAAGTGGGGGAATCCGCTTCCGATTACCGCAGCCCCGGTCTGCCGGGGCACCTGCGAAAATGAAAAAGGAGGACTCTTATGAAAAAGCTTCTTGCACTTCTGCTCGCGCTTTGCATGATCGTCGGCCTTGCCGCCTGCGGTCAGCAGGCTGCGGCGCCTGCCGCGGCTCCCGCCTCCGCCGATAATCTGGTCGGTGTTGCGATGCCTACCAAGGATCTGCAGCGCTGGAACCAGGACGGCGAGAACATGAAGAACCTGCTTGAGAAAGCCGGTTATTCCGTCGACCTGCAGTTCGGTGCCAACGACATCCCGACGCAGGTTTCCCAGATTGAGAACATGATCGCCAACGGCTGCAAGGTCCTGGTCATCGCCTCCATCGACGGCGACTCCCTCGGCACCGTGCTGGCCCAGGCCAAGGAGAAGGGCATCCCCGTCATCGCCTATGACCGTCTGATCATGAACTCCGACGCCGTTTCCTACTACGCCACCTTCGACAACTGGCTCGTCGGCACCA
>JAUNNC010000248.1 GCA_030531585.1 Eubacteriales bacterium | reverse complement strand
ACCGGTGTGATGATCCTCGACGAGCAGGGGCGGTTGCTGCCCTGTGGCGTGATCGGCGAGCTGTACATTTACGGAATGGGGCTGGGCCTCGGCTACCGAAACCTGCCAGAGGAGACAGAAAAACGCTTCGTGGAGCATTATGGCGTCCACATGTACAGGACGGGTGACCTGGCCCGATACCTGCCGGACGGCAGAATTGCCTATCACGGACGAAATGATTTTCAGGTCAAGCTTCACGGCCTGCGCATCGAGCTGCCCGAGATTGAGAGCTGCATCCGCAGCTTCGAGGGGATCGGCGGCGTCTGTGTGCAGGTGCGAAAAATCGGTATTTCGGAGCATCTGGCGGCCTTTTACTGTGCGAAGGACGGCGCGGCCATCGACGTTGCGGCGCTGAAGGACTACGTCAGAGCGCGCCTGACCTACTACATGGTGCCGGACATTTTCAAAGAGCTTGATCATATCCCCGAAACGCCCAGCGGAAAGACCGACACAAAAGCTCTCGCAGCGATCCCGATCAAGGTGGAAGGCGTCTATCGCGCGCCGCAGACGCCGTATCAAGAGGCAATTTGCGAGGCGTTTGCAGCCGTTCTGGAATTGGATCAGGTCGGCCTTGACGACAGCTTCTTCGACAACGGCGGCGACAGCCTGCATACTGCCGAGCTGCTGTTCGAGATCAAATCCCGTCTGCCCGAGGCGGAGGCGGCCTATGAGGACATCTTCCGCTATCCCACTCCCGAGCTGCTCGCACAGTATCTTTACGTCAAGCAAACGGAGAAGACCCGCAAGCACATCAATTCATTGGAAGCGCTTGATTACAGCGGGATCGACGCGCTGCTATCCAAAAACGCGCTGTGCAACGACGAAGCGCCCGAGCCACACGGCCTCGGCAACATCCTGTTAACGGGCGCCAGCGGCTTCCTCGGCATCCATGTTCTGGCACAGTTGCTGCGGCGGCGTGATGCCTGGTACAACATCTATTGTCTCGTTCGCGCCACCAAACGCCAGACGCCGGAAAGGCGGCTCAAAAGCACGCTTTTCTATTATGAGGAGACGAGTTGCGACGATATTTACGGCAAATGCTTGTTCGCGCTCGACGGTGACATCTCAAATCCGAAGATCTTTGCCGAGCCCTTTGACGGGCGGATCGACACGGTCATCAACTGTGCGGCGGACGTGTCGCATTTCGCCGCGTCAATACGGGCGGCGTCCGCAATCTGACGCAGCTGTGCGCCGAACACTGCGCCGCGCTGGTTCAGGTTTCGACGATCAGTATTGGTGGCGTTTACGAATCTGGCGAGCCGCCGCTGACGCTGACGGAGCGGGATCTGTTTATCGGACAGGAGATTAAAAACCAGTACATTCTCTCCAAGTTCATGGCCGAATACGAGGCGCTGACCGCGGCGGTTCGGCACGGTATCGCCGTCAAGCTCATGCGCGTCGGCAATCTGCAAGGGCGCATTTCGGACGGCGAGTTCCAGATGAATCGGAAGACAAACGCCTTTACGCGGCAGATCACGTCATATGCGCAGATCGGGATCGCGCCTGAGAGCCTGTACAATTCCACCGTGAACTTCTCT
>JAUNNC010000247.1 GCA_030531585.1 Eubacteriales bacterium | reverse complement strand
TCGGGGCCCTCCATGCTCAGAGACGAAAAGACCGGCGTCAGCAGCTCGACAAATCTCCCGCTGAACGCAGCCGAGTTCTCACGGGACAAAAGCGAATTGCCCCAGATAAAGCACAGCGTCGCGGCAAGGAGAATGCCCAGCAGGGTATTTTTGATCCGCTTTTTTCTCCGACCGTTCATTCCCTGTACTCGAACATCAGGTCGTACATACTGACGGTGTCGCCGTCGCGCACGCCCATGGCCTCCATGCGTTCAAAAACGCCGGCCTCGCGCAGGATGCGGTCAAAGTACATCCGACTCTCGTAGTCGGAGAAGTTGACCGTTGCGACAAGCCTCTGCAGCCACGGCCCCTCCACCAGCCACATGTCGTCAAAGTGCTCGATGGTGAGCTCGCCGGAGGTGTCGACCTTCGGCTCGGGCGGGACGTAATCGGGCTCATAGCTTGCGATGGGCGGCAGGTCGGCCAGCCTCTGCGCGCATTCCTTCACGAGCTCACGCGTACCCTCGTGCGTGGCGGCGCTCATCTCAAAAAAGCTGTAGCCCTGCGCCTCGACATGCCTGCGAAGCGTCTCAAGCTTTTCCCGGTCCTCCCCCAGAAGATCGCACTTGTTGGCGACCACGATCTGCGGCCGCTCGGCAAGCTCCGGGCTGTACTCACGCAGCTCCGCATTGATGGCCTCAAAGTCCTCCACCGGATCGCGCCCTTCGCTGCCGGAGGCGTCGACGAGATGCACCAGCAGCCTGCAGCGGTCGATATGCCGCAGAAAATCGTGGCCCAATCCGGCGCCCTCGGACGCGCCCTCGATGATGCCGGGGATGTCGGCCATGACGAAGGACACGCCTTCATCGACATACACGACGCCGAGATTGGGGAACAGCGTGGTGAAGTGATAGTTGGCGATCTTGGGGTGGGCCTTGCTCACCACGGACAGCAGCGTGGACTTGCCCACGTTGGGAAAGCCGACGAGTCCGACGTCCGCCAGCAGCTTGAGCTCCAGCGTGATGTCATGGCTCTCGCCGGGCAGACCGGGCTTGGCGAAGCGCGGCACCTGGCGGGTCGGGGTGGCGAAGTGCATATTGCCCCAGCCGCCGCGGCCGCCTTTCGCGGCGATGAAATCCTCCCCGGTGGACATGTCGTGCATGATGGCCCCGGTCTCGGTATCCCGGATGATGGTGCCGCGGGGGACCTTGATGTACAGCGTCTCCCCGTCCTTGCCGTAGCAGCGCTTGCCCGCACCGTTTGCTCCGTTTCCCGCGACGTATTTGCGCTTGTAGCGAAAATCCATCAGCGTGGACATGTTCTCGTCCACGGTAAAGACGATGTTGCCGCCGCGGCCGCCGTCGCCCCCGTCGGGGCCGCCCGCCGCGACATACTTTTCGCGGTGGAAGGCCACGGCGCCGTCCCCGCCCTTTCCGGCGTGGACGCTGATGCGGGCCTTATCGACAAAGGATGATGCCATACTGCCTCCTTTCCCGCCTGTCGGCGGATCTCATGGAAAAGGCCGGACGAAACGTCCGGCCTGTCAGGTCTATTACTGCGCGATTTCTTCGTAAACAGAGACCTTCTTGCGGTCCTTGCCCATGCGCTCGAACT
>JAUNNC010000246.1 GCA_030531585.1 Eubacteriales bacterium | reverse complement strand
CTCGACGTCACCTACGGCTGCATGGTCTATCAGGAGCAGGTCATGCAGATCGTGCGCGATCTGGCCGGCTATTCCTACGGCCGAAGCGACCTCGTGCGCCGCGCCATGAGCAAGAAGAAGCACGACGTGATGGCCAAGGAGCGCGAGTACTTCATCCACGGCATGGTCGAGGACGGCGTGGTCACCGTGCCGGGCTGCGTGCGAAACGGCATCCCCGCGGAGATCGCCAGCCAGCTCTTTGACGAGATGACGGCGTTTGCCTCCTACGCGTTCAACAAGTCGCACGCCGCGGCCTACGGCGTGGTCGCCGTGCGCACGGGCTGGCTCAAGTGTCACTATCCGGTGCAGTTCTTCGCCGCGCTGCTCAACTCCGTCTCCGACAACAGCGGCAAGGTCGCGGAGTATTCGGAGTACTGCCGCAAGCACGGCATTCCGCTGCTCCCGCCGGATATCAACCAGTCCGGCCGCAAGTTCTCCGTGGGCCGGGACGCCGCGGGCAAGGCGGGCATCCGCTTCGGCCTGGGCGCCATCCGCTCCTGCGGCGACAAGGCGATCGACTCGATCATCGAGATCCGCCAAAAATCCGGCCCGTTCAAGGACATCTTCGACTTCTGCAAACGCCTCTCGAGCGATCTGGTCAACAAGCGCGTGGTCGAGTCGCTGATCCTCTCCGGCGCGTTTGACTGCACGGGCGCGACGCGCGCGCAGCTGATGGCCGTGTACGAGGCGGCGCTCGACGGCGCGAGCCGCACCCGCAAGAGCAACATCGTCGGACAGATGTCGCTCTTTGGCGACGGCATGCTCGAGGAGGTCAATCCCCCGCTGCCCAACATTCCGGATTTCAGCTTGCGCACGCGCCTGAACTTTGAGAAGAACATGACCGGCCTGTACATCACCGGTCACCCGCTGGGTGACTACACGGACGCGCTCGCGCAGCTGGACATGAACACCGCCCAGCTCGCCGAGATCATGGAGGGGCCGGATCACGGCCTCTCCCGCGACGGCATGCGCGTGCGCATGGGCGGCATGCTCACGGAGTTCCGCCAGAAGGCAACCCGGTCAGGAAACCTGATGGGCTTTGTGACGCTGGAGGACATGACCGGCACAATCGAGGCGCTGGTGTTTCCGAAGGTGCTCGAGCGCGTGAGCACGGAGCTGACGCCCGACACGGCGGTGATTCTCTCCGGCCGGCTGTCCATCCGCGAGGACGACGATGCCAAGCTGCTGCTGGACACGGTGGAGCCGCTGATGACCAATGCGGAGTATGCGCAGGCGCTTAAGGACGGCATGCTCTCCCCGCAGGCCGCGCCGAGGAAGCAGGACACGATTCTTCCGGGCAGCACGCTCTACCTGCGTCTGCCCAGCGACAGCGCGATCAAGGTGGTCAGCCCGGTGCTCTCCCGCTATCACGGCGAGGTCAGCGTCGTGCTCTACATCGAAAACACCGGCGTGAAGCTGCGCGCGCCAAAGGAGCTGTTCGTCGCGCCGACCAAGGCCATGATGGACGAGCTGATCGAGATGCTCGGCCACAAGAATGTGGTGCTGAAATAATGGAATTGAAAAACGGATGGTTTCGCGCCATCCGTTTTGGTTTTGGGAGATGAAGGGAACGAAGGATTACTCCC
>JAUNNC010000245.1 GCA_030531585.1 Eubacteriales bacterium | reverse complement strand
CCTACGACCGCCATGTATGTCAACCCCAAGGGCGAGCGCTATGTGAATGAGAACGAGCGCCGCGACGTGTTGGCAAAAGCGGCCTTCGATCAGGGTGGAGTCATCTACTGCATCAGCGACAGTACCGCGGCCAACAATACCCGTGACATCAACGTAGTGGAATACGCTGTTGCCAAGGGCGACGCCTACAAGGCTGACACCCTGGAGGGTCTGGCGGAGCAGCTGGGCATGGATCCCGCCGTGTTCGTGGACACCGTGAACAAGTTCAACAGCTATGTTGACAATGAGAGCGACCCTGACTTCGGCCGCACCATCTACGGCCCTAACCTGAAGGTTGAGACTGCGCCATTCTATGCCTCTCCCCGCTCTCCGTCCGTGCACCACACCATGGGCGGTCTGAAGATCGACGGCAACGCTCACGTGATCTCCACCGAGGGTGAGATCATTCCCGGCCTGTTCGCCGCAGGCGAGACCACCGGTGGCCTGCATGGCTCCAACCGCCTCGGTGGCAATGCCATCGCCGACTGCCTGACCTTCGGCCGCATCGCCGGCGAAGCCGCAATGGCTGAATAAACAGAACCAAGCCGATTCTTACCGGTACAGTCGACATACCCATCCATCCTCGAGTATGCGAGAATGGATGGATATCCCAAAAGAAGAGCCCATGCCGTAGTTATCATAACGGTCATGGGCTCTTCTTTTGCGGTTGTAGAGCTTTTTGCTCTCCACCTTTTTCGTCACCGGCGAAAACGTCCAGGTGGCGCGCAACTCATTGTCGAGCTGTTTGCGGGCCTTCTTGCCCAGTTTTTCCTTCGGGATGAACTTTTTCATGGTTTCACTCCTCCTCTTCCTGTTCCCATTTCTTGTAATAGAGCCTGGCATTGTACCGGGCCTGCGCTTCCTGGCTTTCTTTCTTTTTTCTCCAGGTTTCGATCTCGCCGCAGATAGCGACATCTCATCCACCAGCATCTCCTTTGTGCGAGGGTGCGCCTGGCGGACGTAGGAGGTCATCTGATCGATCACTTTGGGACTTCCCAGTCGCTTGGCCATCACCTCGGCCAGTTCAGCGGAGAAGCCGATGCTGGTGACGGTAGATACCAGTCGGTCCCTTGCCTGCACCCAAATCTGCTGGTTTGGTGTCATGTGTCCTGCCTCCGATAGAAATGCCAGACCATTATATCACATGTTTGTCACTTGGATGCGTGGTTTAATGTGCTGTTCTTAATCTGACTGACTACAATAATCAGGAGTAGGGGAACAGAACCCTCGCAGCTGGCGTTATGCCGGTGGCGAGGTTTTTGTATGTCGCCCACGTTAGCCCCTGTCGGAGGCTTAGATTCAGGTTGGCCATGTAGTCAAACGATAATGGTGCTACAGCGCGTACTGGTCAAGAAGGTCAGTCAACAGGAGAATTCCGATGATACAGCTGAGAAGAATTCCGATGATATACCTGCCCCATGCCAAATACCAATGACAATACTGAAATGATGCAAATAGGGGCAAGATTAGGCAGTCATTGGTAGTCAAAAGTGGTGGAAATTGGGTAGGCTTAGTGTATACAAATTCATAGTACTGGAAGAGGAAAAAGTTTGCTTTATACTGTACATATTGGGAAGACGATGCGACACCCCG
>JAUNNC010000104.1 GCA_030531585.1 Eubacteriales bacterium | reverse complement strand
GGCCTCCGGCGCCATCTCCTACACCACCTCCCCGGTCCACACCCTGGACAAGTATGTCGAGATGGTCAAGGAGCTCAAGGAGATGGGCGTCGGCTCCATCTGCATCAAGGACATGGCCGGCATCCTCTCGCCGCAGCCCGCTTATGACCTCGTCTCCGCGATCAAGGACGCGGTGGATCTGCCCGTCGTGGTCCACACCCACTGCACCCCGGGTCTGGCCTTCATGACCTACCTCAAGGCCGTCGAGGCCGGGGCCGACGTCATCGACACCGCGATCTCCCCCTTCTCCGGCGGCACCAGCCAGCCCGCGACCGAGACCCTCGAGTACACCTTCCGCGAGATGGGCTACGACACCGGTCTGGACCCCGAGATCCTGCATCAGATGGCCGACTTCTTTAAACCCATCCGGGCCGACTTCCTCGCCGACGGCACGCTCAACCCGATCTCCATGGCCACCGACACCCAGTGTCTGACCTACCAGATCCCGGGCGGCATGCTCTCGAACCTGCTCAGCCAGCTCAAGATGCTCGGCAAGCTCGACAAGTTCGACGAGGCCCTGCTCGAGACCCCGCGCGTGCGCGCCGACATGGGCTATCCCCCGCTCGTCACCCCGACCTCCCAGCTCGTGGGCACCCAGGCCGTGCAGAACGTACTGGCCGGGGAGCGCTACAAGAACGTGGGCGCCGAGATGAAGGCCTACTGCCGGGGCGAGTACGGCAAGACCCCCGCGCCCATCGACCCCGAGGTCCGCGCCAAGATCCTCGGCGACGACAAGCCCGTCGAGGGCCGCTTTGCCGAGACCCTGCCCGCCGACCTGTACGAGAAGGCCGCCGCCGAGCTCGGCGACACCGCCAGGTGCGAGGAGGACGTGCTCAGCTACATCTCCTTCCCGCCCGTGGCCGAGAAGTTCTTCGCCGACCGCAAGGCCGCCGAGGAGAAGAAGGTCCGTTACTCCATCGAGAAGCTCTAAGCAGGAGGAACTGCCATGATCGATCTGGTAAACATCTCCGTCCCGAACGCCGCGGGCTACGCTCTGCTCGGCTATCTGGTCGTGTTTCTGGGGCTCGTGATGCTGATGGTGGTCATCCTGCTCATGGGCAGGATCATGACCCGCAAAAAAGCAGCCCCCGCCGCGGCTCCGGCCGTTGCCGCTCCGGCGGCGGCTCCGGCCGCGCCGCCGGTCAAGGCGGACCCGGCTCCCGGCACCGCGGGCGAGTTCAAGCTCTACGACACCGATCCCCGCGCCGCGGCCATGTGCATGGCCATCGTAGCCGACACCCTCGGCAAGCCGCTCAACGAGCTGCGCTTTATTTCCATCAGGGAGGTCAAAGAAGATGAAGTATAAGGTCACGCTGAACAACCGCGTTTATGAGGTCGAGGTCGAGCAGGGCGAGGCCATGCTCGTCGACGAGTACGAGCTCAAGGCCCCCGCGGCTCCCGCACCGGTTGCCGCCCCCGCGCCTGCCGCGCCCGCCGCGGGTGCCGTCGCCGCGGGCGAGGTCGTCAAGAGCCCGATGCCCGGCAACATTCTCAAGATCAATGTCGCGCAGGGCCAGCAGGTCAAGGAGGGCGATGTGCTCATCATCCTCGAGGCCATGAAGATGGAGAACGAGGTCGTCTCCACCAAGTCCGGCACCGTCGCCCAGATCCTGGTGAGCAAGGGCGCTGTCGTGGAGACCGATTCCCCGCTCGTCGTGATCGCATAAGGGGGCGCTTATGGATATTCTGGGCGTCCTGCAAAAGCTGGGTCTCGAATCCGGCTTCGCCGCCTTCGTTGTGACGGAGGGCGGCTGGAAAAACCTGGTGATGATTCTCATCGCCTTTGTGCTGCTCTACCTCGGCATTGCCAAGAAGTTTGAGCCGCTGCTGCTGTGCGGCATCGCCTTCGGCTGCCTGCTGACGAACCTGAGCTACTTCGTGGGCATGGGTGCCAACGCCCTGTACCACCCCGAGATCTGGGAGGCCTTCCTTGACTCGTCCAGCCCGGCCTACCACAGCTACGGCGCCATCATGCGCCAGGCGGGCCTGCTCGACTTCTTCTACATCGGCGTCAAGGCCGGCATCTACCCCTCGCTCATCTTCATGGGCGTCGGCGCGATGACCGACTTCGGCCCCCTGCTGGCCAACCCCAAGAGTCTGCTGCTCGGCGCGGCGGCCCAGCTCGGCGTGTTCATTGCCTTCTTCGGCGCGGTCCTGCTCGGCTTCACTGGTCCGCAGGCGGCCTCGATCGGCATCATCGGCGGCGCCGACGGCCCCACGGCCATCTACCTGACCACCAAGCTCGCGCCCGAGCTGCTGGGCCCGATTGCGATCGCCGCGTATTCGTACATGGCCCTGATCCCGCTGATCCAGCCGCCGATCATGAAGGCCATGACCAACGACAAGATGCGCAAGGTCAAGATGGTGCAGTCGCGCGAGGTCTCCAAGACCGAGAAGATCGTCTTCCCCATCGTCGTGGCGACCTTCGTGATCCTGCTCCTGCCCTCGACCGCCCCGCTGATCGGCTGCCTGATGCTCGGCAACCTGTTCCGTGAGTGCGGCGTGACCGACCGTCTCTCCGACACGGCGCAGAACGCGCTGATGAACATCGTGACGATCTTCCTCGCGACCTCTGTCGGTGCGACGATGGTGGCGGGCAACTTCCTCAAGATCGAGACCATCAAGATCATCGTGCTGGGCCTGATCGCCTTCTCGATCTCGACGGTCGGCGGTCTGTGCGGCGGCCTTGTGATGTACAAGACCTCCGGCGGCAAGATCAACCCGCTGATCGGCTCCGCGGGCGTGTCGGCCGTGCCGATGGCCGCGCGCGTGGCACAGGATGTGGGCCGCCGCTACAACAAGAACAACTACCTGCTGATGCACGCCATGGGCCCGAACGTGGCCGGCGTCATCGGGTCGGCGATTGCGGCGGGCTTCCTGCTCTCCGTCTTTGGCTGATATCCCGGACCTCACACGGGCGCCGTTCCCGCAGGACGGCGCCCAAAATAATAAAACAGGAGATTAACAGCCATGAAAGAACTCAGACCTCTGGATCTCGGCATAGCCGGCAAGGGCGTCGTCCACCGCAATCTGGCCGTCCCGAAGCTCGTGCTGATGGCCATCGAGCGCGGCGAGGGCGTGCTGACCGAGACCGGCGCGCTCAACGTCATCACCGGCCGGTACACCGGACGCAGCCCGAAGGACAAATTCATTGTCGACACCCCCGCCGTCCATGACGACATTGCATGGGGCGATGTGAACGTCCCGATCTCGAAGGCCCGCTACGACGCGCTCAAGGCCAAGGTCCTGGCCTATCTGCAGGGCCGTGAGCTCTTTGTCAACGACGGCTTTGCGGGCGCGGACCCCAAGTATACCCAGGCCTTCCGCATCGTCAACGAGTATGCGAGTCAGAACCTCTTCATGCACCAGCTCCTGATCCGTCCGAACGCAGAGGATCTGGAGGATTTCGAGCCCGACTTCATGGTCTACTGCGCGCCCGGCTTCCAGTGCATCCCCGAGGTGGACGGCGTGCACAGCGAGTGCGCGATCCTGCTCAACCTTGAGGAGAAGGAGATCATCATCGTCGGCAACCAGTACAGCGGTGAGATGAAGAAGGCGGTGTTCACGGCGATGAACTACGTCCTGCCGAAGAACGGCGTGCTCCCGATGCACTGCTCGGCCAACATCGGCAAGGACGGCGACACGGCGATCTTCTTCGGTCTGTCCGGCACAGGCAAGACCACGCTTTCCGCCGACCCGAACCGCGCCCTGATCGGCGACGACGAGCACGGCTGGTCCGGCGACGGCGTGTTCAACATCGAGGGCGGCTGCTACGCCAAATGCATCGGCCTGCAGCGCTCGCGCGAGCCCGAGATCTTCGACGCCATCCGCTTCGGCTCCCTGCTGGAGAACGTGATCGTGTCCGAGGAGGGCCACCCCGACTATGACGACGGCAGCCTGACCGAGAACACGCGCGCCAGCTACCCGGTGGACTTCATCCCCAGCGCGGTGATCCCGGGCGTCGGCGGCCAGCCCACGACGGTCATCTTCCTGACGGCGGACGCCTTCGGCGTGCTGCCTCCGATCTCGAAGCTGTCGCGCAGCGCGGCGATGTACCACTTCGTCTCCGGCTACACCAGCAAGCTGGCGGGGACCGAGCGCGGCATCGTCGAGCCGACGACCACCTTCTCCACCCTCTTCGGCGAGCCGTTCTTCCCCATGCCCGCCTCGGTCTACGCGCAGATGCTGGGCGAGAAGCTGGACATGACCGGCGCGAACGTCTTCCTGGTCAACACCGGCTGGTGCGGCGGCAAGGCGGGCACGGTCCCGCGTCTGAGCCTGAAGTACACCCGCGCGATGGTCACGGCGGCCATCAACGGCGAGCTCAGCAAGGTCGAATACAAGCATGAGCCGTACTTTAACCTCGAGATCCCGACCGAGTGCCCCGGCGTTCCGGCGAAGATCCTCGACCCGCGCAACCTGTGGGCGGACGAGGACGCCTACGAGGCGGCGGCCGGGCAGCTGTCCCGGGCCTTCTACGACAACTTCACGAAGAAGTATCCCGACATGCCCGAGGAGATCAAGGCGGCCGGCCCCCAGCCCGCGAAATAAGAGAAAAACCCGAACACCCCGCGCTCTGCGCGGGGTGTTCTTAAAGGAGCATCCCCCATGAAACTCATCAACATGAAAACGCCGGGCGGGAACCGCCTCGGCATCCTGACGGAGCGCGGCGTGATCGACGTCGCCGCGCAGGCGTCCGACCCCGCCGTCCCCCGGACCGTGATGCAGGCGCTGCGCCTGGGTCTTGACAGCGCGCTGCCCCTGCTGCAGAAGGTCGAACGCGAGGCAAAGGCCTTCCTGCCCGAGGCGGAGATCGAATACGCCCCCGCGGTGGACGACCCGGAGAAGATCTTCTGCATCGGCGTCAACTACCGCGCCCACATTGAGGAGACGCGCGGCTCCTTCACGCCCGCCGAGGCGCCGACGGTCTTTGCCAAGTTCCGCAACAGCCTCGCGCCCCACCGCGGCACGGTGCTGCGCAACCGCAGGGAGACGCGCCACGATTACGAGGCGGAGATCGCCGTCGTGATCGGCCGCCGCTGCGCCTATGTCGCGCCCGAGGAAGCGGAGTCTTATATCTTCGGCTACACGCTGGCCAACGACATCTCGGCCCGCACCCTCCAGAAGGTGACGAGTCAGTGGGTCCCCGGCAAGACCTGCGACACCTTCTGTCCGCTCGGCCCCTGCATCGTGACCGCCGACGCCCTGTCGTACCGGGCCCTGCATCTGACCGGGTACAAGAACGGCGAGAAGCGCCAGGAGGGCTGGAGCGGCGACATGATCCACGACATCCCGGAGCTGGTGAGCTACCTGTCCGGCTGCTGTACGCTCGAGCCGGGCGACGTCATCCTCACCGGCACGCCCGCGGGCGTCATCCTCGGCCGCCCCGCCGACCGGCAGGACTGGCTGCAGCCGGGCGACGTGCTCGACGTCTGCGAGGACACGATCGGCATCCTGACGGTCACGGTCCGGGACGCCTGAACCCGAAAAAGAAGCAGCGCCGGGTTTCCGGCGCTGCTTCTTCGCTCACAGGATCTCGTTGATCTTCGCCTCGATGGTCTTGGCGACGTCCGCGGGGACGATCTTCTTGCTGACGACCAGATCAAAGATCTCGCCGCAGGACTTCTTGTTGAAGAGCTTGATGGGGTACTTCATGAGCTGGGGCGCGTACTGTTTGATGATGGCCTCGCATTTGGGATTGGCAAAGCAGTCCTTGACAGTCAGACTTCTGAAATCCATGGGATACCCTCCTTGTATAGAATTGTACCGTTTCGGTGTGCTTTGATTGTATCACCTCCGCCCTCTCCCGTCAACCGAGAGACGGTTCCCGTTTCGGCGCGGCGATAGCATTTACTTTTTCTGAGCACAACCCACCCGTCATCGCGAACCAGTGACCGACGTCACTGGTGTGGCGATCCGTTTTTCCCGCAAGTATCTGACAGTTTGCAGGGTTCAAAGTGCCTCCGGCGGGCGGATTGCCGCGCCAGTGTTGCGACACTGGCTCGCAATGACGGAAAAAGAGTCGTAAATGTTGTCGCCGTGCCCCGTTTTCCCCCGCGCCTTGTGCTTTCGGCCGGATTGTGCTATGATTTGAACACAGGCGGCAGCGAAAAGGATACACGGAGGCAGGTGAGAACATGGAGACCCGACTCGTCCTCGCGTCGGTTGAGGCGCTGGGCGACCCCGCCCTGTTTGCCCGGGGGCTCTCAACGGTGTCGGAGCAGCGGCGCGAAAAGCTCGCGCGGTTTCGCTCGGAGGAGGCGTGGCGCCTCTCTCTCGGCGCGGCCCTGCTGCTGGACC
This sequence comes from Eubacteriales bacterium, assembly GCA_030531585.1. Classification (GTDB taxonomy): domain Bacteria; phylum Bacillota; class Clostridia; order Oscillospirales; family Oscillospiraceae; genus Limivicinus. Next base: position 2,100 of record JAUNNC010000104.1, on the reverse strand, counting down.
GTCTGCTTGCAGACGCAGGACTACCACCCGCCGGGCCCTTCGCCTTCGGCGAGCAGGGGAAGCCGTACCTGCCGGGCCTTCCCGACGTGCACTTCTCCCTCTCCCACAGCGGGACGCGGGTCCTCTGCGCCCTGTCGGACGCGGAGCTCGGCTGCGACGTGGAGTGTCCGCGCCGCGCGGATCTCGCCCTCGCCCGGCGCTTCTTCCATCCGGATGAGACAAAATGGCTTTTTTCTCTGTCCGGGCGGGAACAAGAGGCCGCCTTTCTGCGTCTCTGGACGCTGAAGGAGAGCTATGTCAAGGCCGTCGGTCTGGGGCTCTCGCTCCCGCTGGACGCCTTCCGCATCCTGCCGGAGGGGGAGGGCTTTGCGCTCACCCGGCAGGAGGACGCGCGTCCCTGGGCGCTGCGCAGCTTTACGGCGGAGGACTGCTTCTGCGCGATCTGCGCGCTCAATCCGCCGGAGACGCTCGAGCGCCTGCCGCTCTTTTCTGACTCTCCCGCATCTTTTATCGAAAAAGGAAACCCGATATGACCCGCAATTTTGATCCGCAAACCAAACAGCGCTTTTACCTGCCCGCCGTCGGGCAGCGCATCGTCAAGACCACCGTGGCCGTTTTCCTGTGCCTGCTGGTCTACTATCTGCGCGGCTTCCGCGGCCGGGAGATCCCGACCGAGGCCGCCATCACCGCCATTCTCTGCGTGCAGCCCTATGTGCGCGACACGCGCAGGTACGCCCTCAGCCGCTTTGCCGGCACGATGATCGGCTCCTTCTGGGGACTGGCGTTTCTGCTGCTGATGATGCAGTTTCCCGCAATGGGGAATCATCTGCTGCCTCTGTACATAAGCATGTCTCTGGGCGTCATGCTGACGCTTTACACCTGCGTGGCCCTGCACCGCACCGATACCGCCGGGCAGGCCGCCATCGTCTTTCTGTGCATCGTGATCTCCTTCCCGGACATCGGCGACCCGCTCCGCTCCGCATCCGAGCGCATCGTCGGCGTGCTGACGGGTACGGCCTTTGCCATCGCCGTCAACGTCTTCCGCCTGCCGCGCATTCGCCTGAAGGACCGCGTCTTTTTCGTGCGGGCGAAGGATCTGGCCGCCGACCGCTTTTCGCACATCTCCTCGGCGGTGCTGTTCCGGCTGAACTACCTGTATGAGGACGGCGCGAAGATCTGCCTGATGTTTGAGCACGCGCCCGCCTACTTTTCGCTGCAGATGCACGAGGCCATGCTCAACCTGCCGATCATCGTCATGGACGGCGCCGCCCTCTACGACCCGAAGGAGAACCGCTATCTCTCCGTGCAGAACATCGCCCTGGAGGATACGCTTTCCCTGCGCGTGTATCTCGACAGTCTGAACCTGAGCTATTTCATCTACACCATCCACAAGAACAAGACCTGCATTTTCCACCAGGGCAGGCTCAATCCGCAGGAGAAGCTGATCCTCGACCGGATGAAGGGCTCGCCCTACCGCAGCTATCTGGAGGGGGAGATCTACGACGATTCGGAGATCGTCTACTACAAGATCATCGCAAAGGACAGCACCATCTCCGATCTTGAGGCCTGCCTGCGGGACTTCATCGCCGGCAGGAGCCTGCGCACCGCCGCCCGTCCCCAGTCGGTCCCCGGGATCGGCGGCCTGTACATCTACGCCAGTACCGCGACCCTGCCTTTGGCCGAGCAGCGGATGATGGACCGCCTGCGCGCGCGGGAGCCCGGCCTGCGGCCGGTGGAGATCTTCGCCCCCCGCCCCTACCGCACCGAGCACGACGCCATGCATCTGCTCCACCGCGTCGGCAACGCCTACGAGCCGGTCGCGCTCTTCGGCCGCCCGCTGTTCCGGAACAAACTGAAATAGGAGGATATCCATGCGTTCCTTTATGTACACGATCAAAGTGCCGGTCGGCCTGCACGCGCGCCATGCGGGGCTGATCGTGCGCGAGGCGAGGCAGTACGCCTCCGACGTCACGATCCGCTTCGGCGAGAAGCAGGCCGACGCCAAGCGCGTCATGGCGCTGATGACCCTGGGCATCCACCAGGGTGACACCATCGCCGTCAGCATCGAGGGCGAGGACGAGGATCTCGCCGCCTCGAAGC
>JAUNNC010000244.1 GCA_030531585.1 Eubacteriales bacterium | reverse complement strand
TGGCAGGACTGGGAGGCGCCGAGCCGCCAGAGAGAGTACACGGAGGAGACGGAGCTGCTCGCCCCGGACGGTACGCTGCTGGCTCAGGGCTGGGCGCGGCGGAACGTGTTCCGCTACGACCGGGACCGGGTCAGACATACCCTGCGCAGGAAGGAGTGGGATTTCTACCAGATCTCGAACGGGCGGCTGATGCTCCAGCTCAGCTTCGCCAACATCGCCCTCGGCGGCTACGCCTCCGCGGTGCTGGTCGATCTGAAGGAGGGGAAGACTCTCATCAGCGACATGGCGCCCTACCTCGCCCAGACGGACAAATACGCGCTCCCGCCCAAAGGCGACGTGCCAAACGAGGTGCATTTCCGCGTCGGGAAGGCGGTGTTCCGGGCCCACACGGCCGAGCGGCGCAGGACTCTGTTTTATGAGAACGGCCCGGTGCGCGCGGAGATCGCCATGGACATCCTGCCGGGGCTGGAGAACATCACGACGGTGCTGCCCTTCAAGGGGCATCCGGACCGCTATTTCATGACCACCAAGCAGAACTGCATGCCGTGCGAGGGCTATATCGCCGCCCCGAGCGGACGCTGGGACTTCTCCGCGGAGGACAGCTTCTGCATCCTCGACTGGGGCAGGGTCTGCACGCCCTATTCGCTGGTCTGGTACTGGGGCAACGGCTCCTGGCGCTTCACCGGCGACGACGGGGCGGAGCATCTTTTCGGCTTCGAGATCACCTGGGGCATCGGGGACGAGTCCGAGGCCACCGAGACCTGCGTCTTCCTCGACGGCAAGGCCTACAAGCTCGGCGCGGTGGACGTGGAGAGCTTCCCCAAGCCGGACGGCTGGATGAAGCCCTGGCATTTTGTCTCCGAGGGTGGGCGCTTCGACATGACGATGGTCCCGTTTTACGACCACCACAGCGATCTGAACATCGGCGTCATGCGCATGCACAGCCATCAGGTCCACGGCCTGTGGAGCGGCACGGTCACGCTCGACGGCGGGGAGGTCCTGCGCTTCAAGGACAAATACGCCTTCTGCGAATACGTCGAAAACCGCTGGTGAGCGGAGGAGGCGCGCGGACGGGAAACGCAGCCCGAAGCCCGGGCTGCGTTTCACTTTATCTGGAAATCGGCGGGGATGCGTGCTATACTAGAGAAAAATGAAACGCAAAGGACAAGCAGACATGACGCTCAGAGAACTGAAAACGGGCTGCCCGGCCCGGATCGAGGAGGTCGGCGGGGAGGGCGCGCTCCGCCAGCACTTTCTGGATATGGGCGTGATCCCCGGCGAAGAGATCACGCCGGTCAAGCTCGCCCCGATGGGGGACCCGATGGAGCTGCGCATCCACGGCTACGAGCTGACGCTGCGTCTGGCGGACGCGGAGAAGATCCGCGTCACCCCGCTGGAGCGCGCGGCGGAGGCTCCGGCTGCGGCGGCCAGACGTGCCAGGACCGCCCACCCCGGCCTCGGCGAGGAGGGCAAGTTCCACCCCCGGGGCACCGGCACACCCCTGCCGGAGGGCACGGTGCTGACCTTCGCGCTGGTCGGCAACCAGAACTGCGGCAAGACCACGCTCTTCAACCAGCTCACCGGCTCCAACCAGCACGTCGGCAACTTCCCCGGCGTCACCGTCGACCGCAAGGA
>JAUNNC010000103.1 GCA_030531585.1 Eubacteriales bacterium | reverse complement strand
GAGGTAGAGGTAGTAGGTGGTGACGGCGGGCAGGATGTAGCAGTCGCCGCTGGCAACCAGGGTCTCGATCTGATCGGCGGGGAAGGTCTCGATGAAATCGTACTCGCCGCTCTGGTAAGAGGAGAGGATGGCGGTCTCATCGTCGGAGAGATACCAGCGGATCTCCTCGGGGCCGACGGACGCGAGGTCGTGGTACTTTTCATTGGGGAGCATGGAGATGTAGGAGTCATGCACCCACTCCTTCATGACGAAGGGGCCGTTGCAGACCATGTTCGCGGGATCGGTCCAGCTGTCGCCGTACTTCTCGATGACGTCCTGGCGCAGGGGCATGAGGTTGCCGAAAGCGCAGATCTGCTCAAAGAAGGGGCAGGGGGAGACGAGGGTCAGCTCGAGGGTCTTGTCGTCGAGCGCCTTGATGCCCAGAGTCTCGGGAGCGGCGCCGTTGTAGTAGACGTCCTCGGCGCCGGCCAGGCCGACGTCAGCGAGCAGGTAGCCGTAATCGGCAGCCTGATCGGGGTTGCAGACGCGCTGCCAGGAGTAGACCCAGTCCTGCGCCTTGACGGGCTCGCCGTCGGACCAGAAGATGTCGTCGCGCAGGTGGAAGGTGTAGACGAGGCCATCCTCGGAGACCTCGTAGGACTCTGCCTGACCAAGCTCGAGCTCCGCGCTCATCATCTTGGGGTCGTCGCCCGCGGTCTTGTTCGTGGGGGCGTAGCGGAGCAGGTTCTCGAAGAGGTGGTTGACGTAGGTGTTGCCGTCCACCGAGGAGATCATGGTGGGGTCGATGGTCTCAGGCTCGGAGGCGATGCACGCCGTCACAACGAAGGGCTCGTCAGCCGGCGGCGGGGGCCGCAGTGGTGCTGCTGCCGCAGGCGCACAGTGCGAACACCATCGACAGTGCGAGAAGCAGTGCAAGGAATTTCTTCATTTTGTTTCCTCCTAAAAGTATTTGTATAAAACTCCTGTGGAGTTTGATACCGGGATGATGTGGGAGCGGAAGGCCTCAGCCCTTCTTCTCCAGCAGGTGACAGGCGGCGAAATGGCCGGGGCTCAGCTCGGTGAGGTGGGGCATCTCCTGCCGGCAGCGCTCGGTGGCGTGGGGGCAGCGCGTATGGAAGCGGCAGCCGGAAGGCGGGTGCAGGGGGCTCGGCACATCGCCCTCAAGAATGGTGCGCTGCTGGGCGCGGGTCTTGATCGGATCGGGCAGCGGCACCGCCGAGAGCAGCGACTGCGTATAGGGGTGCAGGGGCCTGGAGCAGAGCTCATAGCTCTCCGCCAACTCCACCATCTGCCCGAGATACATTACACCGATGCGGTCGGAGATGTGGCGCACGACGCTGATGTCGTGGGCGATGAAGAGGTAGGTCAGGTGGTCCTCGTGCTGCAGATCCTCCAGCATGTTCACGATCTCGGACTGGATCGATACATCCAGCGCAGAGATCGGCTCGTCGCAGACGATGAACTCCGGCTCGCAGGCCAGCGCCCGGGCGATACCGACACGCTGCTGCTGGCCGCCGGAAAACTCGTGCGGGAAGCGGTTGGAGTGTTCGCTGTTGAGGCCGACGGTCTCCAGCAGCTCGTTGATGCGATCACGGTAAGCCTGTCCCTTGAGATCGGACCGATGGACGCTCAGCGCCTCCCCGACGATCTCACCTACGGTCATGCGCGGGTCAAGCGAGGCCGATGGGTCCTGAAAAATGATCTGCATCTTCTTCCGGTAGGGCAGCATCGGGATCTGGCTCTTTTTCTCGTCGTCGAAAATCAGCTCCCCGCGGTAGCGCACCTTGCCGGAGGTCGGCTCGATCAGGCGCAGGATCGAGCGGCCCAGCGTGGACTTGCCGCAGCCGGACTCGCCCACGATGCCGAGGGTCTCGCCCTCGTACACGGTAAAGGACACGTCCTCCACCGCCTGTACAAACTCCTTCTTGCGGAAGGCGCCGTTGTGGACGGGGAAGTACTTGCGCAGGTGCTCTACCTCGAGCAGCTTGGTTCTCTCGTTCACTCTGCCGCGCCTCCTTTCATGTCCTTCACATGCAGCCAGCAGGCGGAGATGTGTCCGTTTTCACCCACCGTGAGCGTCGGCGGGGCCTTGTGCAGGCAGATGTGCATGCAGTTTTCGCAGCGCGGGGCGAAGACGCAGCCCGGCGGCGGGTCCAGCAGGTCCACCGGCGTTCCGCCGATGGGGATCAGTCGCTCGTGCACCAGCTCGTCCACGCGCGGCATGCTGCGCAGCAGCCCCTTCGTATAGGGGTGGGCCGGTGCATAGAAAATGTCGTTGACGTCGCCCTGCTCCACGATGTGGCCGGCGTACATGACGCTGACGCGGTCGCAGATCTCCGCCACCACGCCGAGGTTGTGCGTGATGAAGATGATGGCCATGCCTGTCTTGTGCTGGATGTCCTTCATCAGCTCCAGGATCTGGGCCTGAATGGTCACGTCGAGGGCCGTGGTCGGCTCGTCGGCTATCAGGAGCTTGGGCGAACAGATCAGCGCCATGGCGATCATTGCGCGCTGGCGCATACCGCCGGAAAACTCGTGCGGGTACTGGTCCATACGCTTTTCCGCATTGTTGATGCCGACCAGCTCCAGCATTTCGATCGCGCGCTCGCGCGCCTCCTTGCGGGAAATGTCCTTGTTGTGGCAGGTCAGCGCCTCCATAAGCTGGTCGCCGATCGTATAGACGGGGTTGAGGCAGGTCATGGGGTTCTGGAAGATCATGCTGACCTTGTTGCCGCGGAACTGGCGCATCCGCTCGGCGTCGAAGTCGAGCACGTTCTCGCCTTCAAACACGATAGAGCCGCCGATGACCTTGCCGGGGTTCTGCAGCAGGCCGATGATGGAGTAGGCCTCCACGCTCTTGCCGGAGCCGGACTCGCCCACGATACCCATGACCTCGTGCTCCTTCAGGTCGTAGGAAATGCCGCCGACCGCCTTGACCTCGCCCGCGGGCGTGTAGAACGAGACCTCAAGGTCCCGGACCTCCAGCAGCTTTGCAGGTTCGGATTGCTTGTTCTGATTCATGTTCTTCCTCCCCTCACTTCTTCAGGCGCGGATCGAGCGCGTCGCGGATGCCGTCGCCGACGAGGTTCAGGCTCAGCACCAGCAGCGTCAGGATCAGGCCGGGATAGAGGAGTCGATAGGGATAAAGCGTGATCGTGTCCAGCGCGTCGGAGCACAGGGAGCCGAGACTCGTCATGGGGATCGAAACGCCCAGCCCCAGGAAGCTCAGGAAGGACTCCAGAAAGATAGCGCTCGGGATCTGCAGGCAGGTTGCGATGACAAGCTGGCCGACGCAGTTGGGCAGCAGGTGGCGCTTGACGATGCGCGCGCCCGGCACACCCAGCGCGGTCGCAGCGGTGACAAACTCCTGCTGCTTGAGCTGGAGCACCTGCCCGCGGACGATGCGGCTCATGCCGACCCAATAGAGGCAGGCGAAGGTGATGAAGATGGAGACGATGCCCACGCCGAGATTGCTCATCAGCCGGGCGAAATCCGAGCCGGAGGCGTCCAGCCACGCCTGCAGCGGGCTCTTGAGCACCACCTGCAGCAGCAGGACGATCAGTACATCCGGCACCGAGTAGATGATATCGACCAGGCGCATCATCACGAAGTCGACCTTGCCGCCGGCCAGACCGGAAACCGAGCCGTAAATCGAGCCGATCACCAGCACGATCAGCGCGGCGATGATGCCGACGGCGATGGAGACACGGCCTCCGTACATGGTGCGGGCCATCAGGTCGCGGCCCGAGGAGTCGGTGCCGAACACATGGGGAAAGACCTTCCGAAGCATATTGAGCTCCACGGTGTTCGGAGCGTCCGTGTCGACGGGCCCGACGGTATAGTCCACCGGAACCGCCTTGTCAAGCGCGCCCTTGTTGAGATCCGCTTCCTTGATGAGCGTGAGCTTGTGCTCGGCGTTCTTGTTGTAGAGCAGCACCACGTCGCCGATGGCCTTCTCACTGAAAAAGCTGTAGGTCGTACCGTCGGCGCGGAACCAGTATGTTGTGTTGCGGCTGAAGTTGTTCAGCGAGCCGGGCATCAGAGCCGTGGCGAAGAAGAGATCGGAGACCTCCTCCGCCTTCTGCACGACCTGCTCGGTCTTCGAAAACTCCCTCGGGCCCAGCTTGCCGGACTTGCGGTACTGGTCCGAGTAGTTGTAGGGCACAAACAGAGGCCCCAGATAGGAAAACAGAAAGATCAGCAGAAACAGGAACAGCGCCGCCATCGAGACCTTGTTGGCCTTGAAGCGTCGGGCCGCGTCCTTCCAGTAGGAAACGCTCTGCCTCCGTTCGACGACGGCCTCCTTCTCGGCACTCGTGGCGGGGGCGAAATCGTCCGCATTGAAGGCGTCGAGGTCGGGGATCCTGTCGGGATTGAGCTGGAACAGGTTCAGATTCTTCATGCTCAGCCCTCCCCTTTGGTCAGGGAGATCCGCGGATCGACGAGCTTGTATGCGATATCCACCACAAGATTCATCCCGATGACCAACGTGGCGAGCACGACGGTCGTCGCCATAATGATCGGATAGTCCCGGTTGAGGATGCTTGAGATAAAGTACTTGCCGAGGCCGGGGATCTGGAAGGTCTGCTCCACCACGAAGCCGCCGGTCACGATGCCCGCGGTCAGCGGTCCGAGATAGGTGATGACCGGGATCATGGAGTTGCGCAGCGCGTGCTTGAAGATAATGCGCCCGGTCTTGAGGCCCTTGGCCCTGGCCGTGCGGATGTAGTCCTGATTGATCGCGTCGAGCATGCTGGTACGCGTCAGCTTCGCCACGTAGCACATCGGATAGAAGGACAGGCCTATCACCGGCGCGATATAGCTCTTCCAGCCCTCGAGACTGCCGGAAATGACCGGCACCCACTTGAGCTTGACGCCCAAAAAGATCAGCAGCACCGCGCAGAGCACAAAGCTCGGCACCGCCACGCCCAGCGTTGTCACGACACGCAGCACGCTGTCGACCCAGCGGCCGCGGTTATAAGCCGCCAGACACCCGAGCGGAACGCCGATCAGCACTGCGGCAATCACCGCACGCACACCGAGCTTGAAGCTCAGCGCGAACTTTCCTTCCTCGAAGATGATCTTCCGGACCGGGGTGCCCTCCTGCATTTTCAGAGAGGTGCCCATGTCCCCGGAGAGATAGTTGCGGATGTAGTTGAAGAGCTGTACATACAGCGGTTTGTCCAGTCCGTATTTCGCGTTTGCTCTGGCGATCATCTCCGGCGTCGATTTCTCTGTCAGGAACGGACTGCCGGGCACCGCGTTCATCAGCAGAAACGTGATGCTCATAATCAACAGAAGCGTCAGGATCGCCACGATGATCCTTTTGATGATATACCCTGCCATGTTCTACCCACCTAATTCGATCTGGGGAGAGCGGGCTGTCGTCGGCCGTACTCCCGGAAGTTTGCCGCTTTCCCATCGGAAAGCGGCGGGGGGGGATGCGAGCTGGTAACTGTCGGAAAGTGCTGGTTTTTCGCTGGATTTTTTAATTATAAATGAAAACTGTATGCAGTGCAACGGTTTTCTCTTCCTTTTTTTTACCGGTTTCTCATCACCGTTTTCATGCGCAGGCTGTGGTCGAGGATGCTCTTTCTCAGGCGCAGGCTCTTGGGCGTGACCTCCAGCAGCTCATCGTCGGCCAGAAACTCCAGGCACTGCTCGAGGCTCATGATCCGGGCCGGGATCAGGCGCAGGGCCTCGTCCGAGCCGGAGGCGCGGGTATTGGTCAGGTGCTTGGTGCGGCAGACGTTGACCGGCACGTCGTCCGACTTGGGGCAGACGCCGACCACCATCCCGGCGTAGACCTTCGTGCCGGGGACGATGAACATCGCGCCGCGCTCCTGGGCGTTCCAGATGCCGTAGGCGCAGGCCTCGCCGGTCTCCCAGGCGATGAGCGAGCCGGTGTTCCGTCTTGCGATCTCGCCCTTCCAGGGCTCGTACTTTTCAAAGACGCTGGCCATGATGCCCTCGCCCCGGGTGTCGGTCAGAAACTCGTTGCGGTAGCCGAACAGGCCGCGCGACGGGACCAGGAATTCCAGTTTCATGCGGCTGCCGACGGGCGTCATCTGCAGGAAGGTGCCGCGGCGCGCCGAGAGCTTCTCCATCACGGAGCCCATCGTCTCCTGCGGCACGTCGACCACGACGCGCTCGACCGGCTCGCACTTGACGCCGTCGATCTCCTGGTACAGCACGCGCGGGGGCGAGACCTGGAACTCATAGCCCTCGCGGCGCATGGTCTCGATGAGGATGGACAGGCTCATCTCGCCGCGGCCGGCGACGTTGAAGCCGTCGGTCGAGCCCTCGATCTCGGTCACGCGCAGGGACACGTCCTTGAGCGTCTCGCGGAACAGCCGGTCCTTGATCTGGCGGGAGGTGACGAACTTGCCCTCGCGCCCGGCGAAGGGGCTGTCGTTGACCGAGAAGGTCATCTCCACGGTGGGGGCGCTGATCTTCACGAAGGCCAGCGGCTCGGCAAAGCCTCTGGCGCAGATCGTGTCGCCGATGGTGATGTCGCCGATGCCGCTCATGGCGATGATGTTGCCGGCGGACGCCTCGGTGACGGGGACGCGGCTGAGCCCGTCGAACTGGTACAGGCTCACGGCCTTGGCGCGCACGGGCGCCGCGTCGGGGTCGTGGTAGTTGCAGACCTCGATCTCCTGATTCTGGCGCACGACGCCGCGCTCGATGCGGCCGATGGCGATGCGCCCGACGTATTCATTATAATCTATGGAGCTGACCAGCATCTGGAAGGGGGCGTCGCAGTCCATATCCGGGGCCGGGATGTACTCGAGGATGGTCTCGAACAGGGGCTTGAGGTCGGTGCCCGGCACGTCGGGCGAATAGCTCGCGGTGCCGTTGCGGCCCGAGCAGAAGAGCATCGGGGAATCGAGCTGCTCGTCGGTGGCGTCGAGGTCCATCAGCAGCTCGAGGATCTCGTCCACGACCTCGTGGATGCGCTGGTCGGGGCGGTCGATCTTGTTGAGCACGACGATCACGCGGTGGCCGAGCTCGAGCGCGCGGCTGAGCACGAAGCGGGTCTGGGGCATGGGGCCCTCGGCCGCGTCGACCAGCAGGATGACGCCGTTGACCATCTTCAGAATGCGCTCCACCTCGCCGCCGAAGTCGGCGTGGCCCGGGGTGTCGACGATATTGATCTTGGTGTCGCCGTACCAGACGGCGGTGTTCTTGGCCATGATGGTGATGCCGCGCTCGCGCTCGAGGTCGTTGGAGTCCATGACGCGGTCCACGATCTCCTGATTCTCGCGGTACACGCCCGACTGCTTGAGCATCTCGTCGACGAGCGTGGTCTTGCCGTGGTCGACGTGGGCGATGATGGCGATATTCCGCAGCTTATCCATATACAAAACTCCCTTGATTGTTTGTCCTTTTCAACACAAAAAGAGATTTTAGCATCCTCCGGGGTGTTTTGCAAGGATTTCTTTGGCAAATCGGTTCAAAAAAACCGACCGCTTCCGCGGTCGGTTTTTTGCGCTTGTTTGGCAACTACTTGTAGTGGTGGGCGTCCTGCAGCACCATTTCCTTGACCTTGAGCAGACGCACCTTGGTGGCGTTCTCGTTCTCCTCCAGCTTCATGGTGATGTACTTGATGTTCCTCTCCAGATCGGGGATCATCACGTACTCGAGGGCGTTGACCCTTCTGCGGGTCTTCTCGATCTCCTCGGCCAGAAGCTGCATGGTCTTCTCGACCTGGGCCAGCTCCAGCATATCCTCAAAGACCTTTGCCAGATGCTCGAGCGCGTCGTCCAGCTCGCCGCTGGTCTGCGCGAAGCCGTAGGGGTAGATCTCCGAGGGATCGTTGTTCTTGGTCGTGAAGCTGTAGAGGGGGACGTTGACCGACATGATGTTTTTGAACTTCATGTCGAGCTCCACGCTCTGGCGCGGATACAGCAGCGCCTGCTCCAGCATCTCGGGCGACATGATGGAGCTTGCCACCTGCTGGGAGGCAAAGGCCTCGGTCAGCCCCTCCTCCACGCGGGTGCGAAGCTGCTTGTTGAGCTTGACGACGTCCATGAACTGGCGCATCAGCTCATCGCGCTTGTCCTTGAGCAGCTTATGTCCGCGCCGGGCGGTCTTGAGACGGCCCTTGAGCTGGTTGAGCACCATCCTGGTGGGGGTAATCGTCGTACCTGCCAAAAAGCATCACCTCCGTTTTGTAGAATAAAGGGGATCACTCCTTGGGCCAGTACTTCTCGATGAATTCCGGCTTGATGCGCTTGAGCTCGCGCTTGGGCAGGATGCTCAGCAGCTTCCAGCCGATGTCGAGCGTCTCCTCGATGGAGCGGTTGGTCTCGTTGCCCTGGCTGACGTAGACCTTCTCGAACTCGTCGGCGAACTTGGCGAAGAGCTTGTCGTCGTCCGACAGCGCGGCCTCGCCCAGGATGGTCATGAGCTCCTTGGCGTCCTTGCCGCGCGAGTAGGCGGCGAAGAGCTGGTTCATGGTGCCGGCGTGGTCCTCGCGGGTCTTGCCGACGCCGATGCCCTTATCCTTCAGACGGCTCAGCGAGGGCAGCACGTCCA
>JAUNNC010000102.1 GCA_030531585.1 Eubacteriales bacterium | reverse complement strand
GCCCTCGCTGTCGTAGAGCTCGCTCCTCGCCTGGCGGTATTCGCCCCGGATGCGCCGCAGGTGCTCGATGAAGACCGCGCCGTTTCGCGTCGGGCAGATGCCGCGGGAGGTGCGGAGAAAGAGCTTGACGCCGAGCTCGCTCTCATATTGCTGCAGGAACTGGCTCAGCGTCGACTGGGCCATGAACAGCCGGTCCGCCGCCTTGGAGACGCTGCCCTCCTCGGCCAGGGCGATCAGGTATTCAAAGTCTTTCAGATCCATCGGCACGCGCTCCTATCGTTTTTTTCGATACGCTGCATTGTCAATTTTCGCTTGCCAGTCTTTTGACTATCCATTATTATAGAATCAGCAGGCGGAAAGCACAAGCCTCACTTTCCGCCCCCACGGAAAAAACCGGCAAGACCCGGAAAACCAAACAAGGAAAGGAGCATTCAATGGCAAAAGTATCCATGAAGGGCGTCATCGATATGCACGTCCACTCCAACCCCGACATCCGTATTCGGGCCTATGACGACTTCGAGCTCATGGAGGCCGGCATCCGCGTCGGCGCGCGGGCTATCGTCATCAAGACCCACCAGGGCATCACCGTCGACCGCGCCTACCTCTGCAACCGCCACAACGCGATCGTGCACGGCGGCGACAACGACTTCCAAATGTTCGGCAGCATCACCCTCAACCGCCAGATGGGCGGCATCAACCCCGCCGCCGTGGAGAGCGGTCTGAAGCTCGGCGGCAAGGTCGTGTGGCTCCCCACCGCCTCGGCCTGCAACCACCTCAAGAAGATGGGCAAGAACCCCGACGCCGGCGTCGCCTGCGTGCGCGACGGCAAGATCGTCCCCGAGCTCAAGGACGTGTTCCAGCTCGTCAAGGACTTCGACGTGGTGCTCGGCACCGGTCATGTCTCCCCCGAGGAGTGCTTCGTGGTCGTCGAGGCCGCGCGCGCCGCGGGCGTGAAGAAGATCGTGGTCACCCACCCCGAGTGGTGGATCGTGGACATGAGCCTCGAGGACCAGCTCAAAATGGTCAAGGACTACGACGTCCTGCTCGAGCGCTGCTACGCCCAGAACATGGGCGGCGGCAAGTACAAGAGCAACCTGCCCTCCAACCTCGAGGTCATCCGGACCGTCGGCTACAAAAACGTCATGATCAGCACCGACGGCGGCCAGACCGAGAACCCCAACTGGGAGATCGCCTACGAGCAGTACATGCAGTACATGGCCGACCACGGCATCCCGGAGGATCAGCTGCGCTACATGACCCACGACATCCAGATGGGTCTTCTGAACCTGACAGAGTAAGCCCCCGCAAAAGAGAGAAAAGAAAAAGATTCAAACAGGAGGATTTTTATGCTCGGTATTCTGATTGTCGCGGCGATCGTGCTCGCCGTCTTCCTTGGCTACAAGACCAAGATCAACACCGGTTTCTTCTGCATTGTCTTCGCCTACCTCATCGGCTGCTTCGCCGTCGGCCTCAAGACGAAGGATGTCATCGGCATGTGGCCGACGAGCACCATGTTCGTCATCATCTCCGTCTCGCTGTTCTACAACTTCGCAGCCCTCAACGGCACGCTGGAAAAGCTCTCCGGCAGCCTGCTCTACGCCTGCCGCAACTTCCCCGGCATGCTGCCCTTCGCGCTGTTCTTCGTGGCGGTCATCCTGTCCGTCATGGGTGCGGCCTACTTCACCGTCCTTGCCTTCCTGGCCCCCATCACCATGGCCATCTGCGAGGAGTCCAAGATGGACAAGCTCACCGGCGCCGTCGCCATCAACTGCGGCGCACTCGCCGGCGGCAACTTCCCGACCGCCGCGCTCGGCGTCATCTTCCGCGGCCTGATGGACACCGCCTATGAGGGCGCCGGCCTGCCCGCGCTCGCCGACACCTTCGGCCCCGAGATGAAGGTCTTCGGTCTTGCCATCGTCTTCTCCCTGATCCTCATCGCCATCTTCCGCTTCGGCTTCAAGTCCAACCGCGAGATCGGCAAGGGCGTCACCTTCAAGAAGCCCGAGGCCTACGATCCCAAGCAGAAGACCACGCTCCGCCTCATGCTCATCATGATGGCCGTCGTGCTCATCTTCCCCCTGCTCAAGCTCCTGCTGCCGAACGTCGGCTTCATCAAGACCGTCGCCGGCAAGATCGACGTGGGTCTCGTGGCCTTCATCTTCACCGTCATTGCCCTGCTTCTCAAGCTCGCCCCCCAGAAGGACATCATCGCAAAGGTCCCCTGGAACACCATCCTGATGATCGCGGGCGCCGGCATGCTCATCGGCGTCGCTGTCAAGGCCGGCACCATCGAGGCCGTCTCCCACTGGATCGGCAACAACGTGCCCACCTTCCTCGTACCCATCGCCTTCAGCTTCATCGGCGCGTTCATGAGCTTCTTCAGCTCCACCACCGGCGTGGTCTGCCCGGCTCTCTTCCCGCTGATCCCCGGCATCGCCGCGGCCACCGGCCTCAACCCGATCACGCTCTTCGCCTGCACCATCCTCGGCGCCCAGAGCAGCGCCATCAGCCCCTTCTCCTCCGGCGGCAGCCTGATCCTCGGCTCCTACGGCAACGACGAGGAGCGCAACAAGCTCTTCAACCGCCTGCTGTTCGTGGCCGTCCCCATCAGCGTCGGCTGCGCGGCCCTCTACAACTTCATCGTCGCAATGGTTCTGTAAGAAAATGCATATCGGGAACAGGCGATTTCCGCCTGTTCCCTTTCCGAAAATTCACAGGAGGATAACATTATGGTCAAACTCTACGACGGCGGCGTGTATCTTGTAAACGGCACGCAGCTCACCCGGAGCCTCGAGGAGGTCAAGGCCCTCACCGGCGAGAAGACCTGTCAGGACTGCGCCAAAAAGGGCACGATGGCCTATTCCATTCTCAAGGCCCACAACACCGTGGACGATATGGAGCATCTCAGACTCAAGTACGACTCCATGACCAGCCACGACATCACCTACGTCGGCATCATCCAGACCGCGAGAGCGTCAGGCATGAAGGAGTTCCCCCTGCCCTACGTACTCACCAACTGCCACAACTCCCTCTGCGCCGTCGGCGGCACCATCAACGAGGACGACCACAAGTTCGCCCTCTCCGCTGCCCACAAGTACGGCGGCATCTACGTTCCCACCAACATGGCGAACATCCACTCCTACAACCGCGAGACCATGACCGGCTGCGGGAGGATGATCCTCGGCTCCGACTCCCACACCCGCTACGGCGCCCTCGGCAACATGGCCGTCGGCGAGGGCGGCGGCGAGCTGGCCAAGCAGCTTTTGGGCCGCACCTACGACTTCTCCTACCCCGGCGTCGTCTGCATCTACCTCGACGGCGAGCCCAAGCCCGGCGTCGGTCCCCAGGACGTGGCCCTCTCCATCATCGGCGCGGTGTATAAAAACGGATACGTCAAGAACAAGGTCATGGAGTTCGTCGGCCCCGGCATCGCGAAGCTCCCCATCGAGTACCGCAACGCCATCGACGTCATGACCACCGAGACCACCTGCTGGTCCTCCATCTGGGTCACGGACGACGAGACCAAGCGCTACTACACGATCCACGGCAGACCCGAGGCGTACAAAAAGCTCGACCCCGCCGCGGTCGCGTACTACGACGGCTGCGTCTATGTCGACCTCTCCACCGTGGAGTGCACCATCGCCATGCCGATGCACCCCTCGAACACCTACACGATCCACGAGCTGCTGGACAATGCGGAGGACATCCTGCACGCCGTGCAGGAGGCCGCCAACAAGCAGCTCAAGGGCGTGAAAATGGACCTTCTCTCCAAGTACCACGACGGCGGGATCTGGGTCGAGCAGGGCGAGATCGCGGGCTGCTCCGGCGGCACCTACGACAACATCTGCGCCGCCGCCGACATCCTCCGCGGCAAGAGCTGCGGCAACGGCGCGTTCAGCCTGAACGTCTATCCCGGCTCCATGCCCGCCTGGTCCTGCCTCGCCAAGAACGGACGTCTCTTCGACCTGGTCTCCGCGGGCGCCATCATCCGCGAGTGCTTCTGCGGCCCCTGCTTCGGTGCGGGCGACACCCCGGCCAACGGCGAGTTCTCGATCCGCCACACGACCCGCAACTTCCCGAACCGCGAGGGCTCGAAGCCCGGCGAGGGCCAGCTCTCGGCCGTCGCTCTCATGGACGCGCGCTCCATCGCCGCCACCGCGGCCAACGGCGGCAAGCTCACCGCCGCGACGGATATCGACGTGGAGTACACCAATCCCCCGTACGAGTACG
Organism: Eubacteriales bacterium; assembly: GCA_030531585.1. Lineage (GTDB taxonomy): Bacteria > Bacillota > Clostridia > Oscillospirales > Oscillospiraceae > Limivicinus. The sequence goes on along the minus strand of JAUNNC010000102.1, from coordinate 4,357 downwards.
ACGCGGGCATCTACGCCAAGCGCGTGTACAACGGCTGGGGCAAACCGGAGCCCGAGCATGAGCTGAAGTTCGGCCCGAACATCAAGGACTGGCCCGAGATGCCCGCCCTGACCGACGACCTGCTGGTCAAGGTCTGCTCCTACATCACCGACCCCGTCACCACCACCGACGAGCTGATCCCCTCCGGCGAGACCTCGTCCTACCGCTCCAACCCCGAGCGCCTGAGCGAGTTTGCCCTCTCCCGCCGCGACCCGCAGTACGTCAGCCGCTCCAAGGTGCTCAGGCAGGAGGACCGCGACCGCCGCGCGGGCAAGGGTCTTAGCGACGAGATCAAGGCCGTGTACGATTCGCTGGAGATGCACGGGCTCAAGGTCGACCCCGAGAACACCGACATCGGCTCCACGATCTTTGCCAACATGCCGGGCGACGGCTCCGCCCGCGAGCAGGCGGCGAGCTGCCAGCGCGTCATGGGCGCGAGTGCAAACTTTGCCAAGGCCTACGCCACGAAGCGCTACCGCTCCAACTGCATCAACTGGGGCATGACGCCCTTCCTCGTGGAGCACCCCGAGGTCTTCGATCTGGGCGACTACATCTTCATCCCCGACCTGAAAAAGGCCATCCTCGAGAAGAACGACGACATCACCGCTTACGCCGTCAAGCCCGACGGCACCGTGACCGCGTTCCAGTGCTTCATCGGTCCGCTGACCGACCCCGAGCGCCAGATCATCGTTGACGGCTGCCTCATCAACTCCTACAGAAACAACTGAAGCACTTTTTAAACCAGCATGGCGGCGGGCCTTCCGGCCCGCCGCCGCAACAGGCAGACAACTCCCGGTATTTGTCATCTCGAGCGGAGGCGCAGCCGGAGCCGAAAGATCTTAAACGCTGGTACTTTTCGCACGTTTGAGATCCTTCGACTCGCTGTCGCTCGCTCAGGATGACACGGTAAGGGTACTCTGTCGACAAGCTGAGAGCTCCGGCGAAGGCCGGAGCTCTTCTCATTTACAGGTTTCTTTTACAAACAGCAGGCGCGCGCAGGGGTAGTCGCCGAGCAGCTGGGGCAGGGTCAGGCCCGCGTGCATCAGCGCCGCTCCGCCGAACACGGTCCGCGGCGCTTCGGGGATGGGATTGCGGCAGCCGAAGAAGTCCCGGCACTCCAGCCGGTAGCGCGCCTGCGGATCGAGACCCTTGAGGCATACGTGCAGAGGTGCGGGGTTGGCCTCCGGGTCCTTCAGCACGAGGGTCAGCAGCGTCTCATGCCCATCCTCCGCCACGAACTGCCAGGCGCAGAAGCGCTCGTCCTCCGCGCTCAGGCGGTAGAAGTCCCCCTGCTGGATGGTCTCGCGGCAGCGCAGGAAGAAGGCCGTCTGCTCCCGCAGCTGCGCCCGTTCCTCCGCGCTCAGCGCGGCCGGGTCCAGCTCGAAGCCGAAGCTGCCCGCCATAGCGACAAGGCAGCGCGTGCCGAGAGGCGTCGCGCGCCCGGTCTGGTGGTTGGGACTCGCCGAGACGTGCGCGCCGAAGGCGGCGATGGGATAGCCGTAGCTCGCCCCCTGCTGGATGCGCAGGCGGGCGATGGGGTCGGTGTTGTCGCTGACCCAGATCTGCGGGCAGAAGGCGAGGATCCCGGCGTCGAAACGCCCGCCGCCGCCCGAGCAGCCCTCGAACAGGACGGCGGGGAAGTCCCCGGTCAGACGCCCCAGCAGGCGGTACAGGCCGAGCACGTAGCGGTGCGCGGCTTCGCCCTGCCGCTCCGGCGGGAGGGCGGCGCTGTACACGTCGCTGAGCGAGCGGTTCATGTCCCACTTGACGTAGGAGATGTCGTTCTCCCGCAGGAGGGCGGCGAAGGTCTCATAGAGATGCTCCGTGACCTCTTCCCGGCCGAGATCCAGCACGAGCTGGTCGCGGCCCAGGGCGGGGCTGCGGCCGGGGACGCGCAGCGCCCAGTCGGGGTGCGCGCGGAAGAGCGCGGAGTCCTCGCTGACCATCTCCGGCTCGATCCACAGTCCGAAGGCCATCCCGTCCTCAGACAGCTTTTCGGCGAGGCCGGACAGGCCCTCCGGGAACTTCCCGCGGTTGGGCGTCCAGTCGCCGAGGGCGCGGCGGTCGTCGCAGCGTTCGCCGAACCAGCCGTCGTCCAGCACCAGAAGGCCCGCGCCGAGCTCCTTCGCGCCGCGGCCGAGGGCCAGCATGCGCGTCTCGGAGACGCCGAAGTAGCAGGCCTCCCAGCTGTTGAGCAGGACGCGGTCCTCCGCCCTGCGCCGCGCCTCGGCGCGCGAGAGGTTCCCGCGCAGGAAGCGGTGCAGGCGATGCGACAGACCGGTCAGGCCCTCGTCGGAAAAGGCGAGGATCAGCTCCGGGACATCAAAGCATTCGCCGGGCAGGAGCCGCCAGGAGAAGCGGTCGGGGTTGATGCCCGCGACGGCGCGGACGCTGCCGCCCTGATCGAGCTCCACGTCCGTGCGGTGATTGCCGGAGTAGACCGGCATCAAACCGTAGCAGGCCCCGTGGTCCTCGGTCGCGTCGTGCGCGCAGAGGATGGTGAAGGGGTCGTTGTGATGGCCGGAGCTGCCGCGCAGGCTCGCCGTACTCTGCAGACCGCTGCGGACCGGAGCGCGTTCGATCTGCCGCTCCATGGCGTGGCGGCCGTGGAAGCGGATGAAGTCCCAGCGCCCGAAGGGCAGGTCAAGGCAGGCGGAGGCCACCTTGCGCAGCGTGACGACGCCGCCCCCGGCGTTGCGGATGCGCACGGCGCGGGTGATGACGTCCCGCTCGTAAAAGACGCCGTACAGGAGCTCGACCTCGACGCCGGACGCCTCGTCCCCGAGCACGACGGACAGCGTCTCCGCCTCGTCCCCGTTCGCAAAGGAGGCGGGCAGGCCGTCAAGCGCGTACTTGCCGGGGCGCGTTTCCCAGCGCAGCACATGCAGGTCGGCCCCGACGACGCCGGAGCCGGTCTCGAGTTCCAGCGAGCTCAGGCGGAAGTCCGCCCCGTTGGAGCCGCTGTACTCCTGCGGCATGGTGTCAAGCGAGAAGCCGCGCCCCTCGGTCAACTCGTGGGGATTGGGCGAGAAGCCACAGTCGCGCGGCAGATGAAGCCAGTCCAGATCGCCCTCGCAGCGCGCCCCGTAGTACAGGTGCAGCAGATAGCCGAGCGGCCCGATCTGCATCTGGTAGACGCTGTTCTTTGTCAGCAGTGTGAGCGTGCGGCGCTCAGCCCGATATTCGATCGACATCGGCTCAGGCCTTCAGCGCGTCCAGAAGCGCCTGCGTGCGGTCGGTTTTTTCCCAGTTCACGCCGAGATCCTCGCGGCCCATGTGACCGTAGGCGGCGAGCTTGCGGTAGATCGGCTTTCTCAGATCGAGGTCGCGGATGATGGCGCTCGGCCGCAGGTCGAAGACCTGCTCGACCGCGCGCTCGAGCTCGCTGTCGGCCACCCTGCCGGTGCCGAAGGTCTCGACCAGCACGCTCACCGGCTTCGCCACGCCGATCGCGTAGGCCAGCTGCACCTGGCAGCGCGCGGCAAGGCCCGCCGCGACCACGTTCTTGGCGACCCAGCGCGCCGCGTAGGCCGCCGAGCGGTCCACCTTCGTCGGGTCCTTGCCGGAGAAGGCGCCGCCGCCGTGGGGCGCGCTGCCGCCGTAGGTGTCGACGATGATCTTGCGGCCGGTCAGGCCGGAGTCGCCCTGCGGGCCGCCGATGACGAAGCGGCCGGTCGGGTTGACGAGGTACTTCGTGTTCGCGTCCAGCAGCTCCGCGGGCACGGTGGTCCTGACGACCTTCTCGATCATGTCCGTGCGGATCTGCTCGAGCGTGACTTCCGGGGCATGCTGGGTGGAGATGACGATGGTGTCCACGCGCACCGGGCGGCGCTGCTCGTCGTACTCGACCGTGACCTGGGTCTTGCCGTCGGGGCGCAGGTAGGGAAGCTCCCCGCTCTTGCGGACCGCGGTCAGCTTCAGGGCCAGCTGGTGCGCCAGCGAGATCGGCAGCGGCATGAGCTCCGGGGTCTCGTCGCAGGCGTAGCCGAACATCATGCCCTGGTCGCCGGCGCCGTTCTGCAGCTCGTCGACCTCGCCGGTCTTGTTCTCGAGCGCCTTGTCCACGCCCATGGCGATGTCGCCGGACTGCTCGTCGATGTTCAGGATCACGCCGCAGGTCTCGCAGTCGAAGCCGTATTTGGCGCGGTCATAGCCGATGTCGCGCACCACGCCGCGGGCGATTTTGGCGATGTCGACATAGCACTCGGTGCTGATCTCGCCCATGATGTGCACCAGACCCGTGGAGACCGTGGTCTCGCAGGCCACACGGCCCATCGGGTCCTTCTCCAGGATCGCGTCGAGCACCGCGTCGGAGATC
>JAUNNC010000101.1 GCA_030531585.1 Eubacteriales bacterium | reverse complement strand
AGCATCCGCTCGTCTTTCTTGCCGGTCTCGGGGTCCGGGCCGAAGAGCTGGCCGTAGTAGTCGTACTCGGAGATGATCCAGGAGAGATTGATCCGGTTGCGGACCTCGGCGTGGATGCGGTCAAGATAGGCTGTGTCGACCGTCTTGCCGGCGGCGGGCGTAAAGGTGTTGGAATGGGCGTCATAGCTGCCCTCCTCCGTGAGCCAGCTGTAGTCGTTCCAGAACACCAGCCGCTCGGCCCCGCCGAACACATCGCTGCCAGCGAGCAGTCGGGAGTCGTATTCCAGACCGAAGAGATTGGAGAGCGTCGGGAGAATGTCCAGACTGGAGACCGGGCCGCTGACACGGATCGGCTCGTCCAGCTTCTCCAGAGAGCCGCACCAGAGGAGCGCCGCGTTGTGATCGCGTTCCCAGGGCGTTTTGGGCAGATAGCCGTACAGGTCCTCCAGCGGATTGCCCTGGTTGCCCCAGGCCGCGCTCGGCGTGAGGCCGTAGGGGTAGTGATCCGGGACCAGAACGATCACGGTATCGTCCAGAATACCGGCCTTCTCCAGACCGTTCAGAAGGCTCTCCATGGCGTATTCCAGCTCCATGTTGCAGGCCAGATACGCGTTGACCGTCTCCGTGTTCGGAAGCTTTTCCGTGACCTTCTGATTCTTCACGGCCATATCGTTCGTCGCGTCGCTGAAGGCGTAACTGGCGTGGCCGCTGATCGTCATGTAATAGACGCTGAAGGGGCGGTGATCGATGTACTGGGGCAGGGTGTATTCAAACATTTCGAGGTCGCTGTTCGGGAAGATCCCGGCGGTGAGGCCCTCCTCAAGACCGTTGCCGACGCCGTAGAACTCCGCATAGCCGAGATTCTGGTGCGTCCAGTTGCGGTTGTAATAATCATAGCTGCCGTTGTGATAGGCGCGGCTGAAATAGCCGAGGCGCTGCAGCTGGTTGCCCATGGTAAAGTACAGGTTCTTGCTGAACGAGTACATCATCGTCATCGAGTTCGTCGGCGCAATGCCCATCAGCCAGGAGTATTCGCCTGTCGAGGTGCTGCCGCCCCAGGAGGGCTGATAGAAATCCTCGAACACGATGCCCCGGTTGGCCATCCGATAGAGCGTCGGCGTGAGCGCGGGGTCGATGACTTCCTTTGAAAAGGCCTCCGCTGTGATCAGGATCAGGTTTTTCCCGGCAAAGAGACCGGTATATTTGTTTTTCATGGTGGGCTGCCGGGTCTGGATGTACGCGGAGAGGGAGACGACCTGCGAAGGAGAGGAGGCACGGGAAAAATCGATCTCCATGACGTTCGGTCCGGTTTCGCCTGCGGGCTCCGGCTCAGCCAACTCCGGAGAAGCCTGCTCCGGAGAAGCCGACGCCGCCGGAGAAGCAGTATCCGATGCTTCCGGCTGGATAACGGGAGGCGTTTGAGCGGGAGCCTCGTAGACAAAGTCCATGTCGTCCGGGCGGAGAGGCGCGGTCACCTCATGCGTCAGGGCGGTGAGCAGGCCGAAGCTGCGCACGGCGCTGTCATAGGTGTGATGTGCCTGATAACGGGCCCGGAGCTCAGCGCTGCGGTTGTGGAGGGCGTATGAGCCGACGGCAAAAAGCACGACCAGCACGGCGCTGACCAGCAGCGCACGGCGCCGTTTCCCCGCGCCCCACGGGAGGAATCTGCGGAAAAGAGGGAAGAGCAGGACGGGAATGTGATAGAGCAGGATCATCGGCAGGCCGCGTACGATTGCGCTGACAACATTCCCGCCGAAGTCGGTTACAACGTTTCCCGTCTCCCGGGCGATGATGGTGGGGCTCATGAAAAACCCGTAGGAGTTGTCCATGAAAAAGGCGATCACATACCAGACGGTGAAAAGCTCCATCCACATGAGACAGAGGATGCGCGAGGCGCGCTCGCTGCGGGGCAGAAAACAGATCAGAGCTGCGGCGGAGGCATAGGCGAAAGCACAGCAGAGCGCGCCGGGCAGCCCGTCATACCGGAGAGGCAGAGAGCAGGTGACACGGAGCAGAAGCTCCAGATAGAGCAGCGTGACGAGAAGACAGGACAGGGGATGAAACAGACGCAGAGAGACGCTCCGCCGTGCGGGAGGAGACGAAGGCCGGGAAACAGACCGGGACGCGGGGAGGGAGGAAGCGCGAGACGCAGACGAAGCGCGGGACAAAGACCGCGTCTTTGCCTGCTTCGTCTTCTGGATCTGATGCTTGCCCGCATAAGCCATGACAGTCCCTCCCGGCGTTCCGACCGCGAAGGCAAGTCGGAATACTATGCCTGATTTTACTGCATCCGGTGGAAAATGACAAGACCCCTTTTCCGACCGGTCCCGTCTGCCCGACATCCGCCGGAGCGGTTCGGAAACGACGGGACAGGAGCGCGGCCGCAAGCTCGAATCCTGAACGCGTAAACACAAGATATGGACTCTGTTCCCACAGCGACCACCATAGATGGGATGAACTTTTTACTGCAAAAACGTGCAAGAAAAAGTCAAAATATAACAAAAAGTTTCGCTTGCTTTTTCCAATAGGCTCCCCTATAATGAAAACAGAAGTGGTTAAAAGTGGGGCAAAATGGGTGATTTGCCCACACGTGGGGGGACGCGCTTATGACAGGCGAATACCAGCATTCTCTTGACAGCAAGGGAAGGCTGTTCATGCCCGCCAAGCTCCGTGACGAGCTGGGCGAGGTGTTTTTTATCACGATTTCCATGGATCGCTGCCTCTGCGCCTACAGCGCCGAGAGCTGGAAGAATCTGTCCGACAGGGTCAACGCGATGCCCTACGTCAAGCAGAGGAAGATGCGGCCGCTCTTTGCACACGCGGCGCGCTGCGAGCTCGACAGCCAGGGCAGGACGCTGATCCCGCAGAATCTGCGCGAGTACGCGGGCTTTGTCAAGAACGTGACGGTCGTCGGCTGCAACAACCACGCCGAGCTCTGGGACAGTGAGGCCTGGGAGAGCGTATTCCGCGAGGAGACCACGCCGGAAAACATCGCAGCGGTGATGGAGGAGCTGGAGTTTTGACGCAGAGTGCTTTGGAGCAGACGCCCAGGCATGTCCCGGTCCTGCTCAGGGAATGCATAGAGAATCTGAATATCAGGCCCGACGGAATCTATCTGGACGGAACGCTCGGCCTGGGAGGCCACTCGTATGAGATCGCCTCCCGCCTCACGAGCGGCCGTCTCGTCGGCATCGACCGAGACGCCACGGCCATCGAGAGAGCCGGAAGGCGTCTTGCGCCTTTTGCGGAGCGTGTGACGCTGGTGCACGGGAACTTTGCCGACGCGGCGGCGATCCTCGATTCCCTGGGGATCGAGGGCGTCGACGGGATGCTGTTCGATCTCGGGGTCTCCTCACCGCAGCTCGACGAGGCCGGGCGCGGCTTTTCCTATATGGAGGACGCGCGGCTCGACATGCGCATGGACGGCGGGGCCGCTCTCAGCGCCTACGAGGTAGTCAACACCTGGGACGAAGCAAGGCTCAACCGTATCCTGTGGGAATACGGCGAGGAGCGATATGCCAGGCGCATCACCGCGGCGATCCTCCGGCGGAGAGAGGAACGCCCGATCGAGACGACGCTCGAGCTGGTCGACGTGATCCGCTCCGCCATGCCGGCGCCCGCGCTGCGGGAGAAGCAGCATCCGGCCAAGCGCACGTTTCAGGCCATCCGCATCGCCGTCAACGATGAACTCGGCGCGGTGTCCGCCATGATGGAGACGGCGCCGGACAAGCTCAACCCGGGCGGGAGACTGTGCGTAATCAGCTTCCACTCGCTCGAGGATCGTATCGTCAAAAACGCCATCCAGGCGCGGGAGAACGGCTGCACCTGCCCGCGGGAGGCGCCGGTGTGCACCTGCGGCTTCGTGCGTACGCTGCGGAGCGTCAGCCGCAAGCCCATTCTGCCGGGGCCGGAGGAGCTCGCGGCAAACCCAAGGGCGCGCAGCGCCAAGCTCCGCGTGGCCGAACGGGTATGACAAAACGGAGAGAGCGCTCGGAACGGCTGTTTCGCTTCGTGTGCCTGAGCTTTTCGGCCCTGCTTCTGGTGCTGGGCCTGTTCTGGCAGATCCGGCTGGTCCGCCTGCAGGGGAAGATCGAGGAGCTGGAGTCCGCGATCCGGGCGGCGCAGGACGAGGGGAAGCTGCTGGAGATCCGGCTTGAGAGCAGCCCGACGCTCGAGGAGCTGGAGGAGACCGCGGTCACGCGGCTCGGCATGCAGCATCCGGTACAGGGCCAGCTGATAGAGATCGAGTATCTGGGATAAGGTGTTGAGCCTCCGAATACAATGGAGAGGATTCTTCATGCGGGGGCGGAACATGAAACAGGAAAACAGGGGCGGCGAACAGGCCGTCCGGCTGAGCCGGCAGATGCTCCGGCGCGGCGCGGCGCTGGCCGCGCTGTTCGGAATCGGGATGCTGGCCGTACTGCTGGCGCGGCTCTACCGCCTGCAGATCAGCCAGCATGATTTTTACGAGTCGCTCGCGCTCGAGCAGCAGCTGCGCGAGACAAAGGGAGCCGCGGCGCGCGGGACGATCACCGACACGAACTTCAATCCGCTGGCCGTCAGCGCGACGGTCGAAAACGTCTATTTCAGTCCGATGGAGATCGAGGCCGACGGAGAGGACCGCGAGCTGATCGCCCGCGGCCTGGCCGAGATCCTGGGTGCCGATCCGGACGACCTCTACGAGAAGACGGGCCGCAAGGGGAGCTGGTACGTCACCGCCGCCCGCAAGCTCGAACGCGAGCAGGCGGACCGGGTCCGCGCCTTCAAGGCCGAGCACGGACTCAAGGGCGTGCGTCTCGAGGCGGACACCAAGCGCTATTATCCCAATTCCCGCCTGGCCTGTCATCTGCTCGGCTTCGTCGGCACCGACAATACCGGTCTCGAGGGGATCGAGGCGCGGTACGACGAGGTCCTGAGCGGTACGGCGGGGCGCTCGCTGCGGGCGACCAACGCCTACGGCAGCGAGCTGCTGTTCTCCCGCTATGAGGATTACCGGGCGGGGCAGGAGGGCAGCGACATCGTCTTGACGCTTGACGCCACGGTGCAGTATTATGTGGAAAAGCATCTGCGGCAGGCGGCACTGGACTACGACGCCGTCAACGGCGCCGGCGCGATCGCCATGGACCCGAAGACCGGCGCGATCCTCGCCATGGCTTCTCTCGACGACTACGACCCGAACGACTTCCTGACGATCGGGGAGAGGGCGCAGGAGCAGGCCGACGAGGCACAGAGCGATGCCGAGCGTGCTGAACGGATCCAGGCGGCCCAGGCCAGACAGTGGCGCAACAAGGCCCTGTCCGATACCTATGAGCCGGGCTCCACCTTCAAGATCATCACGCTGGCCATGGCCCTCGAGGAGGGAAAGGTCAGCCTTTCGGACAGCTTTTACTGCGGCGGCAGCGTCAACGTAACCGGCCGCACAAACCCCATCCGCTGCTGGAAGAGCGGCGGACACGGCAGCCAGAGCCTGACGCAGGCGGTGCAGCACTCCTGCAACGCCGCCTTTGTCAACATCGGACTGCGCGTCGGGGCCGAGCGCTTCTACGACTACTGCGAGGCCTTCGGCTTTCTGAAGCTCTCCGACGACCCGGACGCGAGTCTCAGCGCGCGCACCGGCGTCGATCTCTCGGGGGAGAGCGGCAGCATCTGGTGGAGCCGGAACACCTTCTGCTCGAAGAAAAACCTCTCGCAGCTCGCGGCGGCCTCCTTCGGCCAGACCTTTACCATCACGCCGCTGCAGCTCGTGTGCGCCGTCAGCGCCTGCGTCAACGGCGGCTATCTGATGGAGCCCTACGTCGTGCGGCAGATCGTCGCCCCGGACGGGACCGTCACCATGAACCGCGAGCCGCATGTCGTGCGGCAGGTCATCAGCGAAAACACCAGCCGGCAGGTGCGCGCCATCCTGGAGCAGGTGGTCGGCGACCCGAAGGAGGGGACCGGCCGCAACGCCGCCGTCACCGGCTACCGCATCGGCGGAAAGACGGGGACCAGCGAGAAGGTCAGCCTCGAGGCCAGGACCGGGCAAAAGGAGTATATCGTCTCCTTCATCGGCTTTGCTCCGGCGGACGATCCGAAGATCGTGCTGCTGGTGTTTCTCGACACGCCCTCGGACAAATCCGGGGTCTATGTCAGCGGCGGCCAGATGGCCGCGCCCGTCGTCGGGCGGATGCTCGCGGATATCCTGCCCTATCTCGGCGCTGTGCCGGACAGCGGCGGCGCCGTCGAGGCGCGGATGCCCGCATGCGTGGGCATGACGCTCGCCGAGGCGGCAGAAAGCGTGAGGGCTGCGGGCCTCCGCTGCCGGACCATCGGGGACGGCGAGACCGTGACCGATCAGCTCCCGGCGGCGGGCAGTGAGATCGCGGAGGGGACCGAGATCATCCTCTACCTCGGCGCGGACATCTCGCACGAAAACGAATGCGTGCCGGATCTCACGGGCATGCGCTACGACGAGGCGCGCGATACGCTGTCGTTTTATGGACTGTATCTGAATACCCGCAGCGCGCTCGGCGGAGAACGGACCGTCAGCGCACAGAGCCTGCCTGCCGGGTCGCTCGCCGAGCACGGGACCGTGCTCGAGGTGACGCTGGTCGATCAGGACGAGACCATGCTGGGGAAATACTGACAGCAAGTATAAGCGGGAACGGATATGAAGCTTGGGAAACTGCTGGAAAATATCCCGGTTCTGGAGCTCTGCGCCGATCCGGAGACCGAGATCTCCGGGATCAGCTACGACTCGCGCAAGACACAGCCGGGGGATCTCTTCGTCGCCATCAAGGGCTTCGAGGCCGACGGACACCGCTTCATCCCCAAGGCGATCGCAAACGGCGCAGCTGCCGTGCTGTGCGAGGACGCGCCCGCCGACGGGACGCCCTATGTCAGGATCGCCGACTGCCGGTACGGGCTTGCCATCGCCAGCCGCGATTTCTTCGGCAACCCCGCCGGAGAGATGAAGGTCATCGGCTTTACCGGGACCAGCGGCAAGACCAGCTCGACCCAGATCCTCAAGCATGTGCTGGAGAGTCAGCTCGGCGCGAAGGTCGGCCTCATCGGGACCAACGGCAACATGATCGGCGGCGAGCTCCTGCACACCGAGCACACTACGCCCGAGAGCTATGAGCTGCACAGGCTCTTTCGCCAGATGGCAGACGCGGGCTGTACCCATGTGGTGATGGAGGTCTCCTCGCACTCCCTGACGCTCGAGCGCGTCGCGGGCATCACCTTCGACGTGGCCGTGTTCACCAATCTCTCGCAGGACCATCTCGATCTGCATGGGACCATGGAGGCCTATGCCGAGGCCAAGCGGAAGATCTTCTCCCAGTGCCGCGTCGGCTGCATCAACGCCGACGACGAACGCGCCGCCTTTATGGCCGAGGGAGCGAAGTGCCCGATCTTTACCTATTCGGCAGAGGACAACGGCGCCGATCTCGTAGCCAAGGACATCCGGCTCACCGCCTCGGGCGTGCGCTTTGCGGCGGTCAGCGCCGGAGAACTCGCGCTGACGAAGCTCGCGATCCCGGGGATGTTCTCGGTGTACAACGCGCTGAGCGTGACGGCGGCGGGACTCTGCCTCGGCCTGACCCTGCACGACTGCGCCGAGGGGCTCGGCTCGGCGAAAGGCGTCAAGGGACGGATGGAGTCCGTCCCCACGGACGGGGATTACAGCATCCTCATCGACTATTCCCACAAGCCGGACGCGCTGGAAAAGGCGCTCAAGACGCTGCGGCCCGTGACGAAGGGACGGCTCACGGTGCTCTTCGGCTGCGGCGGCGACCGGGACCGCGTCAAGCGGCCCATCATGGGCGCGATCGCCGCGCAGAACGCCGATCTCGTTATCGTGACCAGCGACAATCCGCGTACCGAGGAGCCGATGGCGATCATCAATGAGATCCTCCCGGGCCTCAAAAAAGGGCGCGCCGCCTCCAAAGTGATCTGCGACCGGATCGAAGCGATCTGCTGGGCTATTGACAACGCGGGCAAAGGTGATGTAATATTGCTTGCCGGGAAAGGCCATGAGGACTACCAGATCATCGGCCATGAAAAGCACCACATGGATGAGCGCGAAATCGTCGCGGAGCATCTGCAGAAACGAAAACAAGGACGTTGACCGTCCCTGAAACCGGGAGAACCCTATGACGATCAAGCTGATAACTTCCTTCGTCCTGGCTTTTCTGTTCGCCAGCGCCTTCGGGAAATTCTACGTTCCCTGGCTGCGCAGACAGAAGCTGGGGCAGGAGATCAAAAGCGAAGTGGTCTGGCATAAGAACAAAAGCGGAACCCCTACCATGGGCGGCGTGATGTTCATCCTTGCCGTGACGCTCTGCTGCCTGACCGTTGGCGCGGACGGTATGCTCCACGGACGCTTCGAGCACATCTTCGTGCTGCTGTTCGCCCTGGTGTTCGGCGCGATCGGCTTTCTGGACGACTGGGAAAAGCTTAAGAAAAAAGAGAACATGGGCCTGTCCACCAGAGCCAAGTTCCTGCTGCAGCTGGCTGCGGCGCTGGTGTTCATCCTGATCATGCGGCAGACCGGCTTTGTGCATACCCACCTGTATCTCCCGTTTTCCCAGCGTATCGTCTACATGCCCGAATGGCTGTTCTTCATCTTCGCCGCCTTCGTCATCGTCGGCACGGTCAACGCCGTCAACATCACGGACGGCGTCGACGGACTGGCTACGGGGACCTCG
>JAUNNC010000100.1 GCA_030531585.1 Eubacteriales bacterium | reverse complement strand
CGGCGCATTCCCTCTGACCGAGGCGGAGCGCCTCGCGGTAATAGGATTCAGACATACAAGACCCTCACACACGAAAACGGGCGGCGCAGACGCGCCGCCCGCTTGTTTGTTCTCCTCAGCAGCAGAAAACCAGCGGCAGGAAGCCGCAGCGGCCGCCGGTGCAGAGCGAGGCGGCGCACAGCCCCAGCCACAGCGGATTGAGGTTGACGGAGCGGGTGTAGCTGCCCGCGTAGCGGTCGTAGAAATCCCCGCCGGCCTGAAGCTGCTGCAGCAGACGGCGGTAATCCTCGTTGCCGGGCTCGATCTCCACGGCGCGCCTGGCATGCTCGAGCGCCGTGACCTTGTTGCCCAGATAGAAATTGGCCACGGCCGAGAGATAGTACCACTTGCCGTCGCGCTCGGGATCGGGCACGCCGGACAGCGCGTTGAGCGCCTCCCGGTACATGCCGTTTCGGATGTAGCTGCGGGCGGCGGTATACTCGCTGCGCTCGGTCTGCTGCGTCTGCTGCCCGGCCCAGCCGTACCAGTTCGTCCACCCGCTGTAGTCCTGCTGGGCGCCGTTTTGACTCTGCCCCTGGTACGCGTAGGGGCCGGAGGAAGCGGACGGGATGTTGCCGCTCTTGATCTGGTCGTAAGCGGTGTTGATGTCGTTCATCTTCCGGGCGGCCTCTTCATCGCCGGGATGGAGGTCGGGATGATACTTTTTAGCCAGCTCGCGGTAGGCTTTTTTGACCTCCTCGTCGGAGGCGTCCGGGGCAAGCCCCAAGACCTTGTACGGGTCCTGAACCATTTACGGATCCTTCCTGCTGTATTTCTGATTGAAGCGGAGCCAAAGCCCCACGCAGAGGATGTTCTGCATCAGCCCGACGTCCTGCACGAGCGGGAGCCGGTCGAACCAGAACAGGCATTCGCCGAGGGGCATCTTCAGGATTTCGGTGAAGCGCTGCGCGTTGTCCTCCCGTCCGGCGAGGGAGCGGAAGGGGTTGTAGCTGTCGGTCTTGGCGTCGTCCTCCAGATCCACGGCCGCGTCGATCAGGTAGAGGAAACGCCCCAGCGCGTTTGCCATGTGCCGCAGCGTGTCCGACCAGCGGTCCTCGCGCAGCACGAAGACCTCCTCCATCAGTCTGCCGAAGCACGCGGCGGCCGCGTCGGGGTCCTCCGCGCCGCTCTCCTCGAGCTTTGTCAGCGCGTCCAGCGCCTCTTCCATGGCGCCGCACTGGCGCGGATAGAGACGCGCGGTCTCCCGCCAGCTTCTCTCGAGCGTCCTGGCCTCGGCCAGGGCGGTGATACGGCGCTCGTCCTTCCAGTCGTCCCGGCATTTGAGATAGGCCAGGGCGAGATTCATGCGGGCGGCGTAATCCGAGACCTCGCTGACGCAGTAGGCGTGCTTCTCCAGAGGGTGCCGCGGACAGCGGTGCGCGCCTGCGGTCTCCTCCGGCTCGTACAGCGAGCTCAGAAGCAGCACCAGGAACGTCATGTCATAGGTGAGCGTCAGGCGAGCCCCCTGCCCGTAGCAGCGCGCCAGGCTCCTGCACAGGCCGCAGTAGACCGACCTGTAGCGGCGAAGCTCCTCCGGCTCCAGAACGCCGTCCGCCGCGACGAGATAGCCGAACATCAGCTCTTCCCCGTGAAGGTGTTGCCGCACTTGCGGCAGACGATCTTGATCTTGCCGTGTCCGCGCGGGACGCGGAGCGTGGTCTTGCAGGAGGGGCAGGTGAAAAACTTGTAGTCCCTGCGCTGCACCCACTTCTCCCGGCGCAGCTTGACAGCGGCGGCGAAGCGGTACTGCGCGCGCAGATAGCGCTCATTCTCCTGACGGCGGCGGACAAGGTTGCGCGAGAGCATACGGAAATAGGTCCAGCCCAGCAGCGCGAAGGTCAGCAGGTACAGGACGCGCCCGGCGCTGCCGCGCACGAGGGAGGCCGCGATGAGCAGCACGACGTCCAGCCCCAGCAGGAACAGATTCAGTTGATCGTTGCCGTTTCTTCCGACCATGAAACGGGCAAGTTTTTCCTTCATGCGTTCACCTTCAAAAAGATTTCCTTTTTGAAATTGTATCACAACACACCGGCAAGGGGTGAAAAAACTGTGAATTCTCCGCTTCCCGCACCCACTCCGCAGAATACCACAAGTTCCGGCGTCCGGCAAGACAAATATCGAAACACGCCGCCCGGAAAACCGGACGGCGTGCTCATTATAAATATGTATGCTGTTCAGGCTCCGCGCTTTTTCCGAATCAGACAGAGCAGGCCGCAGGCGGAGAACAGGAGCAGAGCGCTCCACAGCGGAAGCTGTGCGGTGTCGCCGGTCGGGGGACTGGCGGTCGGCGGGAGCTGAATGTCCCGATAGCTGATGGCATAGGAAGAGAAGCGCGTCGTGGTGAAGGTGAAGCTCCGTCCCGTGCCCTGGGCGAGGACCTCGGCCGTGCCGTCGTGCAGATGGATCAGCGAGAAGCTGCGGTAGTAGCCGAGCGGTGCCTTGCGCAGCTCCTGCGGGATGTCGAGCGTGACCGAGATGGAGATGCCGTCCGTATCGCGGATGAGCTCCATATCGTTGCCGATCCGTTTGTACAGGGAGAGATCGTAGTTTACGGCGACCGTCTCGCCGATCTGCCCGGCCTTGGCGGAGATCCCGGAGGGCGTGACCGCGGGGCGTATCGACAGGAGCACATCGGTCGGCGTGCCGTACTCCTCGCGTACCAGGCGGTCCCCGTCGTCCAGCAGGCGCTCGGCCAGATCCTCGGAGGCGTTGTTCCAATAGACGAGGGCGGCGCCGTTCTTGACGTCCACGCCGGCCGAGACCAGCCCGTCGCCGATCATCGTCCAGTCGCGGGAAAGACGGCCTTCATAGTTGCCCTTGCCGGTGATGTGCAGCGTGTGGGGCCCGTAGATCGTGGAGAAATGGCTGTCGAGCGTATAGTCGACGTCCTTGGTCAGCCTCCGCGTCCCGTCATAGACCACGATGGACTTGAAGCCGTACGCCTTGCCGTCGTTGGGGACGGGACCGATCACGGAGATCTCGTCGTCGGGCTTGTATTCCACCGTAATGGCGTCCTGCTCCAGCGACCGGGGGGTGATGACGAAGCTCTGCTCCGCCGCCTCGGGCAGCTTGTAAAACAGGGCGTTGGTGCCGCTGAGGCCGACCGCCTTGGCGACATACTCCTCGCCCTCGGGGTTGGCGGCGACCTTCGCGCCGCTGACCTGAACCGAGAGGACCTCACCGTACTGCGTGCCGGAGACCCTCGCGGTCGGGACATGGGACTTGCCGTCGTAGACGAACTCCGTGTTCGACCAGGACAGCTTCACCTCGCGCCGCTCCGCGGTCAGTTTGCCGGGCTCATAGGTGATGGTATAGTTTTTCGTCGTATCCTGCGTCGAGCCGCTTCGCACGATCACGGCCTGACTGGGGGTGATGCTGCCCGTGCCGTCCTCGCCGAGAGAAGAGGGCATGGAGAGCCAGACGGAGCGCAGCGTATCGTAGCGGCACAGACCGGCTCCGCTTACGGTCACCTGCTCCGTGCCCTGGGTGATGCTGCCGTACAGGGGGATGGCCTGATCCCTGGCCCGGATGGTGATCGGACGCGGAGAGATGGAGGCGGTCGTCTCTGTCTGCTGCTGCGCGCCGAGGATGTAATTGTGCGCGTCACTCCCGCCGAGGGTGATGGCGGAGATGCGCACGCGCTTGTCCTGCCCGGCGTCCGCGTCGGCAAACTGCCCGTCCGCAGAGTGCAGCTTTACGTCGTCGCCGGAGCAGACCCCGGCGATCTGCGCCCGGTCGAAAACAGGCTGCGCGGAGGTGCTGGCGTCGTAAACCTTGTCGGAAACGGTGATGCCGGAGACCGAGACCGCCTTGCGGGCGATCTCCGCCGTGCAGGAGACGGGAGAGGCGTCGAGCCAGAACGCATCCCCCACGATCCGGTACCAGACGGTATAGCTCCCGGCGTCGGCGGCCGCGGGAACGGCGGTCGACCAGGGCCCGGCCTGGTTCAGACTGAACTCGAGCGTGCCGCCCGTGTGGGCGTTCACCTTCAGCAGGGGATGCGCGGCCCCGTCGTAGGTGCCGCTGTAAGCGCTGACCTGTGCGGTGGGCACGGTTTTTGCGATCTTCCAGACGGCGCTCGTGCTGCCGCTGTAGTTGCCAAGACCGTTGATCGTGATGCGGTATTCGCCCAGCGCCGAGGCTGTCAGCACGCTGGAGGCGTCGATCTCATAGTCCGTCCCGCGGATCATGGCCTTGTCGCCGTGGCGGACGGAGATCGTCGGCCGCACCGTGTCTCCGGAGAAGGGGAGCGTTTCGGGCGTGAGCGTCAGCATCGTTTTTTCAAGCTGCTTCGGCGTGACCGTCACGGTGACGTCCTTTTTCGTTTCATTGTATTCGTTGGTCGCGGCGGCGGTGATCGTGACGGTCGCCGTGCCGGTCTGTTTGGTCGTGATCGCGCCGGTCTTTGCGTCGATGGAGATGACGTCGGCGCCGGTCTTGACCGCAAAGGAGAGCTTGCCGTCGCTGCTCCTGGCCGGCAGCACCGCACCGGGATCCCCGTACGGGATGCTGAGATCCGAGGCCTCGATGGTCTGGAGACTCTTGTCCTGCCAGACCGCGTACAGGATCAGGCCCTCGTAGATCTGATCGGCGGGAATCAGGCTCTCGTCCAGATAGTTCGGGGCTTCCGCCTCTTCATTGACGGCCCAGCCCAGGAAGCGATAGCCGCCGCGCTCGAACGGCGTGGGGGGGAGCGGGAAGGCGGTGCCGGCGATCGCCAGGCGCTCCTGCCTCACGCCGACAGTGCTGTTGCGGTTGACGCCGCCGTTGGGATCGAGATACACGCAGCGGCGCTGCTGATTGCCGACGGCGATCGCAACCGAACGGACAGCCGTCTGGCCGGGCTGAAGGTATATGTACCAGTACCAGGACATGTCGCAGTCCTGGTCACGGGAGAACAGGTTGGCTTCCCCCGCGCAGGCGGCGCCGAAGAAGGAGCCGGAAAAGCTATAGGAAGTGGGGAAGACCAGCAGCGAGAGGCCGCCGCTCTCCGAGACGAAGCCGCCGCCCCGGGGAACGATGGCAGCGTCGGTGTCGCCGCCGACGGTCGTGCTGCCGCAGCTGCCGACCCGGATCACAAGTCCCTGATCCGCGCCCTCGGAGCTCTCCTCGGCCGAGGAGATGTTCTGGACCGTATAGGTGATGATCACGGCCTTCCCGTCGAAGCCGGGCGAGCTCGTCAGGGTGACGCGGACCCTGTCGTCCCCGTAATTCTGGCCGAAGAACAAGCTCCCGTTGCTGCCGAGCAGCATCGGCGTGTCCGCGCCGATGCGCAGCCAGGTGCGAAAGCCCGCGCTGCCGACGGTGGACGCCACGTCCGACCCGCCGAAGCTGCCGATCACATCGAAGCCGTGACTCGCCTCGGGACCGCCCGTACCTGACGCGGGCGCGACGGCGCGGACCTCGCCGTCCGCGTACGCAAAGGCGCAGTAAGACACAGCCAGCAGCGAAAGCGCCAGCGTGAAGAGCAAGACCCTGATCAAGCGGTTTCTCATTCTGTCTTACTTCCTTTGACTCTGCGGTGATACGGACCCGTTCCGGGAGCCGGTCAGCGCGCGGAGGGCGCACTGATCCCATCACCATAATACTTCACCTTAGATTAACATAAAACCATTCTCCAGACAAGAGGGAAGCGCATTTTTTCCAACAAAAAAGTGTAGGATTGCCGAGGGTGATTCCAAAATGTATCCATTTTTTATACAAATTAATTTTATTTTGATACGCATTTGATTCCGACTGCGCCGCTGCGGTCCGGGCGGACGCTTTCTCTTGACAAGCGCGGGAAAGAAGACTATATTTTTTGCGGGACACCGACAAAGGCGTGGGTTATAGCCCCCTTTGCCGGCGTCCCCATTTTTTGTCTGAAACGTGTGAAAAGGAGAGTTAACGTTATGTGTGGGATCGTCGGATTCACCGGGAGCCGCCAGGCGGCGCCCATCCTGCTCAAGGGCCTGGGGCGGCTCGAGTACCGCGGCTACGACTCGGCGGGCATCGCCGTCGTGCATGACGGGGCCATCGAGGTCGAGAAGGTCAGCGGCCGCATCGCGAAGCTCTGCGAGAAGACGAAGGACGGCGCCGCGGTGCCCGGCACGGTCGGCATCGGCCACACCCGCTGGGCCACGCACGGCGCGCCCACCGACTTCAACGCCCACCCCCACGTCTCGAACGACGGGCGCTTCGCCGTCGTGCACAACGGCATCATTGAAAACTACCTCGCCCTGCGCGAGGAGCTGATTGCCGACGGCTACGTCTTCCACAGCGAGACCGACACCGAGACCATCGTCCATCTGCTGGAGCTGTACTACGACGGCGACGTCAAGGCCGCCGTCATGAAGACCGCGGCCCGGCTCGAGGGCTCCTACGCCCTCGGCATCCTCTGCACCGACACGCCGGACGCGCTCTATGTCGTGCGCGAGGCCAGCCCCCTGATCCTCGGCGTCGGGGTGGGGGAGAACTACTTCGCCTCCGACGTGACGGCGCTGGTCTCCCACACCAAGAACGTGATCTATATGGAGGACGGGGAGTTCGCCGTGCTCACGCCTGACGCCGTGACGGTCTACGACTGCACGGGCCGCGAGACGAAAAAGCCCGTCAGCCGCGTGACCTGGAGCGTGGAGGCCGCCGAGAAGGGCGGCTACGAGCACTTCATGCTCAAGGAGATCATGGAGCAGCCCGCCGCGGTCAAGGCGGCCATCGCCCCGCGCCTGCACGAGGGGCGCGTCTGCCTCGACGATTTCGAGCTCACCGCCGAGCAGCTCAGGAGCATCAACAAGATCGTCATCACGGCCTGCGGCTCGGCCTATTACGCGGGCTGCTCGGGCCGCTACGCCATCGAGAGGCTCTGCCGCATCCCCGTGCAGGTGGAGCTGGCCAGCGAGCTGCGCTACTCCGATCCGATGGTCGACGAGCACACGCTGGTGCTGGTGATCTCCCAGTCGGGCGAGACCGCCGACACCATCGCCGCGCTCAAGGAGTGCAAGGCGCGCGGGGCGACGGTGCTGGGCATTGTGAACGTCGTGGGCAGCACGATCGCCAAGCTCGCCGACCACACGCTCTACACCTGGGCGGGGCCGGAGATCGCGGTCGCCACGACCAAGGGCTACACCACGCAGCTGGCGGTGCTGTACCTCTTCGCCCTCTACGCCGCCGACAGGCTCGGCCGGATCGACGAGGCGCGCTACAAGGCCCTTGTGCATGAGCTGATGGAGCTGCCGCGGCGCATCCAGCAGACCATCGACATGAACTGGCAGCTCCCGGCCGTGGCGAGCCGCTATTCCAGCCGCTCCCTGTTCTTCATCGGGCGCAACACGGACTACGCCGTGGCCCTCGAGGGCGCGCTGAAGATGAAGGAGATCTCCTACCTGCACGCCGAGTCCTACGCCGCGGGCGAGCTCAAGCACGGCACCATCGCGCTGATCGAGGAGAATCAGCCCGTGATCGCGGTCTGCTGCAACGAGGCGATCGCCGACAAGACGCTCTCGAACATCGTCGAGGTCAAGGCGCGCGGCGCCAAGGTACTGGCGCTGGCCTTCCGGGACAACCGGAAGATCGTCTCCCAGGCGGACGACGTGATCTTCATCCCGCGGGTGGAGACCGTCTTCTCCGCGGCGCTGGCGGTGGTGCCGCTGCAGCTGCTGGCCTATTACGCCGCGAAGGAGAAGGGCTGCGACATCGACAAGCCCAAGAACCTCGCCAAGTCCGTCACCGTGGAGTGAGCGGGCCAAAAACAAAACACGCCGGGGAAGCGGAAAGCCGCTTCCTCGGCGTGTTCTTTTATATACTCAGGTGCTCTCGCGCTCGACGAGGGTGGTGGCGAAGTTGATGTGCCGCCGCGCGGCCTTGTGACCGGGGTCGGCCTCGAGCGCCTCGATCACGAGCTTCGCCGCGGCCTCGCCCATCTGGAACGCGGGCATCTCCATCGAGGTCATCGTCGTCTCGAGCATGCGCCCGACGCGGTGGCCGGTCAGACTCATGATCTTGATCTGCTCCGGGATCTTCAGCCCCCGCTCCGCCGCGGCCCGGATCGCGCCGAGGCCCTGCACGTCGATGCAGGCGATGATCGCGTCGAGGTCGGGGTTCTCGTCCAGAAGCTGCAGGGCGCACTCGTGGCCGTAGCCGAAGCTGTTGACCTGCTTGTCGGAGCTGCTGGTGAACTCCTCCAGCCCCAGCTCCGCAATGGCCTTGCGGTAGCCCTCATAGCGTCCGTGATAGGGGGCCAGGTGCTGCGCCCCGGCGATCAGGCCGATCCGGCGGCAGCCCTTGGAGGCGAGGAATTTGACCGCGTCGTGCCCGCAGCTCTCGTAATCGGCGACGACGCTGCTCAGCTCCAGCTCCTGCCGCCGCACGAGCTGCACCACCGGCACCCCGCCCGCCTGCATGTCCCGCAGCAGGCGGCCGTTGCGGCCCGTGCCGGCGATGATGATCCCGTCGACGCCGCTGTCGCGCAGGCGGTTGAGCCGGTCCTTCTCGACCTTCGCGTCATCCTCGGTCACGCAGACCGTCGTCATGTAGCCCAGGGTCTGCGCCTGGGCCTCGATGCCCTGCAGGATCTCGGAGAAGATCGCCATGTGCAGGCGCGGCACCACCACGCCGATCACCCGGCCGCGGCCCTGCCGCAGCGCCCGCGCCATGACGTTCGGCCGGTAGCCCAGCTCCTTC
>JAUNNC010000243.1 GCA_030531585.1 Eubacteriales bacterium | reverse complement strand
CTCCACCAACCGCCGCGAGTACGGCCACGGCGCGCTGGTCGAGAAGGCCCTCGAGGCCGTCATCCCCGAGGTCGAGGACTTCCCCTACGCCATCCGCGTCGTCTCCGAGGTCCTGTCCTCCAACGGCTCCACCTCCCAGGGCTCCATCTGCGGCACCACCCTCGCCCTCATGGACGCGGGCGTGCCCATCAAGGCCCCCGTCGCCGGCATCTCCTGCGGCCTGATCCAGGACGGCGACGACTTCACCACCTTCATCGACATCCAGGGCGTCGAGGACTTCCACGGCGAGATGGACTTCAAGGTCGCCGGCACCAAGGCCGGCATCACCGCCATCCAGATGGACCTCAAGAACGACGGCCTCAAGCACGAGATCGTCAAGGAGGCCTTCGCCATCACCAAGGAGGCCCGCTTCCAGATCCTTGACTGCATCCTGCTCAAGGCCATCGCCGAGCCGCGCAAGGAGCTCGCCAAGACCGCGCCCAAGATGATCCAGATGAAGATCAACCCCGACAAGATCCGCGAGGTCATCGGCTCCGGCGGCAAGGTCATCCAGAAGATCACCGCCGACACCGGCTGCAAGATCGACATCAACGACGACGGCACCATCTTCATCGCCTCCTCCGACATCGAGGCCTGCCGCGCCGCACGCAAGACCATCGAGGACATCTGCTTCGAGCCCGAGGTCGGCGCCCTCTACTACGGCAAGGTCAGCAACATCCGCTCCGACTTCGGCGCCTGGGTCGAGCTGGCCCCCGGCAAGGACGGCCTGGTCAAGATCAAGGACCTCGAGTTCAAGCGCACCGAGAAGGTCGAGGATGTGCTCAAGGTCGGCGACATGACCTGGGTCAAGGTCACCAACATCGGCCCGCGCGGCATCGATCTCAGCCGCAAGGACGCCCTGCGCGAGCGCGGGGAAGCGTAAGACGAGGTTCGCAGCTCTCTGCATGCGCTCGCTGCGCTCGCACACCGGAGAGCTGAGAAGCGTTTTTGTCAGGCGCATGTCCTGACAAAAAACGAATGGAAACAAAAAAGCAAAAGAGGCAGCGGGTCGCTGCCTCTTTTTGCAACGAACAGGGGAGGGAACACCATGCTGTCCTTTGCATCCGACTACACCGAAGGCGCGCATCCGAAAATCCTGGAGCGCTTCGCCGAACGCAACCTTGTCACGCTGCAGGGCTACGGCTCCGATCCGGACACGGAAGAAGCCAAGCGAAAGATCTGCGCCGCCTGCGGCCGGGACGACCTGCAGATCCAGTTTCTGACCGGCGGCACCCAGACCAACCTCATCGCCGTCTCGTCCATGCTCTGCAGCTACGAGGGCGTCGTCGCCGCCGACACAGGCCACGTCAACACCCACGAGGCCGGGGCCATCGAGTTCAGCGGCCACAAGGTGATCGCCCTGCCGCAGGAAAACGGCAAGCTCGCCGCCGGGACCCTCGCGTGCTATATGGAGCGCTTCCTCGGCGACGAGGCCAACGAGCACATGGTCCGTCCGGGCATGGTCTACATCTCCCACCCGACCGAGTTCGGCACGCTCTACACGAAGGCGGAGCTGACGGCGCTCTCGGAGACCTGCCGCAGATACGCCCTGCCCCTGTACATCGACGGCGCGCGCCTCGGCTACGGGCTCATGAGCCCCGAGAGCGACCTGACGCTTGCCGACATCGCGGAGCTGTCGGACCTGTTCTACATCGGCGGCAC
>JAUNNC010000099.1 GCA_030531585.1 Eubacteriales bacterium | reverse complement strand
CGGGAAAAGCGGATTCCCACGCCAGCGTGCGCGCTGGCTCGGAATGACGTGCAAAGGGGTTTGTCTACACATTGAAACGCCGATGCGGCGTCTTGTTAAAAACGCTGTCGTTATTTGTTCAGCTTGCAGATCCGGTTGCGGTCGGCCAGCAGCGCCGAGGCTTTGGCGCATAAGGTCTGCGCGGCGGGGTAATCCTTCTCCAGCACGGCATTTCCCAGTTCTTCCAGCAGCCCGGCGAGGTTTTTCTCGATGTCCGCGGTGGCGGAGCTGCTCACGGGGTCGGAGAAGCGCAGAGCCTCGGCAAAGGCGTTCAGCGCCTTCTTCGTCTCCGCGTCCTCGCAGCGGTCGGCGACGGAGACAGCCTTGGACCGGAGGGTACGCATGGTCTCGACATTGGCTTTCAGCGCCGCATCCTGCCGCTCGACTTCCTCTTTTACCGCATCCGCGGCGATCAAGCCGACCGCCGCCGCGGCGAACAGCAGGCTGAAGAGGATCACGGGGATCCAGGCGGGAACAAAAGAGCCCACCAGCATGAAAACCAGACTGAGCGCAAGCTGGACGAGCAGATAGATCGTTGAGATCCGAGCGAGAGGAAACCCGTAAAACTTGCTTTTGGCGCTTTTGCCTCCGAAAGCTTTGGGGTAGGCGTATATCTGCACCGCAAGCGCCAGCAGGGCGAAGGCATAGCTCAGCCAGAGCGTAGCGTTCTTTTCAAAGGGTACAGCAAAGGTGATCACCGTGAATGCAGCAAAGACGACCGCAAGGGCAAGGTAAAAACGAACTCTGTTTTTGCTCATGGTTTATTCCTCTCTTTCTATTCACATTCGCAGACGGAGGAATCCTCAACAATGTTGAGATCCCCGCCGCACATCTTGCATTTGATGACAGCCATGGTACGTCGCCTCTCTTCTTAAAATCTATCGTAAAATCTTTCGTTGATTTTTGCTGTTGGGTGGTATATACTATTCTCGGAAAGGATGTGATCCTCATGCCGAGCATCAAACCGGTATCCGATCTGCGAAATTACGGCGAAGTACTGCGCGACGTGGCGGTCGGGCAGCCGGTGTTCCTGACCAAAAACGGCCGCGGGCGCTACGCCGTGCTTGATATGGAGGAATACCGCGAGTATGAGAAGATGAAGGCCATGAACTGGCTGCTGGGCGAGCTGGACAAGGGCCGCGTCTCCGGCGAACAGGACGGCTGGCTCGACGCCGACGAGGTGTTCGGCGAATTAGAGGTGCGCTATCATGGCTAATCTGGTGATCTCCCCGCTGGCACGGGCGGATATGCGGGAGATCGGCGATTATATCAGCCGGGAGCTCCGCAATCCGGACGCCGCCCTGCGGATGATCCGGCGCTTCAAAGATGCCATGCGGCCGCTGCGCGAGTTTCCCGAAATGGGCTCGCCGCTTCTGGCCGCCGGGAAACAAAGCATCCCGTACCGGTATCTTGTCTGCGGCAGCTATCTCATCTTCTATCATGTCGCCGCTGACGCCGTGCAGATCGACCGTGTCCTCTACGGCCGCCGCGACTACATGGCGCTACTCTTCGGCGATAAGCTTGAAGAAGATGAATAAAGCCTCTCTGCCAGCTCCCCAAATCGGGGAGCCGTTTTTTTATTCCAGTTCCTTCAGTTCGGCATTGATCTGTTGAAAGCGCGCTTCGATCTCCTTGCGGCGTCTGCCGGCGAACAGGCCCTTCAGCGTGAGGATCTCCGCCTGCAGCCGGTCTTTCTCTTCGTTCAGCTCCTCGCGTTTGGCCCTGCGTTCTGCCTTTCGTTTCGCCTCGGCCTTTTTGGCGGCCTGTTCCGCAAGGATCTCTTCTTGTGTTTTCAGCGTGGAAAACAACAGCCAGTTTGTTTTGGCAAACTGCTCCGCGTAGCTTCCCGCGTTCCCGTACAGGGTCAGTTTACGGCATCCGTCGAATGTGTACGGCTCAATAAACGTCACGCTGTCCGGGATCACCAGAGAGGACAGCTCCCTGCAGTTTTTGAATGCGCTCGGCCCGATCCGCTTCACGCTCTCCGGGATCGTGACCTCCTTCAGGCCGTCAAAGCCGCAAAACGCTCCTCTGCCGATTTCCGTCACGCCGTACGGGATTTTGACCGTTCGGATCGTCTTTCGTCTGTCGGGCTCTCCGACAAACCACAGGACTCCCTTGAGGACCACGAAGTCCTGCCGCATTTCTTCCGGCAGAAGCTCGCTTTGATCCTCCTGTCTCCAGAGCTGCTCCAAACGGGCGATATGCCCGGCCAGCTGTCCTTTCGCATACTGTCTGGCCCGGCGAAAGTATCCCCGGTCGTCTTCCAGTACGACGCAGTCGGAGACCTGCTGCAGCGCCTCACGCATCGAGCCCCATTCCTTTTTGCACAGATACAGCCCCCAGAACGCATCGCCGCTTTCGGGGTCGATCTCAAGCGCTCTGTTGAAAATGGACTCGGCCTCTCTCCAGTTTCGATCTTCCAGCGTCTGAATCCCTCTTTTGATCAAGCTCAGCGCCGTAGGTCCCCCGTTCTCCACCTGCACCTTGCCGGTGACCTCGACGGTGCCATCGACCTTGACCGTGCCGGTGATCTCCTGGATCTTGGCCTTGGCCCACTCGGTAGAGTATTCGGTGCCGCAGGAATCGCACTCGAAAATGCCGCCGGGCTTGCCGACCAGCTTTCCGCCGCAGATCTCACACTGTAGTTTCGCCGCCATGGTGGTTTTCTCCTTTATCCCTGTTTTGGAGAATACGGATTGCCGCAGCAACGTGCGCGCTGGTTCGCAATGACGCAAAATCGGTACAGCACGACCGGTTTTCCTCCTGCACGTCATTGCGAGGAGCGCAGCGACGCGGCAATCCGTTTCTTTATTCGTCCTTTTTCCTCCCGCACTCGGGGCAGAATCTGCTCGTGATCCCCGCCTTGCCGCAGCTCGGACAGGTCCAGCCCGCCGCTGCTTCCGGCTTCCGCGCGCCGCACTCGGGGCAGAACTTCGAGCGGATGTTCCTCGCGCCGCAGGCGGGACAATCCCAGGCGTCGGGGGCCTTCGGCTCGGGCTTTCTGCCTCCGCAGTTGGGGCAGAAGCGGCTCTGGATGTTCTTCGTCCCGCAGTCCGAGCAGTCCCAGCCGTCGGCAGCGGGAGCGGCAGGCGCGCTTTCTCCCGTCATGTTCGGGAACTGGATGCCCTTCATCATGTTGCCGATCTGGGGCGCGACGGTGGTCGCCGCGGCCATGCCGACGCCGAGACCCAGCAAATCGCCCATGAGGCCGCTTCCGCCGCCGCCCGCGGAGATCGCGGGGCCCATGTCGCCGATGGCCTGGGCGTAGGATTTCTGCACCTCGGCCTGAAGCACGTCCTTCTGGCTGTAGCCCTTGGCGGCCATGATCTCGGCCTCGGTGAGGCCGTCCATGCGCTTGGCCTGCGCCTCGGTCTGGGCGGCGATGACCCGGCGCTCGGCCGCCTTGCGGGCGACCTCGGTCTCGGTGGTCTGGCGCTGCAGCTCCGCCTCGCGGTGCGCGGCCTCGATGGCGGCGGCGCTCTGCTCCTCTGCGGTGCGGTACTGCTCTCTGGCCTGGGCCTGTGCGGTCTTGATCTGCGCCTCGCTCTGGGCCTGCGCGGTCTTCACGACGGCCTCGGCCTGATACACGCGGGTCTGGAGCGTGATGGTATGTAGCTCACGGATGCGCTTGAAGTTCGGGTCGCTCTCCGGCAGGACAACGTTCGTCACATAAAACTGCGGGATCGTGAGGCCGTATTCCTCAAAACCGGGCAGCAGGCGCTCGCGCAGGCGATCGGAGATCAGGTCGAGCTTCTCGTCGATCTCCAGAAGATCGATGGCGTTCTCCTTGATGACCGCGGAGAGATTCGTCTTGACGGTGTTCGCAATCAGGGGGCGGAAGCTCGCCTGCACGGACTTGGTGAAGCCGTCCCCGTCGCCCCAGGCGATGCCCCTCATGGTGCCGACGAGCTTGACAAGCAGCTTTCTCGAATCGGCGACGGCGAGGTTCAGCTCGCCGGACGCGCCGAGCTCCAGCGGCACGCCGGTCAGCGGGTCGATGAAGCGCACCTTCTCGGGCGTGCCCCACTTGATGGCCATCTGCACGGTCTTGTTGATGAAGTAGACCTCGCTGTGGAAGGTGCCCTCGGTGTCGGTGGGGAGCTTGTAGATCTTCTCCAGCAGCGGCAGCTGCTGGGTCTCCAGCGTGTAGCGGCCCGGTCCGAAGAGGTCGAGGGCCTGCCCGTCGCGGAAGAAGACGGCCTCCTGGCTCTCATGCACAATGAGCTGGGAGCCGTAGTTGAAATCCTCGATGGGGTGCTTCCAGATCAGGGTGTCGTTGTCGCCCTCGTACTTGATGATGCTGGCGAGACCGTCCTTCTTGATCTGCTCGGACATCAGGCGCTCGGGGATGAAGTTTTCAAAGTCGCAGACCGGGCAGACGTACTTTTCGGCGCTCTTTGAGGTGCGCAGCCGCACGCCGCACTGGGCGCAGGAGAACTCCGTCATATTGTCCAGCGCGTCGACGGTGTTGATCTGTTCGCCGCAGACGGGGCATTTGGCCTTCTTTCCCCTGGTCTGGTCAAAGACCACCATGTTCCCGCAGTGGGGGCACTCCCGCCCCGTGAGCTTGTCCGTGCGGACGTTGATGGTGTAGCCGCACGCGCAGTCGATCTTCCTGCGCGCGAAGAATCCGGTACGCCCCTCGGCGTACTTCCCGCACTGCGGGCATTCGATGACAAATTTAGACATTTACGACTCCTCCGCTCCCGTGTTATTACTTCATGCAGGCAATGAGTTGTTCAATTCCTCGGCGAGCCGGATATCTCCGCCGCACATTTTGCACTTGATGATGGGCATGGTGCGTTCCCTCCGTTATTGCTCTTCGATCTCCAGATGCTCCAGCGCAAACTCCAGACTCATCAGCATGAACTCATTGCGTGTCCGCCCGGTCTTTGCGGCCACCGCGTCGATCTCCCGCAGCATATCCTTGGGCATGCGCATGGAGACTACCGACGACTCCCCGGCGTATTTCTTCGGTCTGATTTGGAATCTCATCTCATTCATGAGCCTTCCCCTCTCTGTTGAATGATTCGGGTCTCGTTTCCGTCAAGACATGGTATTATTAATCTATACTGTACTACAATAGTATTATTTTGACAATGGACAATATCGATTTCCGCCTTTTCTTTTTCGCTCCGCGGCGGCGGCCTTTTCTGCGTCCCGTCAAGTGTCCCCCCCTGCAAGACCGCGTGTGCTCTCTTTCTTTTCTTCCCCGCACAAGTTTCACATCCCGCCCGCATATTCTTGTGCCGAGGAGGGATGTGAATTGAATTGGAAATCGGTTTTGCGCCGGAACAGGAGCGCCTTGTCCGCGGTCGGCTTTGTCGCCGCGGTCGTCCTGATCCTCTGGGCGGTGAACACGCCGATGCTGGTCGGCGTCGCCGCCTCGAAGCGGGATCTGCCGGTCTACTGCGTACAGCGAAGCGACAAGCTCATCTCCATCAGCTTTGACGCCGCCTGGGGAAACGAGGACACGCAGACGCTCATCGACATTCTGGACAGCTATGGGGTACGGACGACCTTCTTTGTCGTCGGGGACTGGGTCGACAAATATCCGGAATCGGTACAGGCTCTCCATGAGGCCGGGCATGAGGTGATGAATCACTCCTCGAGCCACGCGCACTTCTCGCTCCTCAGCAGCGGAGAGATCGTCCGGGACATCACCGCCTGCAACCAGAAGATCGAGGCCGTCACCGGCGTGAGCCCCACGCTGTTCCGCTGTCCCTACGGCGAGTACGACGACCATGTGATCCAGACGGTCCGTTCTCTCGGCATGACCGCGATCCAGTGGGACGTGGACAGTCTGGACTGGAAGGGTATCTCCGCACAGGAGATCCAGAGGCGGGTGCTCGACCGGGTCCAGCCCGGCAGCATCGTGCTCTTTCACAACGCCGCCGAAAACACGCCGGAGGCTCTGCCGGGGATTCTGGAGTCGCTGCTGGCGGACGGATACCGGATCGTCCCCATCTCGGAGCTGCTGCTGCAGGGAGACTGCTTCATCGACAGCAGCGGCCGGCAATGCCGGCAATAAACCACACAGGCTCCGCAGCTCAAAGAGCGTGCGGAGCCTGTGTTGCGGGAAAACCTGTCAGCCGACGACATAGGAGAAGAACGCCTCGACCTCCGGGAGCGTCTCAAAGCGCGCCATGTACAGATACCGGCCCATCTGCGGCCAGTCGATCGGGGGCATCTCTTCGATGCGGACGATGCTTCCGCCGTAAGCCGCCATGATCTCGTCGTGGGTATGTGCGTAATGATGGCCGTTCTTCCGCGCGGAATACGCGCAGTAGAGCTGTCGGTCGGCGACCGGGACCCAGCGCTTGTCCGTCGTCACCATATCCGCGTAGATCTTGTACACATCCACCGAATGCGCATAGTTCATCATATCCGGATCGCGGCCGCCGGCCGGGCGCATATTGACCTCGAGCGCGACGAAATCGCCTTTTCCGCCGAGGCCCTTGCGTTCCTTTGCCAGGCAGAAAAACTCAAGATGGACGAAGCGGCGGTCCACGCCGAAGGCCTTGACGGTCTTCCGGCCGAGCTCACGCAACTGCGGTGCGGGCTCCGGCGCGGTATAATAGAAGATGTCCAGATCATCAAGCACGCAGTCCATCACCGGCGCGTAGACGGACATGGACTCAAACAGCGGTTCTCCCCTCGAATCCAGAACGGCGTCGTAGGAGCAGATATCGCCCTCGATGAACTCCTCCATGACATAGGGCACCAGCGGGAGACGCTCGTAAAACGCATCCAGCTCGGCGTCGCTGCTGATCTTCCAGGTGTCGTTGGCGCCGACGCCGTTGTCGGGCTTGACGATCACGGGATACCCGACCTCCCGGACGAAAGCCCGTCCGGCGTCCGGGGTCGTGACGACGTGCTGGCGCGCGGTCGGGATGCCCTGCTCCAGAAAGACCTGCTTCATCAGGGACTTCTCCTTGATGACGGCGATCCGGTCGCTGCGGGTGCCGACGGCGATGTTGAAATCCGTGCGGAGTCTGGCGTCCAGCTCCAGCCAGAACTCGTTCATGGATTCCAGCCAGTCGATCCTGCCGTATTTGAAAGTGAAGAAAGCCACGGCGCGGTAGACCTCGTCGTAGTCTTTCAGAGATTCGACATAGTAATACTCGGTCAGCACCTTTTTCAGCCCGTTCTCCAGGCAGTCGTAGGGCGCCTCGCCGATCCCCAGCACGTTCACGCCGTTGCGGTGCAGGCGATCGCAGAAGAACGAGCTGGTGCGCGGAAAATTGGGAGAAATAAAAATATAATTCAAAACCATACCTCCTGTGTCTATGGTAGGCGCATTATAGTACGCTTTTGGCGATTTGTCCAGAGCAAGCGTTTCGTCCGGCTTGGCATTTTGTTTTCCGCGTGGTATAGTGGAGGCGAAAGACAAACGAGCGAGGTGGTCTCCATGGAGTTTTATCTTCCCGTCCGTCTGCTGACCGGACGCGGCGTCGTCGCGCGGAATGCGGAGCGGCTGGCCGCCTTCGGCCGCCGCTGTCTGATCGTCACCGGCGGGAGCGGAGCGAAGCGCTGCGGCGCGCTCGACGATGTTATCGCAGCGCTCAGCTCGCAGGGCATTGAATATCGCATCTTTGACGGCGTCCGCCCGAATCCGTCCGTGTTCTCCTGTGTGGAGGGCGGACGGCTTGCGCATGAGTTCGGCGCAGCGTTTATCGTCGGGATTGGCGGCGGCTCGGCGCTGGACGCCGCCAAGCTCATCGCCGTGAGCGCTGCCAACCCTGCGCTGGACGCCGAGGGCCTGTACCGGAAGAGCTGGCCGAACGCGCCGCTGCCCGTCGTGCTGGTCGGCACGACCGCCGGCACCGGGAGCGAGGTCACGCCGGTCGCGGTCATCACCGATCCCTCCGGGCGCAAAAACAGCTTCCACGGCGAGGATTTCTATGCGGCCCTCTCCTTCGGGGACCCGTGCTATACCGAGTCTCTTCCTCTTTCCGTCACGGCCTCGACCGGCGTCGACGCGCTTGCGCACTGTTTGGAGAGCCTTTTGAGCAGGACGGCGACCGATGTCTCCCGCGCCTTTGCGCTTCAGGGGATCGCACAGCTTCTTGCCCCTCTCCGGACGGTCGCCGCGGGCAAGCTCCCCTCCGGCGCGGAGCGGGAGATCCTGTATCACGGTTCGATCCTCGGCGGCATGGCCATCAGCGTGACCGGGACGGTTTTCCCGCACAAGCTGGGCTACTGGCTGACCGAGGAACACGGCCTGCCGCACGGCTTTGCCTGTGCGGTCTTTCTCCCGGCCCTGCTGCGCCATGCGGAGGCCTGCGGGGAAACGGATCTGCGCGCGCTGCTCTCACGCTGCGGTACCGATCCGGAGTCTCTGATCGCTCTGATCGAGGCGCTCACGCCGAAGCCTGATTTTTCGCTCACGATATCGGAGGCCGATGCGCTCGTCCCCCGCTGGGAAAACAACGCGGCGCTTTCCAAAACGGTCGGCGGCGTCGACGCGGAAGAGCTGCGCGGCATCCTGCGTGATCTCTTCGTCGGCTGACCGGATCCAAACACACAACGGACTGCCGTTCATTCACGGCAGTCCGTTGTGTGTTTATCGCCGGATTGTCAGCAGCCGGAGCAGCAGGATCCCGGTGAGCGCCCCCGCGAAATCCAGCAGGACATCCATCACCATGGCGCCCCGGTGGGAGAAGATCTGTATCGTCTCGTCTGCCGAAGCCACCGCAAGCGCGCAGAGCGCGCTGTATCCGACGCTTTTGAGCGATCTGCCCCGATTGGTGAAAAACAGCGCAGCCAGCTCCAGGCCTAGAACCGCATACTCCGTGAAATGGGCG
>JAUNNC010000098.1 GCA_030531585.1 Eubacteriales bacterium | reverse complement strand
CGGCCTCGTCGGACCAGGTGGCGGTCTTCTCAAAGTCGCCGATGAACATGATATACACGCGCATCGTGTCGGCGCCGTAGGCCTTGACGACGTCGTCGGGGTTGACGACGTTGCCGAGGGACTTGGACATCTTGACCGAGGTACGCAGCGCGTCGCTGCCGTACTTCTCGATCAGCTCCTGCTTCTCCTCCTCGGTCTTGGCGTTGCCGACATAGTGCGGGTTGCGGCCGAGGATCATGCCGTGGGAGGTGCGCTTGGCGTAGGGCTCCTTGGTGTGCACGACGCCGATGTCGTAGAGGAACTTGTGCCAGAAGCGGCTGTACAGCAGATGCAGCGTGGTGTGCTCCATGCCGCCGTTGTACCAGTCGACCGGGCCCCAGTAGTCCTCGGCCTCGTGGCTGACGGGCGCGGAGTCGTTGTGCGGGTCCATGTAGCGCAGGAAGTACCAGCAGGAGCCGGCCCAGTTGGGCATGGTGTCGGTCTCGCGCTTGGCGGGGCCGCCGCAGCAGGGGCAGGTGGTGTTGACCCAGTCGGTCATCTTGCTCAGCGGGGACTCGCCGTCGTCGGTGGGCTCGTAGCTCTCGACCTGGGGCAGGACAAGGGGCAGCTCGCTCTCGGGGATGGGGACCCAGCCGCACTTCTCGCAGTTGACGAGGGGGATCGGCTCGCCCCAGTAGCGCTGGCGGGTGAAGACCCAGTCGCGCAGCTTGAAGTTGACCTTCTCCCTGCCCCAGCCCTGCTTGACCGCGTAGGCCTTCATGGCGGGGATGGCCTCCTTGACGGTCATGCCGTTGAGGAAGCCGGAGTTGACCATGACGGCATTCTCGTCCTTGGAAACGAAGGCCTCCTTGGTGATGTCGCCGCCGGAGACGACCTCGATGATGGGCAGGCCGAACTTGGTGGCAAACTCCCAGTCGCGCTGGTCGTGGCCGGGCACGCCCATGACGATGCCGGTGCCGTAGCCCATGAGGACATAGTCCGAGACAAACATCGGCACGGTCTTGCCGTTGGCGGGATTGTACACCTCGATACCCTCGAGCCGCACGCCGGTCTTGTCCTTGTTGAGCTCACCGCGCTCAAAGTCGGACTTGCGGCCCGCGGCCTCCTTATAGGCCTCGACCTCGCTCCAGTTACCGATCTGCTCTTTCCACTTATCCAGCATCGGATGCTCCGGCGAAATGACGACATAGGTCACACCGAAGAGCGTGTCGGCGCGGGTGGTGTATACGGTGATGTCATCCGGCGTATTGGTCTTGAAGGTGACCTCGCAGCCGGTGGAGCGGCCGATCCAGTTCTTCTGCTGGACCTTGACGCGCTCGATATAGTCCAGATCGTCCAGATCGTCGATCAGGCGGTCGGCGTACTTGGTGATGCGGAGCATCCACTGGCTCTTCTCCTTGCGGACGACGGGGGTGCCGCAGCGCTCGCACACGCCCTCGACGACCTCCTCGTTGGCCAGACCGACCTTGCAGCTCGGGCACCAGTTGATGGGCATGGTGGTCTTGTAGGCCAGCCCGTTTTTGAACATCTGCAGGAAGATCCACTGGGTCCACTTGTAATAGGTGGGGTCGGTCGTATCCACGACGCGGTCCCAGTCGAAGCCGTAGCCCAGCATTTTGAGCTGACGGGTGAAGTTCTCGATATTCTGTTTGGTAACGATGGCGGGATGGATGTGATTCTTGATGGCGTAGTTCTCGGTCGGCAGGCCGAAGGCGTCGAAGCCGATCGGGAACAGGACGTTGTAGCCCTCCATCCTCTTTTTGCGGGTGACGATGTCGATGGCGGTGAAGGGTCTCGGATGGCCGACGTGCAGGCCGGCGCCCGAGGGATAGGGGAACTCGATCAGGCCGTAGAACTTGGGTCTCGGGTCTCCGGTGATCGCGGCATAGGGCTTGCTGACTTCCCAGCGGTCCTGCCATTTCTTTTCAATGGCGGCAAAATCGTATCTCATTACGAATCATCTCTTCCTTTTATAAACTATAATTGCAAAGCATTTCCGGCTGCCCCTTTCAGAACGCTCATCCTATATCCGGTCGAAAGGCCTGCTCTTTCGACCGGGAAGGAAGAACAGGCGTTTCGGCCGATGGAATGTCCCTGCGGGGCATTCCATGGCCTTAAATGCCTGTTCTGACGCGTCCTGGGGCTTCAAAGGGATGAGACATCCACCACCTCAGAATCGCTCCACAGGCGCTCCAGATCGTAGAACTTTCTGGCCTCGTCGGTGAAGACGTGCACGATCACGCAGCCGAAGTCCATCAGCACCCAGATGTCCGAGCGCAGGCCCTCGCGCCGCGTGGGCGGCTCCCCGGCCTCGGAGAGCTTCTTGTCCACCTCGTCCACCAGCGCCTTGATGTGCGTGGAGGAGGTGCCGTTGCAGATGACGAAATAGTCGGCGAGTATGGTCTGTTCCCGGGTCTTGAGGACCTTGACGTCCTTGGCCTTCTTGTCTTCCAGCGCCTTTGCGGCGATGACGGCGATCTGTTCGGCTGTCAGCATGAGTATTCCTCCTCGTATTGGCTGTAGTATGCACAGGCGTCGACGGTGTCGCGGAAGGGCACGGCCCCGCGGGCGCGGATCTCCTCCAGCGACATTCTCAGGCCCAGGGCCATGGCCCGGTCCAGATCCTCAAAGCAGAGCTTCCGGAGCTTTTTTACGCCGTCGAAGTCGCGCGTGGGCTCGACATAGTCGGCGAGGTATAGGATCTTTTCCAGCAGGCTCATGTCCGGTCTGCCGGTGGTATGCCAGCGGATCGCGCCGTATACCGCGTCCGACACGCCGAAGAGCTCCCGCGCCAGCTCCGCCCCGGTCAGGGCGTGGAGCAGGGCCGGGGTCTCCCGCTCTGCAATGCTTAGCATGATACCATATTTTTCACACAGTTTCAACTGTTTCTCCGCGGGAAAGCTCTTGGTGATGTCGTGGAGGATGCCCGCCTCGGCGGCGGTGTGCGCGTCCTCCCCCCAGCGCTCGGCGAGCTTGACCGCCGTCGCCTCCACGCCCTCCACATGGGCCACGCGCTTCGGCTTCAGATACGGGCGGACCTGCGCGCGAAGCCAGGCCAGATCGACCTTGACGCCGTAGCTGCCGGTCCGCAGGATATGGCGGTACACCTCGGCGGGCACGAGCTCTGCGCCGCAGCCCGCGGGGAGCTCGCGGCGGATCTCGGTGGAGCTCATGGGCAGGGGCTCGTGCGGGATCAGGACCACCTTTGCCCGGCGCTCTCTCACCAGCGGATCGCGGAAGGCGCCGATCTCCCGCGCGTCGTCCTCCTCCCGGTTCAGCACCGCGAGCGTGCACTGCTCCGTCAGGTATTCCCAGCGGTACCAGGTGCGGAAGCTCAGGAACATGTCGGTCCCCATCACGATGCAGAGCTCGTCGTCGGGATACCGTTCCCGCAGGACACCCACGGTGTCGGCCGTGAAGCTCTTTCCCTCGCGCAGGATCTCCATGTCGGAGATCTCCGCGCCCGGGATGTCCCCGAAGGCCAGGCGCGCAAACTCCAGCCGTGTCCGGGGAGAGGGGCTGTTCTCCTCCATCTCCTTGTGCGGCGGGATGTTGGTGGGGATGATGAGGAAGCGGTCCGGCCGGAGCTGTTCATACACGCTGCGCGCGGCAGCGACATGCCCGTTGTGCGGAGGGTTGAAGCTGCCGCCGTAGATGGCGATCCTCATGCTTTCTTCCCGGCCTTGACCAGCTCGATCTTCGGATCGTTGGGGTTGCGCTTGAAAAGCACGAACTTGGTCCCGATGACCTGCACGCCGTCGGCCTTGCAGGCCTCGCAGAGCGCGTCGCAGGCCTCGCGGGCCGTGAGCATGGAATTCTCCAGCACCTTGCCCTTGACCAGCTCCCGGGCCTTGAGCGCGGCGGAGACGGACTCGATCACGCTGTCGGTGATGCCGCCCTTGCCGATCTGGATGATGGTGTCCTCCTGCATGGCGAGGCTCCGCAGCTGGGCCCGCTGCTTGCTTGTAATCATTCTATCACCTTTCCTTACTTGAACAGCGCCTCGATGAAGTCCTTGGGCACGAAAGGGATCAGATCGTCCATCCCCTCGCCGACGCCCACGAACTTGACCGGCAGCTTGAGGCGGTTGGCGATGTTGAAGATCACGCCACCCTTGGCCGTCCCGTCGAGCTTGGTGAGCACGATGCCCGTGATGCCCGCGGTCTCCAGGAACTGCTCGGCCTGGATCAGCCCGTTCTGGCCGGTCGTGGCGTCGAGCACCATCAGAGTCTCCACGTCGGCGTCGGGCAGCTCCCGGGCGATGATGCGCCGCATCTTGCTGAGCTCGTTCATCAGGTTCTGCTTGTTGTGGAGCCTGCCCGCGGTGTCGATGATGATGACGTCCGTGCCTCGCGCCTTGCCGGCGCTGATGCCGTCGAAGACCACGGCGGCAGGGTCGCTCCCCTCCTCGTGGCGCACGAAGTCCGCGCCCGCGCGCTCGGCCCAGACGCCGAGCTGCTCGGCGGCCGCGGCGCGGAAGGTGTCGCCCGCAACGAGCAGGACCTTCTTGCCCTGCGCCTTCAGCTGAGCTGCAAGCTTGCCGATCGTGGTGGTCTTGCCCACGCCGTTGACGCCGACCATCAGGATCACGGACGGCTTCGTGTTGAGCCTGAGCGTGTTGTCGCCCGCGTCGAGCTCCTTTTCGAGCTCTCCGATCAGCAGCTCTCTGGCCTTGTCGCCGCGCTTGACGTTCTTGTCGAAGCACAGGTAGTGCATGGAGGTGACGACCCGGTCGACCGTGTCTGCCCCCATGTCCGCCATGATGAGCAGCTCCTCGAGCTCGTCGAAGAACTCATCGTCATCCGGCTGGTAATTGCGGAAGATCTCCTCCAGATCCTCCATGTTCACGCGGGTCTTGGTCAGACCCGAAAAAAGCTTGTCAAAGAATCCCATTTCAATCACCTTTCCTTATCGGCTCCCCTGCAAGGGGAGCGGTCAGCCGTCAGGCTGACGGAGGAGTCACTCCTCTATCGCCTTCTGCGCGCTCTCGAGGTCGAGCTCGATGACCGTCGAGACGCCCTTCTCCTGCATGGTCACACCGTAGAGCATGTCGGCCTCCTCCATGGTGCCGCGCCGGTGGGTGATGACCAGAAACTGCGTTTTGTCGGACATGCGGCGCATGTAATCGGCGAAGCGCTTGACGTTCGCCTCGTCCAGGGCGGCCTCGATCTCGTCCATCACGCAGAAGGGCGTGGGCCGCACCTTTAGGATCGCGAAGTACAGGGCGATGGCCACGAAGGCCATCTCACCGCCGGACAGCAGACTGATGTTCGACAGCGCCTTGCCGGGCGGCTGTACCCGGATATCGATGCCGCAGTTCAAAACGTCGTTTTCGTCCTCAAGCCTGAGCGCCGCCTTGCCGCCGCCGAAGAGCTCCAGGAAGGTCTCGCGGAAGCAGTCGTTGATCTGGTTGAAGCGCTCGACAAACACGTCCTCCATCTGCGAGGTGATGTCGCGGATGATGGCGAGCAGCTCGGCCTTGGCCTTGTCCACGTCGCTGCGCTGTCCGGTCAGGAACTCGTAGCGGGTGTTGACCCGCTCGTACTCGTCGATGGCGCCGAGATTCGGCGTTCCGAGGGCGCTGATCCGGCTCCTGAGCTCGCCCACGGCCCTGTTGGCCTTTGTCATGCTCTCCACCGGCTTGCGCAGCTCCTGCGCCGCGCTGTGGCTGAGCTCATAGCCCTCCCACAGCTTGTCGAGAATCTGCTTCTCCTCCATGTCGGCGGCGAGCTTCTTCTGCTCGATACGGGCCGAGCGGCGTTCCAGCTCCAGGATCTCGGCGTTGCGGGTCTGGGCCTCCTTCTCGGCGCGGGTGCGCTTGCTCTCGAGCTCGAGCCTGGACTGACTGATCCGGCCGATCTCGCCGCGGATCGCGGCGGCCTTCTCGCGGAAGCCCTCGAGCTCCTTCTCCTTGTCTGCCAGACGCTGCCGGAAGCTTGCGAGCCTCAGGTCAAACGCGTCCACGGCCTTCTGCCTCTCCCGGCTGTCGCCCGAGAGGCTGTCCAGCAGCAGCTTCAGCTGGGCGCAGCCGCTCTCGCCCGCCCGCTTCTCGGCCTCCAGGGAGGCGCTCCGGCTGCGGATCTCCGCCTGCTCCTCGAGCGTGCGGTCGAGCTGATAGCGCACCTGGGCGAGATTCGCCTTTGCGCGTTCGAGCTCCTGGGCGCAGGTCTTCTCCTCCGCCTGCATCGAGCCGCGCTTCTTTTTGAGCTTTTCCAGCTCGTTGGCACGGGAGAGGATGCCGCTCCCCTTTGCGCTGCTGCCGCCGGTCATGGCGCCGCCGGGGCTGATCAGCTGTCCGTCGAGCGTCACGATGCGCAGGCGGCTGCCGCTGTTCTTCGATATGCGGATCGCGTCGGGCAGGGCCTCGGCGATGACCGTCCTGCCGAGCAGGTTTTCAACGATTCCGCGGTAGCGCTCCTCGAAGCGCACCAGCTCCGAGGCGACGCCCACAAAGCCGGGGTCGCGCTCCGGCGCGTCCTTCATCACGCCGCCGCGTATCGTGTCGAGCGCGAGGAAGGTGGCGCGGCCGCCGTCCGTACGCTTGAGGTATTCGATGGCCGCGCGGCCGTCGTTCATGGTGTCGGTGACGATGTTCTGGGAGGCGGCGCCCAGCGCCGTCTCAATGGCGAGGGCGAACTCGTCGTCGGTACGCAGGAGGTTTGCGACCGGGGCATGGATGCCGTGCAGCGTGCCGTGCGCGCTCTCGCGCATCACGCTGCGCACAGCCTTGGAAAAGCCCTCGTACTCGCGCTCCATGTCCTCCAGCAGACGGATGCGCGCGTCCATCGTGCGCCCGTCCACCGCGAGGCGGTTGGCCTTCTCGGTCAGCGTGTTCAAAGCCTGCTCGCGGCTCGTCAGCTTCATGCGGCAGCCGTCGATCGCGTTCCGGCAGCGCCCGGCTTCTTCTGTGCAGGCGTCGAGCTCCCGCCCGATCTCCCGCATGCGCTCCAGCGTTAAGTCGATGTTCTTCTGCACCTCGCGCACGCGGTTTTCCTGCTCGGCGATGTCGTCCAGCATGCGTGCTTTGCTGTCCTCGGTGCTCTTGCAGTCGGCGCGCAGCACCGCCGCGTCCGCCTCGCAGCGGGCGGCGTCGGCCTCGGCCGCCGTCAGGCGGGCGCGGGCCTCGTCGGTCTCGATGTCCTTGCGGTGCATGCGCTCGCTGATGCCCTCAGAGGAGGCATAGAGCGCCTGCAGGCCCTCCTTGGCCTGTTCGAGCTCCGCCGTCACCTGGGCATACTCGAGACGGATGCCCTCGCTCTGGCCGTGCAGCTTGTCCAGCGTCGCCATCCACAGGGAGATCTCCGCCGTCTTGAGCTCGTCGCGCAGCAGCAGATACTGCTTGGCGACCGCGGCCTGCTCCCGCAATGGGCCGACCTGCAGCTCCAGCTCCTCGATCTTGTCCTGGATGCGCAGGAGGTTCTCCTCGGTCTTTTCGAGCTTGCGCTCGGCCTCCTCCTTGCGGTAGCGGAAGCGGGAGATGCCCGCCGCCTCCTCGAAGACCTCGCGCCGGTCGGTGCTCTTGGAGGAGACGATCTCGGCGATGCGGCCCTGGCCGATGATGGAGTAGCCGTCCCGCCCGAGGCCGGTATCCATCAGCAGGGCGTGGAGGTCCTTGAGGCGGACGGATTCTCGGTTTACATAATATTCGCTCTCCCCGCTGCGGTAGTAGCGGCGGGTGAGCATGATCTCGTTGGAGTCGGAGTCGAAGATACGGGCGGAGTTGTCGAGGATCAGCGAGACTTGGGCGTAGCCCAGCGCTCCCCTCTTTTCGGTGCCGCCGAAGATGACGTCCTCCATCTTGCCGCCGCGCAGGGCCTTGGAGCGCTGCTCGCCCATGACCCACAAAATCGCGTCGGAGATGTTCGACTTGCCCGAGCCGTTCGGCCCGACGATCGCGGTGATATTCTTTTCAAAGCTCAGGCGCGTCTTGTCCGGAAAGGATTTGAAGCCCTGAATTTCGAGTGCCTTCAGATACAAAACAATACCCTCTGTGAAATGATCGTTAAAAGCGGTTTATTATAACCCGATCCCCGTTATTTTTCAACGGAAAACGAGAGAATTTCGCTGTTTTTCACTGCTCTTTCGGGCGATTCCCGCACGCGCAGACCGCCGAGTGCGAAGCGCGCGCAGAGCCATTCGACGTTTTCCCGGTGCCGGCCGGTCATCTGGGAGGTTTTGCCCCGCCCCACATACAGGACGACCCGGCTGCCGGGCACGATCCCCTGCAGCAGCGCCTCCGCGCG
Source organism: Eubacteriales bacterium (assembly GCA_030531585.1). Taxonomy (GTDB): domain Bacteria; phylum Bacillota; class Clostridia; order Oscillospirales; family Oscillospiraceae; genus Limivicinus. The sequence continues at coordinate 664 of JAUNNC010000098.1, read as the reverse complement.
GTCTCGCAGGACGCGGCTTTTGACCAGTTCCCCCAGCGCCGGGTGGTAAGCCCCCGCGACGGCCGCGCCGCCGGAGAGCTCGTCCGTCGGGTTGAGGCCGAGGCGGATCACGGGAATGCCCGCCTCCTCGAACAGCGGCAGGAGCTTTGCGCAGACGCGCACCGCGTCCTCGACCGTGTGCTCGCGGTACTCGCCTTTCTCCCACATCCGGCACAGCGCGGTGTCCCGCACGATCACCGTCGGATAGATGCGCACGCCGTCGGGCCGCAGGGCGATCAGCCGCCGCGCGGTCTCGAGGTCCTTCTCCTCCGTGTCGCCCGGCAGGCCGGTCATCATCTGCAGAATGAGAGAAAAGCCGTTTGCGCGGATGAGGCGCGCGGCGCGCTCCACGTCCGCAGCCGTGTGCCCGCGCCCCGCAAGGCGCAGGACCTCCTCGTCCATGGACTGGGCCCCGAGCTCGATCGTCTCCACGCCGAAGGCCCGCAGACGATTCAGAACGGTTCCGTCAACGGCGTCGGGGCGGGTGGACAGGCGGATCGCGTCGATCTCCCCGCTTTCCATCGCCTCCCGCGCCGCGCCCAGCAGCGCCTCCTGCTCGGGTATCGGGATTGCCGTGAAGCTGCCCCCATAACACGCCAGCTGCCGCTTCTCTCCCCGGGGGAGA
>JAUNNC010000097.1 GCA_030531585.1 Eubacteriales bacterium | reverse complement strand
AGTAGGTGCCTCGGTCGGAACCGGAGCAGAGCCCTTGATGGTGTCGTAAGCAGTGTGACCCATCAGGTCGACAACCTTAACTTTGATATCCTCGGTGGTATCCAGGGAGATCTTGTAGCTGCCGGAAGCATTGGAGTAGTTGACAAGCTTCTGACTGTTGGCATAGACGGTGTACAGATCGCAGAAATCGCTGACAGTCCAGGAAAGCACACCGTTGGAATAGCTTGCGCTCACATGGATGCTCTCGGATGCGAATGCAACGCTGGAGACCATCATCATGACGATCAGCAGAACAGCGATAAGACTAGAAAACTTCTTCATGGTTTGTTATCCTCCGATAGTGGTAAACAATGTAATCCGGATTAGAACTGCTCGTAGCCGTAGCCCTTCGCAGCTTCGGTGATGTCCAGAGTCACGGTGTCGGTGACGATCACGGTGATGGACTCCAGGTAGGAGCCGACGGGGGTCTCGGCCAGACCCAGATCATACTTCAGGACATCGTCCTGACGGAACAGGCGGGTGTAGGAGAATGCAGTGCCATCGCCCAGAGTGTAGGCCCAGTTGACGATGATCATGGGATTCTTCAGCACGGAGCAGTTCTCGTCGGGAGTCAGGGTGACGACGTTGTCAGTCAGGTCGATGGAGTAGTGGGTCTTGATGACCGGGATCTCCTTGACGAAGTGGCCGCCAATGCCGGGGATGAACTCGGCGTCCTTGGTCACCAGCTTCTTCTGCAGCTCAGCCATGATGTCTTCCCAAACCTGAGTGGCAAGCACATCATCTTCGGTGCAGGCGTTGATCTCGTCGAAGAGATAGCGAGAATCGTAGACCAGATAGCGCCAGAGGCTCCATTCTGCCTTTTCGCAGGTGATCTCATAGACGCGCTTCTCGGGATTCCAGGTAACCTGCTCGTTGCAGGGGAGCTTGGGCAGGACGAAGTCTTCAACCAGCTTGCCGCAGACAACGCAGTTGTAGTAGGCCTTGCCGGTGGATTCGCAGGTGGGCAGGTTGTTGGTATCCAGAACCAGGGAGCTGACCTCGGTCTGACCGGTGGTGGGATTCTTGCGCGCCATCAGGTGGCCCAGCTTCTCGCCAACAGTCTTGGTTTCCTTCTTGCCGCAGCGGAGGCAGATACGGGTGTAGTAGGCCTCGTTCTTGCAGGTTGCGGGGGTGTAGGTGTTCCAGATTTCGCCGTCAACGATGATGGTATCCGCCGCTTTGTCCTCATACATGTCGTAGACATGTCCCAGAGCGGGGATCACTTCATTGAGAACCGGGGTGTGGCAGACGGTGCACTCATAGCTCTGCAGACCGGTCTCGGTGCAGGTGGGCGCGGTGTAGGCCTGGTTGTTGTTGTCGCCGGGGTTGATTTCCGTCCAATTCGGAGCAGTGTGGTGCTTCGGAAGGATATCCCTGTAGGCGTCACCGCAGTAGGTGCAGGTGTACTCCTCATAGCCGTCCTCGAAGCAGGTCTCCGGCTCATAGTCGCTCATGACGTAATTGTGGCCGGTCATGGGAACAACCTGTTCCTCAAGCAGGTTCTTGCAGACGTCGCAGGTCCAGCGAATCAGGCCGTCCTCGGTGCAGGTGGGAGCCTTCACGACCTCGTTCACGGGCTTATGAGGCAGCAGGGGAAGCTCCTGGCCATAGCTATAGCCGCAGGCATTGCAGTAGAAGTACTCGTAGCCCTTCTCGGTGCAGGTGGACGGACGATAGGCGTAGTTCTCCTGTGCCTTGTCGTGCTCGCCATTGCCCGCCACAGGCTTGTCGATCTCAACGTGAGTGACTCTGTCGGCAGTGCAGGTGACGGTGAAATAGTCGGTGTGGCCGGTGGACAGGGTGAACTGGATTCTGTGGCCCTGGCAGGCATAGTGCTCGGTGTAGTCGTAGCACTCTGCGATCCTGCTGAAGTCGGTCACATGGTCGAGGGTCTCGAAGAACTTCACCTGAGAGTAGGAGGTGGGATTCTCCGGGAAGTTGTGCTTGCCGGGAGCCTGGATGTTGACCTGCTCGGTGTAGTCGCAGTACTCGCAGTAAGCCATGATCTTGCCATCCTGCATGCAGGTGGGGGCGCTGCCGATCACGTTCTCATAATAGAACTTATGACCATGGGCGGGCAGAACAACCTCAACCTCTGCGGGGCACTCGGTGCACTTGAGGACCAGCAGACCGTCGGTTTCGCAGCCAGCGGGGGTGATGTCGATCTCGACGGGATGATGGTAACCCCTGTAGGTCTTGCCGTAGGGATCCGTGGTGGGCAGGATCGGATGGCCGTCGCAGATGATCAGGTTGTCGGGCTCGGTGTTCAGGCCCTGCTCCAGCACGTCGTTGGAGGCGTCAGCAGCTTCAACCTTGGCCAGCAGCCAATCGATGTAATCCTCATCAGCGATCTCGCTGGGCTGAGCGATGAACTCGTTCAGGAAAGCCTGATGATCCAGGGTCTCCCAGTATTTGCTGTCGGTAAAGATGACATGCTTGAAGTGGCAGCGCTCACAGTAGGTGAACTTCACCAGCTTGCCGCCATCGACGCAGGTCACGGAGTCCGCCTCGGACCAGGTGTACAGATACAGGATGTCGGCATCGTCAGGATCATAAGCCGGGATGTCCTCAACGAGTTCGCCATCGCCATTAATGTAGCCCTTTTCGATGAGCGCATCGGGGTTGGGTGCCCACAGATGGCCCAGCGCGGTAGTCACGTCGTCATGCTTCTCAGCATCGCAGCCGGGACGCACGCACTCGTAAACGGTGTAGCCAGGCTCGAGGCAGGTAGGCGCGACAACAATGGGCTCGCCATCTTCGCCCAGCTTCTTTTCCCAGGAGTGGCCGAGGGGTCCAATGACCTCTTCCCACTCATGGTCGCCGTTCGCGCACTTCTTCCAGACGCGGATGCCGGTGCCTTCGCAGGTCGCGGGAGTCTTGATATAGCTATCGGTCTCCACTTTGGCGCCTTCGGGAATCTTATGGCCCTTCGCGGTGAGGGTGATCACGAAGGTCTTGATGGCGCAGTCAGGATCCTGGCACTCATACTCGATCCAGCCATCCTCTTCGCAGGTTGCTTCCTGTCTGCGGATCTCGTCCGTGAACATGGCGTGATGCTCACCAGACTCAACATCCCAAGGCGACTTGGTCGGCGCCAGGGTGGGCATCTCGGTGGGGGTCTCAGTGGGAGTTCCGGTGGTGGGAGCCTCGGTGGGCGTCACAGTGGGCGTCTCGGTAGTCTCGATAATGGGCGTATTCTCGACCTTCGGTTCTGCGGGAACCACTTCTGCGAAGGCGCCGATGCTCGTGCACAGCAGAGCCAGTGCCATCAGCAGAGCAACAAGTTTCTTCATCATTGTAGCATTCTCCTTCTTTCAAAGTTGTCTGTTCTTTTCAATCGGAAGGGAAGGTTCCTGCTCCGGGGTGTGCAGCCCCATGAGCACCCCCACAGGCAAGCACCATGGCGTCCCGCGTTTCCTTTCCGTACCCTCTTCGCCAGTTGATTTAGGTCCGGCTGAAAACGGAGCCACCCCATTCGATTGAAATGTCTATATGGCATGAAACCTGACTTCCCGCAGAAACTCTTCCGGTTTTTGCCAGAAAATTCCCCCGTTCGGCCGAAATTTCACGCTATATTTAGGTCTCGTCCCCTCCCCTGCATGCGCGTCATCCTCCCCCATGACGTCTCTCTTCGCAGCATCGGGAACCTTCTGTTGTGAAATGTCTCTCCCGGCGACTGCGCAATTCATAACCCATTGCGAAATGCACCGGTGTGCCCGTCCCGCAGGTCCTCCCGGCGCTGCCTGACCACGCCTGACGGCTTTGCCGACAAAAGCGGCACGTCCTGAACGCTCTTCATGCGCTGCTGGGGCGTGCTGTGTGCGTAGTAGCGCAGCGTGACGGTCGCGGTGGAGTGCCCCAGTAGTGCGCTGAGCGTCTCGATGCCCACGCCGTTCTCCAGGCAGCGCGTCGCGTAGGTGTGACGCAGGGTATGGATGTGCGCGCCGTCGATGCCCAGCTCCGCCGTCATGCGCTGGAAGCGCGTCTGGATCGTCCGCATGTCGCAGCTTTTGCCTTCCCTGCCGGGGATCACGAAGCGCGCATCCTCTCCGGCCTGCCGCCGCAGCTCCGCCAGCATTGCGCACAGGAACGCAGGCAGCGGAATCTCCCGCCGTGAGGACGCGGATTTCGGCGTACCCATCGCCACTCGCGAGCTTCCGCCGGAGGAAATACGCTGCATGCCGTGGCGAATGATCAGCTGCCGCCCCTCCAGATCCACGTCCTCCCATTGCAGCGCACACAATTCGCCCAGCCGGATGCCCGTGTACAGGCACAGGATGAATTCAAACCGTCCCTGCTCGAATGCCAGCTTTTCGACTTTGGTCTGTTCTTCCCGATTCAGCACGCGCACGGTCGGCTTCGACTCCCTCGGGAGCCGCACATTCTGCCAGATTTGCCGCGCGAGTTTGCCATCAGCGTACGCATCCCGCAGAATTGTGCGCAGCAGGGAGAAAATGTTGCCGATGGTGCCATGGCTCAACGTGCCGTTTAACCCGCTGAAATAGCGCTGCAAATCCTCCGGCTCCAGCGCATCGAGCGCCATTCCGCCGAACGCCGGAATCAGGTGCTGGGTGATCAAACGGCGATAACCGACCAAAGTCGTTTCTTTGACGAAGGGTTTGACCTTGAATTCCAGGAAATACGCGGCGCGCTCCTCAAACAGCACGTCGCCGTCGCGGGGCTTGTCCTGTGTGAGATAGAGGCTGGCGCGCTGGATGGCCAGCTCCCGGCGCACGTCGGCGTACCGCCTGCCGTAAACGGATTTGTAGATGCGCCTGCCATCGGGCCGGGTGCCGATCCAGTAGCGCCCCTCCCAGCGCCCGTCCTTGCGATGATAGATGTTTTCACCACGCCTTGCCATGTTCATTCCTCCTTGACGATAAATTTGACGGTTGAAGTGAATTATGTGAACCCGCGCCGCTTGGGTGCGGATATATAGGAAGCGCGGCCCGGGGCCCGCCCATCCACTGTGACAAATATTAACAAAAACTGTAAATTTTCTCTTACCATCTTGCATTTTCCAGCATCGAATGCTAGAATAGATAGTGAAAATGTCCGTACTGGCATTGGCTACATAGAGGTCAGCGCAATGGGTTATGAATTGCGCAGTCGCCGGGAGAGACATTTCACAACAGAAGGTTCCCGATGCTGCGAAGAGAGACGTCATGGGGGAGGATGACGCGCATGCAGGGGAGGGGACGAGACCTAAATATAGCGTGAAATTTCGGCCGAACGGGGGAATTTTCTGGCAAAAACCGGAAGAGTTTCTGCGGGAAGTCAGGTTTCATGCCATATAGACATTTCAATCGAATGGGGTGGCTCCGTTTTCAGCCGGACCTAAATCAACTGGCGAAGAGGGTACGGAAAGGAAACGCGGGACGCCATGGTGCTTGCCTGTGGGGGTGCTCATGGGGCTGCACACCCCGGAGCAGGAACCTTCCCTTCCGATTGAAAAGAACAGACAACTTTGAAAGAAGGAGAATGCTACAATGATGAAGAAACTTGTTGCTCTGCTGATGGCACTGGCACTGCTGTGTTCCAGCATCGGCGCTTTCGCAGAACATGAACACGAGTGGGAAGACATTGGCTGGGTTGATGGCGTGGAGCCGACCTGCACTGAAGGTGCAACAAAGATCCAGCAGTGCGTCGCTGCAGGCTGCGACCTGGGAACCAGTAACACGCAGACTGTGTCTGTTGATGCTCTGGGCCATGACATGGTACTGGATAGCATCAAAAAGGAACCTACCTTCTTCGAGGATGGCCTCGCGACCTATAAGTGCTCCCGGTGCGGTGTGACTGAGGATCGCAAGGTTGACCAGCTGACCTCTAAGTACGGCCCGACCGAGAAGTACACCCTGCCGGTTGATCTGGCCGACCAAGGTCTGGAGTCTGCCCACGATCCGCACACCGTTGCGTTTGAAGACGTCAAAGGTGCAAAGGCTGCCACTTGCACCGAGAACGGCGCTCGCTTCTTCCTCTGCGCCGAGTGCGGCAAGGAATTCAAAGTGGAAATCAAGGCTCCTGGCCATAAGGATCCCACTGATCCCGAGAAAGTGAAGACTCGCGTCCTGGCGGGCGATGAGCCGACCTGCACCAAGAAGGGCGTTCTGACCCACTATTACTGCGGCGTCTGCAATCAGGAAGTTACCTGGACCACCGAGATCGAGATGGTTCCCCACACTTACGGTGAGGCAGTAACCATTCCCGCCGACTGCGTGAACGACGAAAAGGTTGTCAAGACCTGCGCAGTGTGCGGCCATGAGGATGTCGTTGTGCACAAAGGCACCGCTCTGAAGCACACCTGGGAGCGTGAAGGCTACGATTACGTGGAGAAGGACGATCATGTCTTCAAGACCGCAACCTGCACCGAGGACGGCAGCAAGGGCAAGGCCCTCGTTTGCGACGACTGCGGCGCGGTTAAGGACATGGGCACCGCTCAGGTTGTGCCGAAGCTCGACCATCAGAAGTGGCTGGACGAAAACGTGGACAAGTTCTATACGGTTGACGAAGATGGCAAGATCGTTGTCGGCCGCCAGATCACTGCAGGCGAGTCTGAAATCGCTCCTGTTCCTGTTGGCAACTGCCTGACTCATAAGACGGAGGAAGAGTGCGAAGCAGAACCTGAAAAGTGCGTCTATCAGGGCCTCTATGGCGCGCTCAAGGTTAACTACGTGCCCGCTACCTGCGTGGATGCCGGCAGCCTGACCGTGAAGTGCGTGGATTGCCCGGCTACCCTCAGCATTGAGATTCCCGCAACCGGCCATCACTATGTCATTGAGATGTGGGATCAGGAAGGCAACAAAGTTACGGATTGCACCAAGGCAGACTCTGTGCTGTACAAGTGCGACAACCAGGGCTGCGAAGACCGCTACAATCAGGCCATTGAGCCCGCGAAGGAACACACCCTCGATGAGCGAAATGGTCAGATCACCAATGAGGTTCTGTACTACACCCAGCAGAAGGCTGCCGACTCCGAGGCTGAAAAATATGCCTACGGTGAGCTGGCACACTGCATCCCCTACGATGTGCATTACAAGTGCGCCATCCCCTTCTGCGAGAAAGAGATCGTCGTCACCGTGAATCCCACCGAGGAAGACAAGCACGATGCTGGCGGCAAATACATCATCAATGAGGCAGCTACTTGCACGAAGGACGGCCGCAAGCTTTACAATTGTGCACAGTGCGGCTATTCGCAGGACGAGAAGGAAAATGCTCTGGGTCACGACTTCAAGCCGAGCGACAATGACGCGGTCAAGACCCCGGCGACCTGCACCGAACCTGGCGTGCGCGTGATGAAGTGCTCCCGCTGCGATGCAACCAAGGAAGACCCCATCCCCGCTCTGGGCCATCACTATGTGAAGACCATGACCATCATCGCCGACTGCACCAAGGGCATCGTTGGCAAGGAGATCTACACCTGCTCCATCTGCAAGGCCAGCTACGAGAAGATCACCGGTGACGGCCACGAGTATGGCACTTTCGTAGCACACGATGATCCCACCTGTACCGAAGAGGGCGTTGACCAGTTCTGGTGCGCAAACTGCCACAATTTGGTGACCAGAATCCTGCCCGCGACCGGCCACAGCTTCGAGTATACCAACAACACGAAGACTGATAACCCCGAGGATCGCATCGGTGAGGAAGCTTTCAAGGCGGCGCACGATGTAGCATGTGCTGGCGGCGGTAGCTGCGTACCTGCAACCTGCAAGAATAGCAATCCTCATGGCACCCTGCACTCTGTGAAGTGCACGGATTGCACGGCGACGCTGGATTGGCAAGAGGGCGACAAGCCCGAAGGCCACACCATGTTCAAGGTTGACGAAAATGGCGACTCTGTGCTCAATCGCTTCGTGCTGAACACCAACAAGATGCCTACCTGCGAGACCGCTGGCGAAGCATACTATGTCTGCACGCTCTGCGAAGAGACCCAGATCCTCGAACTTGCGCCCATCAGCCACAACTGGGAGATCACCTTTGACACGGAGACCGGCACCTACAATATGGTCTGCCAGCCGCTGAAGACTCAGGCCCCGGGTACCCGTGAACGTCTGATTCAGCTGATGAAGAACGCCGGCTATGACCCGATGGTTGCTGCGGCGGTTGCCGATCAGCTGTGCGCGACCAAGAGCGAGTACATCAAGGGCGTCGGTTGCGGCGAGGTTGAGAAGATCGCTGTTCATACGCCTCTGTTCGAGATCACCAAGATCTCCGAGAGCCGCGGTCAGATCAAGCTGGTTGAGAACACCTGGCCCACTAAGGATGAGCCTTTTGTTCGCATCACCTGGCGTTACACCTTGGGCAATGGTGATACCATCTCCTTCGTGACCACCCGCGAGGTCAGATGGGACTGGGATGCTATGGAAGATGACGAATACATCGGCACCTTCAAGCTCTCCGGCCTGTCCGTCCCCGAGGATGCGCATTGTGACTTCATCAACGTTGAAGTTGTCACCGATCCCGACGCTGATGAGCTGTACAGAGGTCAGTACGTCACCTACGGCACCAAGACTCTGTAAGATTCAGGGCGCAAAGTAATTAGACGGAAGCACGCGGTTCCTTGCGTTCCGCGCGCTTCCACCAAAAACCAGGAGGAAGTTAGATCATGAAAAAGTTTTGTGCAGTTCTGGCCGTCGTTCTGATGGTTACGATGCTCGCAACCAGCGCGTTTGCAGTTTCTATTTCTGCTTACTATTCCGGCGGTAAGGTTCATGTCTCTGCCAGCGACGTGGATACTACCTATGATGTGCTGCTTGATGGTAAGGGCGTCGACGCGATCGATCCTGATCATACGACCTGCCAGATTGCGAGAACCCTCGAGCCCGGCACCACTCATAAGATCACTCTGATGCCCGGTGGTAAAACCACTGAATTCACCG
>JAUNNC010000242.1 GCA_030531585.1 Eubacteriales bacterium | reverse complement strand
GGTCGGGGATCGGGTGGGTCTTGTCGTCCTCGGGCATGGTCAGGATCGGGATCATGGTGATCGAGCCCTTGTGGCCCAGACGGCGGCCGGCGCGCTCGTACATGGTGGCGAGGTCGGTGTACAGGTAGCCGGGGTAGCCGCGGCGGCCCGGGACCTCCTTCTTGGCGGCGGAGATCTCGCGCAGAGCCTCGGCGTAGTTTGTGATGTCGGTCAGGATGACCAGCACGTGCATGTCCTTCTCGAAGGCCAGGTACTCGGCGGCGGTCAGGGCCATGCGCGGGGTGGCGATACGCTCGACCGCGGGGTCGTTGGCGAGGTTCGAGAAGACCACGGTGCGGTCGATGGCGCCGGTGCGGCGGAAGTCGTTGATGAAGTACTCCGACTCCTCGAAGGTGATGCCGATGGCGGCGAAGACGACGGCGAAGGTCTCGTTGTCGCCCAGCACGCGCGCCTGACGGGCGATCTGGGCGGCCAGGGCCGCGTGGGGCAGACCGGAGCCGGAGAAGATCGGCAGCTTCTGGCCGCGGACCAGGGTGTTCAGGCCGTCGATGGTGGACACGCCGGTCTGGATGAACTCGGCGGGGTAGGCGCGGGCGGCGGGGTTCATGGGCAGGCCGTTGATGTCCATGTGGGCGTCGGCCAGGATGGCGGGGCCGCCGTCGATGGGCAGGCCCATGCCGTTGAAGACGCGGCCGAGCATATCCTCGCTGACGGCAAGCTGCTGCGGGTGGCCGAGGAAGCGGACCTTGGTCTCGGCCAGGTTGATGCCCTGCGCGGACTCGAACAGCTGGACGACGGCCTTGTCGCCCTCGACCTCCAGCACCTTGCAGCGGCGGACCTCGCCGTTGGGGAGCTCCAGCTCGCCCAGCTCGTCGTAGGTGACGCCTTCGACGTTCTCCACGACCATCAGGGGGCTTGCGATCTCTCGTATGGTTTTATATTCCTTGATCATTCTTCCTCACCTCCGGCAACGGCCTCTGCGATCTGCTGCTTCATCTCGGCGATCATGGCGTCGTAATCCTCGCCGAAGGTTTTGGCGTCGGCCATCTTGGCGCGGCCGAGCTTCTCGCGCACGGGGATGGCGAAGAGCGCGTTCATGTCGGCCCCCTTCGCGAGCGCCTCGCGGCAGAGCGCGTCGTACTCCAGCACCATGTCCAGAAGCCGGAACTGCTTGGCGTAGGCGGAATAGGCGTCCTCGTCGACGAAGGCGTTCTGCTGCAGGAAGTCCTCGCGGATGCTCTTGGCGGTCTCCATCGTGAGACGGTCGGACGCGGAGAGCGCGTCCTGACCGACCAGACGGACGATCTCCTGCAGCTCGCTCTCCTCCTGGAGGATGTGCATGGCCTTCTCACGGTTGAGCATGTACTTCTCGCCGAACTGCTCGGTGTACCAGGCGCGCAGGGTGTCGAGGTACAGGGAGTAGGACGTCAGCCAGTTGATGGCCGGGAAGTGGCGGGCGTAGGCGAGGCTCGAATCCAGCGCCCAGAAGACCTTGACGATGCGCATCGTGGCCTGGGAGACAGGCTCGGAGATATCGCCGCCCGGAGGCGACACGGCGCCGATGGCGGTGACGGAGCCGCGGCGGTCGTCGGCGCCCAGGCACTGCACCACGCCGGCGCGCTCGTAGAACTGCGCGAGGCGCGAGGCCAGGTACGCGGGGTAGCCCTCTTCGCCGGGCATCTCCTCGAGACGGCCGGACATCTCACGCAGGGCCTCGGCCCAGCGGGAGGTGGAGTCGGCCAGGACGG
>JAUNNC010000096.1 GCA_030531585.1 Eubacteriales bacterium | reverse complement strand
AGGCCCCGCGGTTTTGCAGGTAGCTGCATCCGGGGTCGAGCGCGCTCACCGTGCCGCCGCGGGCGATTTGGAGAAGCGCCGATTCCAGCGGCGTTTTCCCGCTGCCGCTGCCCGGGCGGAAGGGGACCAGCCCCAGCGAGAGCGCGAGCTCCGCGCTCCGCCCCTTCCCGGACAGCCAGCGCAGGAAGGCCTCCGACAGCGGGCCGACCTTCGTCTGCGCAAAGCCCATCCAGACCCCCGCATAGCGCGCCGGCGCTCCGGCGGGCAGCGGCAGCGGGTCGACGCAGAGGCCCGCGTCCTCCCCGCCGGCGAGCGTCATCGAGTCGACGACCGCGGCGGCGAGGCTCCCCTGCCGCACCCGGTCCGCGGCATCGGGCACGTTCACAACCGCGCCGTCATACGCCGCGCGGCCCAGCAGATTATGCAGCCGCACATAGTCCGGGTTCACGCTGTCCGCCGTGCGCAGCCCGCTCATCGAATGGCCCAGCGCGTACATCGCCTCATACAGCACGTCCGCCCAGCAGTCCGCGCCGAGCACGTCCGTCTCTCCGGCGGCGAGCAGCTCTTCCAGACTCCCGGGCGTCTCCGGCATCCGCTCGCCTCTGCGCAGCAGCATCGGCAGCCGCGCCCCCAGCGGGAAGAAGCCCTCCACGCTCTGCGCGGGGCAGTTCACGGTCTTCGGCAGGGCCTCCAGACCGCCGCCCTCCCGGATGTCACAGGCGCGCACATGGCTGCACCACAGCAGATCCGGCCGCCCCTTCGCGCAGGCGGCGGCCAGCGCCTGCTCATCGGCGAAGCCGACGGCTTCCACGTGTAGCCCCGTCTCCTTTTCGCAGCGCGCGGCCAGCGCCTGCATCGCCTCCGCGCTGCAGCCGTCCCCGGCGTACCAGAGCACGAGCTCGCCCTCTGTACGGACTCTGGCCGGGAGAAGGGCGCGCATGACCAGACAGGCCGCCAGCGCCGTCAGCGCCGCGATCCCCGCCAGGAGCCATCTCCGCTTCATCCTTCCCCGCCTCTTCTCCGTCTGTTTTGAGTTGATTCTACCACATCCGCCCGGGTGGCACAAGAGATTTGCACTTTTCGCCGCACTGTGCTAGAATGGAGTTTATACATCCCCCCGAAAGGAGCTCTCTCTCATGCGCTATCAGGCGGTGTTATTCGATATGGACGGGACGGTGCTCGACACGCTCGGCGATCTCGCCAATGCCTGCAACCACACGCTGCGCGCTTTCGGCCTGCCCGAGCGGACACGCACGGAGATCGCGCACTTTCTCGGCAACGGGGCGGCCTGGCTGATCTCCCACGCCGTGCCCGCAGGGACCGACGAGGCGCGCGTGCGGGAGATCCTGCACGCCTACCAGCCCTGGTACGATGCCCACTGCGACATCGAGACCGCGCCCTATCCCGGCATTGTGGAGACGATGCAGGCCCTGCAGGCGGCCGGGGTCCGGCAGGCCGTGATCTCCAACAAGCAGGATTCGGCCGTGCAGCTGCTGGTGGAGCGCTACTTCCCGGGGCTGCTGGACTACGCCGTGGGCGAGAGCGCGACGGTGCGGCGCAAGCCGAACCCCGACGCCGTGCTCGCCGCGCTGGCGTACATGGGCCTGAAGAAGGAGGACGCGGTCTACGTCGGCGACACCGAGGTGGATATCGCGACGGCGAAGAACGCGGGGCTGCCCTGCGCCGTGGTCGGCTGGGGCTTTCGCACGGAGGAGGAGCTGCGCGCCTGCGGGGCGGGGCGCATCTTCCGCACCGCCGACGAGCTCAAAGACTGGCTGCTCGCGTGAAAAACGGACTGTGAGACAATCACAGTCCGTTTCAATGTGTAGACAAACCCTGCTGTTTGTCATCTCGAGCGGAGGCGTAGCCGGAGTCGAGAGATCTAAAACACTGGCAGGCCGCACTTTTTTAGCTCTCTCCGCTCGCTTCGCTCGGTCGAGATGACACGATAATGGTACTTTGTCGCCAGCCCCTTTTCATAACGGTTTTTTCTTGATCTGCGCCCAGCGGCGCGGATATTTTTTCGGCGTCGGCCCCGTCTTGCGGATCATGACGATGCAGTGCGTGACCTCCGTGCCGGGGATCGTGTAGGAGAAAACGCGCTCCACCTCGCCGCCGAGGGTCCTGAGCGCGACATAGGCCTCCCGGATCTCCTGCCCGGCCTCCGGCCCCTTCATGGCGAGGAACAGCCCGCCGGGGCGCACATAGGGCAGGCACAGCTCGCACAGCAGGTTGAGGCGCGCGACCGCGCGGGACACGGCGCAGTCGAAGCTCTCGCGAAAGCCCTCCGGCTGCTCCTCCGCCCGGGCGTGCACGCAGGCGACGTCGTCAAAGCCCAGCGCGGCGCAGGTCCCGCGCAGAAACGTGACGCGCTTGTCGAGGCTGTCGAGCAGCGTCAGATCCAGCGAGGGGCAGGCGATCTTGAGCACAAGGCCGGGAAAGCCCGCGCCCGTCCCCACGTCGATCACGCGGGCGTTTTCCATCGGGTCGATGCACAGCAGGGCCGCGCTGTCGAGAAAGTGCAGGCGCGCAACCTCGTCCTCGCCGGTGATGGCGGTGAGGTTCATGACTGCGTTTCCCTTTTCGAGCGCCTCGTAATAGACGCGGAAGCGCTCCGCGGCCCGTGCGTCCAGCGGCAGGCCGAGCGCCGCAAAGCCCTCTGTCAGCACCTGCTCCAGCATGGCGTCATTCTTCCTTCCCGGTATAGAAATTGTGCCTGCCGATGACCTTCTCCAGCTTCAGCGACGCGTCGAACCAGGCGCTGCCGAAGGTGGGATTGACAAAGTACAGGCAGTCCCCCACGGTGTTCGCCCCCTCGAGCACCAGGCAGGCGGCGGCGATCGACTCCTCGTCCGGGTCCTCGTGGATGGCGCCGACAGCGACGGGCTCGAACTGGATCACATGGTCGGTGTCATAGACCACCCCGTAGACCGTGTCGGGAAAAATCTCGCTCTTCACGCGGTTCATGACCACGTTGCCGACGCCGATCTTGCCCTCGATCGGCTCAATGCCGGCCTCCGCATGGATGATATGCGTCAGCCAGTAGTAGTCGTCCGCGGGGAAGTTGAGGGCGTAATACTCCTCACCCCCCTGCAGGAGCTGCGCGCCCTTCATGCGGAAGGCGACGCCCTCCCCGTCCGTGACGGCCTCGGCGCCGAAGAGCTTCTGCGCTGCCGGGAGCGGCAGATACAGGTCCTCGCCGCGCGTCATCCAGCCGCCCGGCGCCCAGACATAGCGGCCGTCTGCCATGAAGTAGCTCTTGTCCTTCTCGCCGCGCACGGTCAGCGGACCGATCCGCGCCTCGAAGCCGTCCTCGTCTTCGCTCCAGCTCAGGTCCCGGGAGCAGGCGGCGCACAGGGCGCGCAGCGGGACGAAGACCTGCCCGTCCCGCCGGAAGGCCCGGGCGCAGAGCAGCGCGTCGATCTTCATCGGGACGCTCTCGGCCCCGGGAACGGTCTCCCGCCCCGGCGCCGCGGCGCCGCACAGGAGCAGCGCGAGCGCAAGCAGCAGGGCGGCGAAGCCCCGTTTACGCATGCTCGGCCCGGAACGCCTTGAGCGCCTTTGCGAGCTGGTCGGGGCAGGAGGTCTTCTTGAAGCCGCACTCGATCCCCTCCATGCGGCGGATCGCCTCGTCGATCTCCATGCCGACGAGCAGCTTCGAGATGCCCTTGAGGTTCCCGTCGCAGCCGCCGGTGACCGCGAGGGAGACGATCTTTCCGTCCTCGAGCTCAAAGTCAAATTTCTGGGAGCAGACGCCCCTGGGTCTGTAACTGTACTGCATTGCCGTGTCCTCCCGAATCCGGTTTTTTTCACTATACCATCTTCCCCGCCGCTTTGCAAGAAGCGCTTGCCCGTCCGGGAAAAGAGGTGTAGAATCATGGTGAAATCCGAAAAAGGAGGCGTGCATCATGTTCAAATTCTGGGGCGACGGGTCCGACGAGGCGAAGGCGCTGGTCGACGCGATCCGCGTGCGCAGCACCGAAAACTTCAACTGGACCTTCATCTTTATCCTCGCGGTGGTGTTCTACGTATACTGGACCGAGATCCATAAAAAGAACTATGACGTCATCTGGGCGGCGCTCGCCCTGTACGGGGTGCACTGGCTGTACGAGATCGTCAACGCGGTCATCGGCCACGTCACGGGCTACCCGCTCTGGGCCGTGTCGAACGCCTCCACGACCTTCATCCTGCTCGTCGGCGTGTGCTGGGAGCTGTCGATGATGTTCTCGCTGGCGGGCATGATCTCGCTCAAGATGCTGCCGGAGGACCGCACGACGCGCTACTTTGCGAAGGACGGCCGCCGCGGGATCGACTGCCGCCTGGTCGGCGCGCTGTCGATGGCGCTGCTCTTTGCGCTGGTCGAGTCCTTCCTCGCCGCGACCGAGAACGGCTCCTTCCTCTGGGTCTACCGCTGGTGGGGCGTGCTGCCGGTCTTCGTGACGACCTATATCCCCTTCTTCCTTGCGGCAAACTATGTGCCCGACATGGAGCCGAAGAAGCGCACGCGCTTTCTCGCGGGGCTCTGGGGTCTCGACGCGCTGCTGCTGATCGTGCTGATTCCGCTCGGAATCATATAAAAAGTCTCGAAAAGCCGCATCTTTTCTTGACTTGCGCGACGGCACTGTGTTATCATATCCGCGAATTGGCCGCAGACGGCGCTGATCCGCCCGGCGGCAAAAAGAGGTGCTCTGAAACGATGAAACTGATACTGGCTTCCAACAATGCCCATAAACTGTCGGAGATGAAGGCCATCCTCGCCCCCTACTTCGATGAGATCGTCTCCATGGGAGAGGCGGGCATCGAGCATGAGACTGTTGAGGACGGCAAGACCTTCATGGAAAACGCCGTGAAGAAAGCCAAAGAGCTTGCGGAGCTCTCCGGCTGCTGTGCCATCGCCGACGACAGCGGTCTGTGCGTCGACGCGCTGGCCGGCGGCCCCGGCGTCTTCTCCGCACGCTTCGCCGGCGTGCACGGGGACGACAAGGCCAACAACGCCCTGCTGCTCAAGGAGCTCGAGGGCGAGCATGACCGCGGCGCGCACTACACCTGCGCCATCGCCCTGGCCTGGCCCGACGGCAGGCTTCTGACCGCGGAGGATTACCTCTACGGCGAGATCGCCTATGACGAGCGCGGCACGAACGGCTTCGGCTATGACCCGCTGTTCCTGCTCAAGGAGCTCGGCCTGCGTACCGCGGAGCTCGCGCCCGAGGAGAAGAACCGCATCAGCCACCGCGGCAAGGCGCTGCGCAAGCTGGTGGAGGAGCTCAAGGCACAGGAGACGCCCGCGGCGGAATGATCCGCCCATAAAGAAAGCCCGTTTCCTTTCGGAAGCGGGTTTTTCTTTATGCTTTATTCCGTTCCGCCGCCCCGGCTGAGCAGCCAGTCGGTATAGTCGGCGCCCTGGGAGCTCGGCTCGTACTCGCCGGAGAGCTTGGAAAAGACGCGGTTGAACGCCTCGGAATCCGTCTCATAGGGCGTCGGGCAGTAGTCGTTGTAGTTCTGCGCCTTGGTCTTCGCCTCGTCGAGCTTGCTGCTGACGCAGCAGGGGATGACGTCCACGGAGCCCTTTCGCACAAGACTCCCGTCCTCCGTGCGCTCGAGCGTCACCTGGAACAGCGCGGTGTCCGGGTCGGAGGGCATCGTATTGCCGCCGAAGATCCAGTTGCCGCAGGAGTAGAGGATGAGCCCGCCGTTGTATTCCTCGATCGGCTGCAGGCAGTGGGTGTGGCTGCCGTAGATCAGATCCGCCCCGGCGTCGATACAGGCGTGGGCCAGGTCGATCTGGGACTTGTTCGGGGAATAGTAGAGCTCCTGCCCCCAGTGCAGGGCGCAGATGATGTACTCCGCGCCGTCGGCCTTGAGCTGCTCGATCGCGGCGACGGCCTTGTTTTTGTTCGGCGCGAGATCCTGGCCGGAGCAGTACACGCCGAGCTTCAGCCCGTGCGGCGTCTCGACGATCTTCGCCTCACCCTCCTTGCCGGAGGGGACGCCGTGCTCCTCGAGCGCGGCCCAGGTGCTGTCCGCGCCCGCCTGGTAGCAGTCCATCATGTGGTTGTTGGCGGTGGTCACAAAGTCGATCCCGGCGGCGTTGAAGACCTCGGCATACTCGGTCGGCGCCAGGAAGGGGAAGTAGACCTGCGTATAGTCGTAGGGCAGGTTCTTGTCCGAGAGCGTGCACTCACAGTTGGAGATCGTGAACTCGTCGTCCGCGTACAGCGCGAGCGTGTTGTGGGAGGGGTAGGCGTAGTCCCCGGCCATCACGCCCTTGAAGCCCGCCGGGTGCTCGGCATAGTTCGGGTTGGACCAGAGCGTGCAGTCGCCCAGCAGCGTGATGACGAACTCCTTCTGCGGCTCGGGCGTGGGCTCCGGGGTGGGCTCGGGCGTCGTCTCCGGCGCGGGGGCGGCCGTCGCCGCGGGGTCGATCGCGGCGGCGGGCGCGGCCTCCGGCGTGGGCGCGGACGCTTCGGCGCTCTGCTGCTGCGGGATGCGCGAGGCGGTGATCGCCGGGGTCTCCATGCGGAGCTTTTCGACGAAGAACAGCTCCAGGCACAGCAGGAGCAGACAGATGATGGACAATACTTTCTTCATGTTTCGTTTGATCCTCAGTCACGGCTCCGCAGTCTTTCGGACGCGGGGCGTTTTCTTTCTATGACAGGAGCCTCCTGATCCCGGGGATGCGCCGCAGCAGCCAGGCGGCCGGGAAGGCGGCGGCCACGAGCAGGACGTAGCGCAGCGCGGTATCGCCCAGCACATGCTCGGGCCGGATGACAAGGCCGAGCCGCTTGAACATGTTGAGCAGCATCGGGTGCAGCAGGTATACGCCCAGCGTGCAGTCGGAGATCGCCGCGACGGTCCCGGCGTGCGGGAAGCTGCGGTCGCGCAGGGCGAGGAAGAAGCAGAAGCCGGCGGTGCCCATCACGAAATTGGGCAGGGAGAAAAAGTTGAACAGCCAGCCGTCGGCCGTCTCCTTGTAAGCCGAATACCAGCAGTTGGCCTGGGTCGTGAGAAGCAGCGTCAAGACGAAGACCAGCGGCGCCAGCCACAGGGTCCGGCGCGGCATCTGCCGCCGGGCCAGCCACCAGCCCCAGACAGCATACCCCAGATGCGGGAGGTAGTCAAGGCCGAAATTGAGGGTGAAGCGGTAGAGGATCGGCATCGCGTCCGGCGTCAGATTGCAGTTGGTAAGGAAGATGCCAAGGAAGAAAAACAGGAACAGCAGATAACGCGGGTCCATCTTGTTCCCATGGATGGCCGCGTGGACCGGAGGCATGAAAAGGTAGACGACCGTCATCGCGGGCAGAAACCACAGGTGGTAGTGGCCGATGACCACCGCATAGGCGAAGTCATAGAAGCTCCCGAAGGCGCCCGTCGCCGCGCGCAGCAGCGCATAGGCCAGCGACCAGACGTAGAACAGGACCACCAGATGGCCGGTGCGTTTTTTCAGCGTCCTCCAGGGGTCCATCGTCTCGCGTCCGAGCAGCAGCGTGCCCGAGATCATAAAGAACTGCGGGATCGAGGCGCGCACGACCGTGCTCACCAGGCAAAGCACCCAGAAACGCCCGCTCTCGATCGGCACCATGTGGAAGCCGTCGGCGGCGGCGTGACTCAGGATCACCGCCTGGCAGGCCGTGATGCGGCAGAGGTCAAGTTCCGTTCTTCTCATGCGTCGAACGCTCCTGTATCAGTGCGAGCTTTTCCGCCCGCGTGAATCGTTTGATCTGCGCCTCGCGGCGCATGGCCCCGCCCCGCGTGGGCAGGCTCTCGCTGTAGGCCAGCTCCACCGGCAGGCGGGCGCGGGTATACTTCGCGCCGCGGCCCGCGGCGTGGGCCTTCACGCGGCGTTCGAGATCGTTCGTCCATCCGGTGTAGAGCGAGCCGTCCCCGCAGCGCAGGATATAGACCCAGTTCACCGCTGCACCTGCCGGATGTTCTTTTCAAATTTGCTGCGCGGCCCCATGACCTCGTGTCCGCAGCCGAGACAGCGCAATTTAAAGTCCGCGCCCGTGCGCAGGACCTGCCACTGCTTCGCGCCGCAGGGGTGAGCCTTTTTCATGGTGAGGATATCGCCGACCTGTATGTCCATTACTTCTTGATCTCCTCCCAGTAGCGCTTCGCCGCCTGCTCGTTCTTGTTGTCGCCGTACTCGTAGTAGACGGTCCCGCGCAGGGCGTCGGGCAGATACTGCTGCTTCACCCAGTGGTGCGGGAAGCTGTGAGGGTACTTGTAGCCCTGCTCGCGCTCGAAGCCGGTCCCGTCGGCGTGGACATTCTGCAGCTCGCGCGGGATGGGGCCGGTGCGTCCGGCGCGTACGTCGGCCACGGCGCGGTCGATGGCCATGACGCCGGAGTTGGACTTGGGCGCGGTGGCCAGCAGGATGCAGGCCTCGGCCAGGGGCAGCCGCCCCTCCGGCAGACCCAGCTGCAGCGCGGAGTCCACACAGGCCTTGACGATCGGCACCGCCTGGGGGTACGCCAGGCCGATGTCCTCGCTCGCCGAGCAGAGGATGCGCCGGCACGCGCCGACAAGATCGCCCGCCTCCAGCAGACGCGCCAGATAGTGCAGGGCCGCGTCGGGGTCCGAGCCGCGCAGGGATTTCATCAGGGCCGAGAGAATGTCAAAGTGCTCGTCCCCCTCCCGGTCGTAGCGCATGGCGCTGCGCTGGGTGATGGCCCGCGCGTCGGCAAGCGTGATCGTCTCCCCCCGCGCGGCGGAGAACAGCAGCTCCACGGCGTTGATGGCCTTGCGCACGTCCCCGCCGCAGGCCGCGCTGATGTGGGTGAGGGCCGCCTCCTCGAAAGAGAGCGGCGTCGTGCGTTCCCGGTTGAGAAGCTCGGCGGCGCGCAGAACGGCCTGCCGGACGTCGGCGGGCTCGACGGGCTTGAACTCGAAGACCGTGCAGCGGCTCAGAATCGCGTTGAAGACCGTGAAATAAGGGTTTTCCGTCGTGGAGGCGATGAGCGTGATGCGCCCGTCCTCGATGAACTCCAGCAGGGACTGCTGCTGCTTTTTGTTGAAGTACTGGATCTCGTCCAGATACAGCAGCACGCCGCCGGGACAGAGGAAGGTGTCCAGCTCCTCGATGATCTTTTTGATGTCGCTGATGCCGGCAGTGGTGGCGTTGAGCTTGCGCAGTGAGCGGTTGGTGCG
>JAUNNC010000241.1 GCA_030531585.1 Eubacteriales bacterium | reverse complement strand
GGGACGATCTGTATTTTGCCACCGTCCTCCGACCGATGGAGATCCCTTCCTTTTCCAGCAGCAGACGTATCTGCTCGTCAGTGAGGGGGGCGCTCTTGTCTTCCCGGCCGATGATAAACAGGATCCTTCTGCGGATCATCTGGGGCGAGGCGGTCCTCTCATCCCCCACCCGGACGGGTGCCGTGAAAAAGTCCCGGATGGCGAAGATCCGGCCATCATACTGCACATATTTGTTCTGGACGGCCCGGCTGACGGTGGAGACGCTGACCCCCAGCGCGTCCGCCGCCTGCTTCATGGTGATCGGTACGACGTCGCCGCCGAGAAAGAAATCACACTGGGCATGGATGAGATACACCATAAGATCGTAAAGGGTTTTGCTCCGCATCCGGATATCCGCGATGAGAGAGTTCGCTTCGGCGACCTTTTTCCTGATATACTGTTTTACCTCGTCGCTGTCCGACTGCTCCGCGATGGCCAGATACTCCGTGCTGATCGATATGCGGGGCAGGACACGTTCATTGACCTCCGCGGCCAGCCGCCCGTTCTGCGTGGTGATAAGCGCATCCGGCGCAACATACTCCGGCTCTTCGTTGGTAGGATAACCCCGCGACGGGATCGGGTTGAGCGCCATGATCGCGTCCGCCGCCCTTTTCACCTCCCGGAGCGGGGCGTCCATTTTCCTGGCCAGGGCGACGTAATCCCTCCGGGAGAGCAGCTCCAGCCCATCCCGCGCGATGGCAAGCGTCAGCCGGGCAAACGCCTCGCCCTGAGCCAGCTGCAGGATCAGGCACTCCGACAGGTTCCTGGCCCCGACGCCGGGCGGGTCCAGCATCTGTACGGCATACAGCGCCTGCTCCATCTTGTACATCGGGTTCCCGGTTTCCTCCGCCAGCTCCTCCAGGGGACAGTCCAGATAGCCCCGTCGGTCCAGGCAGCCGATGATGTACCCGCACAGGGCGCGCATCTCGCGATCCATATATGGGATCTGTCCCGTCTGCTCACGCAGATAATCCGAAAAGGTCGCCTGCCTGGTCAGCCTGGATTCGAGCATGGCGCCGTCGGTCCCGTCCAGATCCGCGTCTTTCGACGCCGTATGGGAAAACAAACGGTCGTCGACGGCGGCGGACGGGATGCTGTCCAGCGGCAGGAGCTCAAAATAATCGGCTGGCTGGACCTCCAAGACGGGATTGGAGAGAGCCAATTCCATGATATATTCCCCCAGTTCCTGGGCTGTCAACTGGAGGCATTTCAAAGACTGGCACATGGCCGGCGTCAGGATGATTCGATTTGAAAGAACTGGTTTTTGCTCAAGCATGGTGTTCTGTTCTGTCTTTCCGTGGGGCTTTTCCTTCGTTCGTCACAGTTATTATAGCATCGCGCGGTCTCAAAGCCAGTGCCATCTGCAACATTATGCGCAATTATTTGACGGATACCATAAGAGACGCCAGAGAAAAAAACAGCGGCATGATCCCGGTCATGCCGCTGTTTTTCCGTTGTATGCTTTGGCGGAACGGATCACGCGCCGCGCCATTTGCGGCAGCGGCGGGCCTTGCGGCGTTTCTCCCGAACAGAGTGGATGATAAGATATCCGCCCACCAGCGCCGCGGTGGCGCAGATGCCGAGGATGGGGCCGTAGTCCACGTCCCCCTCGGTCTTGACCTCCAGCCAGAGGGAGTCCATCAGATGGGAAGTCTCCGCGTCCTGGTAGAGGAAGCTCTCGCCCCGCGCCAGCGTCTCCTCGCTGGGATAGACGATCT
>JAUNNC010000240.1 GCA_030531585.1 Eubacteriales bacterium | reverse complement strand
GTGCAGGGCTTCACCGGCAGAGGCATGCTGGATATCGTCGCCGTCGGCGACATCTTCGCCGCTCCCTCCGGCCAGCTGGTCTTCGAGGCCATGCAGCGTGCGGACAAGGGCCACGGCGTTCTGCTGCTGACCCTGAACTATGCGGGCGACCAGCTCGCCGGCAAGCAGGCCATGAAGCTGGCCAAGAAGGCTGGTATGAACGTGCGCCAGGTCGTCACCGGCGAAGAGATCCGCTTCGATCCCAACGGCGAGGACAACCGCCGCGGTCTGGGCGGCGCCGCTGCCCTCTACCACATCGTCGGCGCGGCCTGCGCTGCCGGAAAGACCCTGGATGAGGTCGCCGAGATCGCCGAGCGCTATGCCGCCAACATGGCGACCCTCGCGGTTCAGGTTGCCTGCGCGACCCACCCGCAGAACGGCATGTCCTTCGGCGATCTTGCCGAGAGCGACATGATGGAGATCGGCGCCGGCCAGCACGGCGAAGGCGGCGGCGTCCGCGTCCCGATGATGAGCGCGAAGGACACCATCGCGACCGTCGCCAAGGCGCTCACCGATCACCTGGGCCTGAAGGCCGGCGACAAGGCCTTCGTGATGGTCAACGGCAGCGGCGCCACGACCCTGATGGAGATGTACATCCTCTACAAAGATGCGGTCGCCTATCTCGAGAACATGGGCGTCAAGGTCGTCGGCTGCATGGTCGGCGAGATCCTGACCGTGCAGGAGGCCGCCGGCTTCCAGCTGAACATCGCCAAGTGGGACGACGAGATCGAGGCGCTGTGGAATACGCCGGCTCACGCCACCGTGTTCTTCAAAGAGTAAGAAGGAGTAAAAGAAATGGCTGACGCGATCGGAAACAAAATTGCGAAAGATTATCATCTGAATATCCCCGCAGCAGACACCGGCTTTTTCGTGAAGGGCCTCGGCAATACCGACTGGGGCATGAAGAACCGTCTGTCCCGGATCTTCGATCCCAAATCCGGCAATACCGTCATGCTGGCCTTTGACCATGGCTATTTCATGGGCGCAACGGCCGGGCTTGAGCGGCTGGACGTGACCATTGCGCCGCTCTGCGAATACGCGGACGTCCTGATGGCCACGAGAGGCGCTATCCGCACCTGCATCCCGCCCACGGCGAACAAGGCGCTCTGCCTGCGCGCGACCCACGACACCTCCGTGCTCTTCGACGATCTGAGCACCGGCTCCGGCATGGCGCTGGACTTTGAGGACGCCATCCGCATGAACGCCTCCGCCCTGGCGATCCAGTGCTTCATCGGCGGCAGCGGCGAAGCGGCTTCTCTCGAGGCGCTGTGCAGAGCGGTGGACCAGGGGACCAAGTTCGGTATCCCGGTCCTGGGCGTGACTGCGGTCGGAAAAGAAATGGCGCGCAACGAGAAGTATTTCACGCTGGCGACCAGAATGCTGGCCGAGCTCGGCGCGACCTTCGTGAAGACGTACTACGTCGACGAGGGGTTTGAACACGTCGTCGCGGCCTGCCCGGTTCCCATCGTCATCGCCGGCGGCAAGAAGCTGCCCGAGAACGAGGCGCTGGAGATGGCCTACAAGGCGATCCAGGCCGGCGCGAGAGGCGTCGACATGGGCCGCAACGTCTTCCAGAGCGAGCACTCCGTGGAGATGATCCAGGCCATCCGCAAGGTCGTCCATGAAGGCTTCACCGGTAAGGAAGCGTTCGAGTTCTATACCGACGCCATCAACTGACGGTTCATCCGAAACAAACAATCTGACAGAAAGGAAAAGTG
>JAUNNC010000095.1 GCA_030531585.1 Eubacteriales bacterium | reverse complement strand
CGAAGTCGTTCTCCCCGCCGGAGGAGAGGGAGTAGGCCTCGTCGATGAACAGCACGCCGCCGAGGGCCTTCTTGATGACCTCCTGCGTCTTGAGCGCGGTCTGGCCCACATAGCCCGCCACGAGGCCGGAGCGGTCGACTTCGACGAGCTGGCCCTTTTCGAGCACGCCGATGGCGGCGTAGAGCCCGGAGAGGATGCGCGCGACCGTGGTCTTGCCGGTGCCGGGGTTGCCCATGAAGACCATGTGCAGGCTCATGGGCGGGACGGGCAGATCGTTGGCCTCCCGCAGCTTGCGCACCTTCATGAGGTTGACGAGGTTCTTGATGTCGCGCTTGACCTCCTCGAGTCCGACGAGGGACTCGAGCTGGGTCATGAGCTCGTCAAAGTCGGGCTTCTCGACCTTCGGCTCCTTCTCTTCGGCGACCTTCTCCCCGCCGGAGGTCTGGGTCTGGGCCTTGTGCTTCTCGGTGAAGCTCGGCTCGCTGCTGGTGACGAAGTCCAGCGGGTTGAGCGCCTCCTTGCTCTTGCGCACGCCCGTGGTGTCGCAGATGGCGGTGAGCTTGTCGGTGCACTCGGTGATGAAGGCGGCCTCCTCATAGGTCACGTCGTCGTCCACCGCGGCGAGGTAGAGCAGGATGTTCGTGAGCATGCGGATAAAGGTCCGCGAGGCCTCGGTGCCGCGCTTCGCGTCGCTCTCGGCCAGATTCCAGTAGAACACCGGGGGCAGAAAAACCTCGCTCTCGCAGACCGAGCCGGTCAGCGACCAGAGCATCCAGGTCGGCTTGGGCTGGTTGCGTGAGTACAGGGCGTTGGCCATATCCACATGGCGCTGCGTGATGCCGCCGGCCTTGCTCCAGAGGCTCAGGGCGCAGCGGGTCATGAACTCGTCGAGCTCCTTGGCCAGGCTGTAGCCGCCGAGGCGGTAAAAGGCGTCGGTGTTGGCGGTGTAGATCTTGTGGAATTCCTCCGGGGTGCGCGTCCAGGTGGTAGGCATGGCGGTGGTCTCCTTTATTTCTGTTCGATCGCTAGTATTATAGTCTCTTCCGCCCCCGGAGGCAAGAGTCTTTGTGCGTCACGGCGCCATTTTGATCTCGAACGCACGCCGCGCCTGCGGTGTTCCATTTTGTCACAGCCTGCGGTGTTCCATTCTGTCAAACTGTCTTGACACGAGGAAATCGCCCGTATATAATACTTCGGCAAGTATTGTGTTCTGACCCTCGAGAGGTTTTCAAATATGTATTATTCTGTCATCGGGCTCCTGGCTCTGATGGTTCTGGTCATCACCAACCATGACGTCCTCCTGCAGAGGCCGGGCAGCGTCGCTTCCCCCGTGCAGCGCATATACCGCAGATTCCTGTTCTGCATCATGGCGTATTACATCACGGACATCCTGTGGGGGATCCTGGACAGTCTGTCTCTGACGGCTCTTCTCTATGCGGATACGGTGGTGTATTACCTGGCAATGGCCGCGGGCATCCTTCTGTGGACCCAGTACGCCATCGCCTACCTGGAGCAGCGCAACCGCTTCCGTAAATATCTGAGCAGCGCCGGAAAGCTCTTTTTTGCCGTCGTCTGTGCAATGACCGTGATAAACCTCTTTACGCCGGTCATGTTCTACTTTGATGAGAACGGCGTCTACCACGCCGGGCCCGTGCGGCACGCCCTGCTGATCGTCCAGATCCTTCTCTTTCTGTTCACCTCGCTCTATGTTCTGCACTGCGCGGGAAAAACCCGGGACTCGGAGAAAAGCCGTCACCTGACGATCGGGCTGTTCGGCATTATCATGGTGGTCCTTCTGTCGATCCAGCTTTTCTATCCGTTCCTTCCTCTCTATACCATCGGCTACATGCTGGGCGGCTGCCTGCTCCGGACCTTTGTCATTGAAAACGAGCGGGAGGAATACCGCAGAGATCTCGAGACTTCTCTTCACCGGGAGGAGGAATCCCGCCGGGATCTGGAGGCGTCCATCGCAAGGGAGAAGGAGCAGCTCCAGCAGTTGACCACAGCCTGGAAGCAGGCCTACACCGACGTCCTTACCGGCGTCAAGAGCAAGCTGGCCTATTCAGATAAAGTGCAGCAGCTTGAAAAGGCCTTGGAGAGCGGCGCGCTGCAAAAGCTCGCGATCGTCGTCTTTGATCTCAATGACCTTAAGCTGATCAACGACACGCTGGGGCATGACGCCGGGGACGAAATGATCATCAGCGCCTGTCGGCTGATCTGCAGGGTTTTTCAGCACAGTCCGGTCTATCGCATCGGGGGCGACGAATTTGCCGCGATCCTCGAGGACAGCGATTACGAGAACCGGGAGGAGCTGCTGCGGGTATTCGATCAGCGTATCGAGGAAAACAGCTGGGAAAACCGGGTCGTCGTCTCCGCGGGCATGGCCGAGTATCTCCCCGGCAGGGACAGCAGCGTGGACAGCGTCTTCAAACGCGCCGACGCCGAAATGTACCGCCGGAAGGAACAATGGAAACAGGCGTCTGTCTGAACGGCCGCCTTCACGTTCAATCCACGCAAAAAGGGAACTTCTTCGGAAGCTCCCTTTTTTGTTTTTCCCTGCGCGTCTTACAACAACGCCGCTGCCGCTCCGACAGAAGGAAGCATGTTATCGGAGAACCGTCTCACAGCAGCTTTTCCGCGTTGAACACGCCCTCGATCACCTTCCAGAGCGTCCGGTTTCGCTGGTTGATCGTCCACACGCTGATTCCGGCGAGGCGGTACTCCTCCGCCAGCCGCAGCCGGGCCAGCACGCTGCGCGCGTCCTCGAACCAGACCACGTGCGCCCTCCCCTCGGCGTCGACATAGTTGAACCACGGCGCCGCGGCGGTCTCGTCGAAGCGGATCTCCGCCCCGCGCGAGACGGCCAGCTCCACCGCCGCCGCGTCCGAGAGGATGCGTGCGGCGCTGCCCTGCTTCCAGGGCAGGGTCCAGTCGTAGGCGTAGTTGGAGATCCCGAGCAGGATCTTGCGCCGCGGGATGACCGTCACGGCATAGTCCAGCACGCGCCGGATGCGGTTGACCGGGGAGATCGCCTGCGGCGCACCGAAGGTGTAGCCCCACTCATAGGTCATCAGGATCACCCGGTCGGCGTATGTCCCGTGGGCGGCGTAGTCGTGCGCCGCGTAGAGGAAGCCCTCCTGCTCGGCACTCTCCTTGGGCGCGATGGCCGTGGAGACCGGGCAGCCCAGCGGGTGCAGGCGCTCGGCCGCACGCTTGACGAAGGCGCTGTATGCGTCGCGGTCAAAGGGCTGGAGGTACTCGAAGTTGAGGTTCAGGCCGTAGTAGTCCCGCTCCCGGATGCGCTCGACGACGCCGTCGAGCACCGCGTCCTGCACGACGCTGTCGGTCAGCAGCACATGGCCGAGCTCGGTGGAAAAGCCCCCGCTCTCCCCGATGTTCGTCAGCGTCAGCATCGGCGCCGTGTCGGAGGCGTAGGCAGCCTCGACGAGCCTCTCGTCCGCGAGGGGGATCAGGGTCCCCTGCGCGTCAAAGCGCCAGGAGAAGGGGCACAGCGCCGTCAGATACGGCAGCGCCTCCTGCAGCAGCTCGGGGGCGATGTTCGGATAGGCGTAGGCGTTGACCTCCGCACAGCGGCGGGCGCCCGCGCTCCCGCCGGGTATGACCAGGCTCTGCCCCGGCGTCAGGCGCGCGGGGTCGGCGATCTGGTTGTCGAAGGCGAGGGCCTCCACGGTCGTCGCGTAACGGCGGGCGAGCGCGTAGAGCGTGTCGCCCGCTTTGACTTCCACAATCTGCATAGCGGCTCCTTTCAAAGGAAAAATAGGATCACAGCAGTGTATTCCGCCCCGGAGGCAAGATTGCACCCGGGGCACGGATATGCTATAATGAGCGCATTCTGATCTGATTTGGAGGCTGCCATGGACCTGAACAAAATCCCCGAACGCAGCGAGATTCCCGAGGAGTACACCTGGGATCTGCGCGATCTTTTCCCCGACGACGAGAGCTGGACGCGGGAGTACCGCGCCCTGACGGAATGCATCAGACAGCTCGCGGCCTACGCGGGCACGCTCGGCGAGAGGCCGGGCCGGCTGCTGGACTGGCTGAAGCTCAACGACGAGCTGGGCGTGCGGCTCGAAAAGCTCATGGGCTACGCCTCCTGCAGGAGCGACCAGAACCTCGCCGACAGCTCCGCTCTCGACAGGCGCAGCAAGGCGACCGCGTGCGCCGTCGCGGCGGCGGGCGCCTCCGCCTTCGCCACGCCCGAGATCCTCGCCATCGACGACGAGACGCTCGCGCGCTTCTTTGCCGAATGCCCGGCGCTCGAGACCTACCGCCGCCCGCTTGAGCGCGTCCGCCGGATGCGCGCGCACATCCTCTCCGCGCAGGAGGAGACCCTGCTCGCCGCCCTGGGCGAGGTGGCCGACGGCCCCGACGCGATCGGCTCCGCCCTGCGCAACGCCGACCTGCGCTTTGACGACGCCGTCGACAGCGAGGGCGTCGCCCATCCCCTCTCTGCCGGGACCTTCGGCCCGCTGATGGAGAGCCCCGACCGCGCCCTGAGAAAGAGCGCCTTCGACAACTGCTACCGCAGATACGGCGAGTTCAAAAACACCGTGGCCGCGACGCTCGACGCGCAGTTCAAGACTCTGCGCTTCTTCGCCTCGGCGCGGCGCTACCCCTCGACGCTCGAGGCCGCCCTCGACGCGAACGAGGTCCCCGTCTGCGTGTACGACAACCTGATCGAGGCCGTCCACCAAAATCTCGACAAGATGTACCGCTACGTCGCGCTGCGCAAGCGTCTGCTGGGCGTGGACGAGCTGCACATGTACGACGTCTACACCCCGGTCGTGCCCGACGCCGCGGTGAAGATCCCCTACGGGGAGGCGAAGGACATCGTGCTCGAGGCCCTCGCGGTGCTGGGCGAGGACTATACCGCCCTGCTGCGCCGCGGCTTTGACGGGCGCTGGATCGACGTCTACGAGAACCGCGGCAAGCGCTCGGGCGCGTACTCCTCCGGCTCCTCGCGGCCGCACCCCTATGTGCTGCTCAACCACAAGGACACGCTCGACTCCCTGTTCACGATCGCCCACGAGATGGGCCACGCCCTACACAGCTACCACTCCTGCGCAAACCAGCCCGTGTGCACCTCCGACTACGTCATCTTCGTGGCCGAGGTCGCCTCCACCTGCAACGAGATCCTGCTGATGCGCCATCTGCTGGGCAAAACCGCGGACAAGAAGCAGCGCGCCTATCTGATCAACCACTTCCTCGACCAGTTCAAGGCCACGGTCTACCGCCAGACCATGTTCGCCGAATTCGAGCGGGAGTTGGGCCGCATGGCCGAGGCGGGCGAGGCGCTCACCGCCGACGCCCTGTGTGAGAAGTACCTCGCGCTCAACAAGCTCTACTTCGGCCCCGACATGGTCAGCGACGAGGGCATCGCCCTCGAATGGGCGCGCATCCCGCACTTCTTCTACAACTACTACGTCTACCAGTACGCCACCGGCTTCTCGGCGGCCGCCGCCCTGGCCGAGCGCATCCTCACCCTCGGCGCTCCGGCCGTGGCGGACTATAAGCGCTTCCTCTCCGGCGGCTCGAGCGCCGACCCGATCGCGCTTTTAAAGCTCGCGGGCGTCGACATGAGCACGCCCGAGCCCGTCAACGCGGCCCTCAAGCTCTTCGGCGAGCTGGTGGAGGAGCTGGAAAACCTTAGCTTTTCTTAAGAATCGTTGACACCAATTCGTAAATATTATAAAATTCGACCAGAAAAATCTTCTGGTATCGGAGGGATTTGCTATGAGCAAACTCAGCACCATTCCGCCTGTCGGCCTGATGGTCATCGTCGTGATCCTGTCGCTGTTCGTGCTGGCCGTGCTGCTGCTGTTCATCACCTGCGCGCGCTACAACCGCCTCGCCTCGCTGGTCTACGGCGGACTTAAGCGCGAAAACAGCTTCCTGCGCTTCGTCGTCAACGACTACGCCGAGGCCTACAAGCGCCACGGCAAGGATCTCAACACCCCCGCCATCATCGCGAACGCCGTCAGCGTAAAGCTCGGGGGCAGCCTGCTGTGCGAACGGCTTTTGAACAACGCCGTCTCGCTCTTCGTCACGCTCGGCCTCTTCGGCACCTTCCTGGGCCTGAGTCTGTCCGTCAGCTCCCTGACCGAACTGATCGGCTACTCCAACTCCTCCGAGTGGCTCGGCGTTCTCGACAGCGTCGGCGGCGGCCTCATGTCCGCGCTCAGCGGCATGGGCGTGGCCTTCTACACCTCGCTGGTCGGCGTCGCCTGCTCCATCATACTCACGCTGCTGCGCTCGATCTTCAGCGTCCAGGCCGCGCGCGAGAAGCTGGAGACCCGGCTCGAGCTCTGGCTCGACCACGAGGTCGCCCCCACCCTGCCCACCGAGGCCCCCAAGGACGACGCCGATCTCGTGCACCAGATGGTCCTGGCCCTCGACCGCACCAGCGCCGCCATGGACAAGACCCTGCGCGGCGCGACCGACGAGCTCAAGGCCGCCATCGCCTCGAGCCGCGCGCCCATCGCCGCCATGAACAAGACGGTGGAGAGCTTCAACGAGGGCGTGCGCGACTTCTCCGAGTTCAACTACAACCTGCGCGGCACGGTCGAGCGTCTAGACGTCACGGTCCGCGACCTCGTGGGCGGTCTGCGGGAGGTCTCCCGCGAGCTTGAGAGGAGCGGTCGCACATGAGGCGCGCGCGGAGCTATTCGCCCAGCGCCGTGACCGAAGGCGGCGAGCAGGGCTTCTGGCCCTCCTACGCCGACATGATGAGCGCTGTGGCGCTGATCCTGTTCTTCCTGATGCTGCTCAGCTACATATCGAATCTCATCACCGGCAACGATCTGCGGAACACCCAGGAGATGCTCAGCGATACCCAGGCGCAGGTCGCCGCCACCCAGTCCCAGGTCGTCGCGGCCCAGGCCGAGTACGACAAGGCCGTCAAGGAGCTCGAGGGTCTGACCGCCGACCTCAACCGCAAGCAGGACGAGCTCGAGGCCTTTGCCATCCAGATCGCCCAGCAGACCGACACCATCTCCGAGCAGGAGAAGCTGATCGGCGATCAGAAGGCCTATCTCGCGGCCGCCAACGACGAGATCGTCGCCATGCGCAACCAGATGCAGACCATCGCGGTGCTGCGCCTGTCGATCCTCAACAAGATCAAGGAGAGCATCGTCGACGTCATGGGCGACTCCTCCAAGGTCAGCATCGGCGACAACGGCAACATCATCCTGTCCGAGGGCGTGTTCTTCGATCTCGGCTCCTCGGCCATCAAGCCCGAGAGCGAGGCTGTCCTCAACGAGCTGATCGACGTCTTCTCCGCCTTCCTCGCCAATCCCGAGAACGCCAAGTACGTCGATTCCATCGTGATCTCCGGCCACACCGACTCCACCGGCACCGACGAGGACAACCGCGTCCTCTCCACCGACCGCGCCAACTCCGTGCTGGGCTACCTGCTGACCGGCAAGGGCGCCAAGCTCGGGAAATACGCCGAGTACTTCTGCGCCGCGGGCTACGGCGAGACCCGCCCCGTCGCCTCCAACGACACCGCCGCCGGCCAGGCACAGAACCGCCGCATCGAGATCTCGATGATCCTCAAGGATGAGACCGTGCTCGACATCGTGGAGCAGTATCTGGCGCTCGACCTGCCGGAGTCGAAGAACGCCGCCCAGACGGCGAAGGCAGCGCCCGCCCCGACGGACAAGCCCTGGTACAGCATCTTCGGATAAACGTTTACACAGAAATCACCCATCGGGTTTCTCCGATGGGTGATTTCTTTATTCGGCCGGGAGATAGTCGAGCGGGTCGACGCTTGCGCCGTCGATCGCCATGGCGAAATGCAGGTGGGTGGCCTGACCGATCTCGCAAAGGGCGGTCGTGCCGACGGCGCCGATCACGTCTCCGGTTTCGACCCGGTCACCCGCGCTGACCGCGGGCCGGGCGGCGAGGTTGGCATAGCAGGCGATGCTGCCGTCGCCGTGGTCGATGGTGACGACCGTGCCGTACAGGCCGTCCTCCTCGACGCTCTGCACCAGACCGCCGCGCGCCGCGACGACCGTCTCTCCCAGCGGGGCGAGGATGTCCACGCCGTCATGGGTGCGCCAGTCGCGCAGCGTGACGTCATAGTGCAGCGCCTGGATATCGTGCAGGCGCTCGAGCTCGCCCTCCACGGGCCAGACGAAGGCCGTGCTCTCCGTCTCCTCTTCGTTCCACGCCGGCTGCGTCTCTTCGACGATATCCTCCTCGACGGTCACGCTCGGCAGTGCGATGGTCTCCACGCGTTCCTCGCGCGGCGCGGGCGTGATGATGATGGTCTCCACGCGCCGCTGCTCAAAATCCGTGCCGGTCGGCGCCAGCTCCTCCATAGCCCCGTTTCCCGCGGCCATCATCCAGGCGGAAATCCCGATGACGGCGGCGCACAGGAAAAGGACTATGTAGAAGCCCTTGCCTGTCATAAATCCCTCCAGCCTTCCGCCGGAGCTGCTGCTGTGCATAGTCTCAACCTCCTTTTGGATTGCGATCCTATTTTTGCCGCGCGGAGGGAGAAATATACATGCGAAATGAAAAAGGCTGCCGCAGGAGCGGCAGCCTGGTTGTGCTGACGATGTGTGTTTACTTCTTGATGGAAAAGAACGCGGCCTTGCCGGGATACTGGGCGACGTCGAAGAGCTCCTCCTCGATGCGCAGCAGCTGGTTGTACTTCGCGACGCGGTCGGTGCGGGAGGGCGCGCCGGTCTTGATCTGGCCCGCGTTGACGGCCACGGCGATGTCGGCCAGGGTGGTGTCCTCGGTCTCGCCGGAGCGGTGGGAGACGATGGCGGTGTAGCCGGCGCGGTTGGCGGTCTGGATGGCGTCCAGGGTCTCGGTCAGGGAGCCGATCTGGTTGACCTTGATGAGGACCGCGTTGGCGGCGCCCATCTCGATGCCCTGCTTGACGCGGGCGGCGTTGGTGACGAACAGGTCGTCGCCGACGAGCTGCACGCGGCTGCCAAGGCGCTTGGTCAGCTCGACCCAGCCCTCCCAGTCGTCCTCGCCCAGGCCGTCCTCGATGGAGATGATGGGGTACTTGTTGCAGAGGTCCTCCCACATGTCGATCATCTCGTCGCTGGTCATGACGGTGCCGCGCTTGGGCAGGTGGTACTTGCCGTCGTCCTTGTTGAACCAGTCGGAGACAGCGGCGTCCATGGCGATCATGAAGTCCTCGCCGGGCT
>JAUNNC010000094.1 GCA_030531585.1 Eubacteriales bacterium | reverse complement strand
ACATGGTGCGGCGCAAGGTGTCCAAGTCCGTCATCGAACAGCTCAAGCTGGCCGGTTGCCTGAACGATGTGCCCGAGACCAGCCAGGTGTCGCTGTTTGAGTTCACGGTTATTTAGCTGCTGCACGATTTATAACAAAATAAACCGGCATCCCTTCTCATAATGGGGTACCGGTTGTTTTGTTGAGACATATCATATCACGGTCTTTTCAACACAAACCCGTCTTTGACGAGGAAAGTGACAAGGTCTACTTTTTCATGGGTTACCGGATCGTAGACGAGCAGCACCAGTCCCGGTTCTTCCAACTTATACAGGCTCTCACCACTCATCGAAACGCCGGTTTCGTGAGAAAAATCAACAGTAAAATGTGTTCCGTCGTAATCAAAATCGCTGTACATGTCTCCATAATACTCTTGGAGCATTTCTCCACCACAGGTGCTTGTTAGCATCCAGACACCACCCGGTGCATTGGCCACCGCCTGTTCATTCACACCGATTCCTTCAATTGCCTTCAAAAGCACGTCATAGGCTTCGTTGCTATCCCAAGAGGAATTCTTGATAATCAATACACAACGATCATCCCGCTGGAGCTCTTTGAAAAAGTCCCCGGTGGAAGTAATCATACGGATGTAATTGTTCTGCATAGTTCTGGAGAAAGTCTCCCAACTCTCATACGATGCCTCTCCCCGGCGATCCGGCAGGTCATAATGGGTCTTCAAGTACGAACCCAGGTGTCGTGTCACCTTTCTGGTGCCATTGGTATTAATGTGTGTACCACCAAAGTAGTCCTGCGATGTCACACCTGTTTCATCATCCATCAGGTTGTAGTCTATGAATGTCAGCCCATATTCATCCGCAATCTCCTGCACTGCATTCATGTAAGGGGCAGCTGCCAAGCGGTTATTGGTTGGTGTTTTAATCAGGACCAGAGGTTGACACCTACGCTGACACTCTTCAATGATCAGCCTAAGGTATTCCACCTGCTTTTCCGGCAGCACACATTTGTCCGTAATACCAGAAGGATCCTCAAAAGTATATGCTTCGGTACCATAATGAACGTCAGTGCCCTTTCGGAACAGTTGTTGCCGTGACCAGGGGAAGTGCATAAAGTCCTCCCTGGTGATTTCGGTATAGCGCTTGTGGTAGATGGGTAGGCCCAGTAAAAGATTTGACCAGCGAGAACACGGAGCGGAGACCCGTATGGCTCTCAGTTTGTTTATGGAGAGCTTCATCCCCGCAATATTCATTACCTGTCTTGCATCGTCAGAATACTCATTGCCATGCACTGCCGCGTGTACATCCAACACTACGACCTTAGGGTTTTGAGTCTTCAGTGCCTCCAGAAGGAAATAATATGAATTCCAAAACGGCTGGATGCTCCCCCAGAGGGCATAGCCGGGGATGCCATAATCCGTCCACAGTGCCTCCATATCCAGGTTCATGCCTACATGCCTGCTCCCTAAACACCAGACAGCCCCCGGATTGCGCTTGTGAGCACAGACGTCCTCGAGCGGGGAGATGCCCTCGCTGCGCTTCATCACGAGCACCTCGTTGGTCAAGAACAACAGGCTCAGCGTAAGCGCAACGACAAAAAAGAGCGATAGCCCACGCATTATAATCCTCTTCATTCGTCCTACACCTCCTAAAAACCGGCGTAGATAAACGCACTGGCAGAATAGCCCTCTCCATAGATACCAAATACCACCACTGACAGCAGGAGCATCTCCATAATGGCAACCCGAATCCAACTGCTCTGGTTAATGAGCGCATACTCAGACTTGTTGAATGCGCGGCAGTGGGAGACAGCTAACAACACCTCCATCGCTACGAACGCAATTTGCCAATCCGCTAAAGTCATTCCCAGAGTAAGCAAGGTCCCGTCAAACAAAACCCAGGGATTGGCTGTCGAAAAGAGGCTTTTCAGGAAGAGAATAGATTGATCAAACGTGCCGGCGCGGAAAAATATCCAGGCAAATGTCGAAAGGATAAATACGAATAACCGCTGCCATACCCTCCAGCCCACGGTTTGTCTCTGTATGCCCCAACGGTCCGCTAATCTCTCCCGACTCTTCCGGGTAATTTGGCCTACTATCTGATAAACTGCGTGTATGCCACCCCAAATGACAAAACTCCAGGATGCACCGTGCCAAAGCCCACTAACCAGAAAGACGATAAAAATGTTGAGGTATTTCCGAAAAGTACCCCTTCGGCTGCCACCAAGTGGAATGTAAAGGTAATCTGTAAACCAACTGGTCAGTGAAATATGCCAACGCCGCCAAAAATCCTGGAAATTCAATGCAAGATAAGGCTCCCTAAAGTTTTCGGGCACAGAAAAGCCAAACATCTGCACAATAGCGATTGCCATATGGCTGTAGCCAGAGAAATCCGCATAGATTTGTATGCTGTATACCATGGCGCATACGAGTAACACAAACCCTGAGTAGCCCGACAGATTGCTGTAAACGGTATCCGTAAAGATGGCAAGCCGGTCTGCAATTACCATTTTGAGAAATACTCCCCAAAGAAAACGAACCACGCAGCATTGAAATTGTTGGAAATTTATGCCCTCACGTGTTCTGATCTGCGGTAAGAATGCCTTGCTTCGCAGAATCGGACCAGATGTGATAACCGGGAAAAAGGACACGAACAACGCATAATTGAGAATGCTCTTTTCAGCTTTGACATCCCCACGTTGAAGATCAAACAAATATGTGGAACTCTGGAATACAATAAAAGAGAGGCCTACTGGTAAGAGAATCTCAGGAAGATGTAAAAGACTATCTTCATGCCCCATCCTCATTAATATAGAATTAATATTTGTCGTCACAAACTCACTATACTTACACACAGCCAGCATGCTCATGTTTAAAACCAGAGCAATCACGACTGTTACCTTGCTCAGAATCATATTGTTTCTGTTTTTTTCTACTATCAGACCTGCACAAAAGGTAACCAGTATCGCAAAAAACAAGAACGCCAAGTACTTTACGTCATAATACGCATAGAAGATAAGACTCCCTACCAGCAGAATCGCGTTTTTCACAGTGATAGGCCTGAATAGGCTATACAAGAGAAACACAATAGGGAAAAAGCAAGCTAAGAAAACAATACTCACGAAAGGCATAGACTACCTCCTTGGTAAACGCTAAGCCCATCCAGTTGTCGGTATGGGACATGAGTATTCCATCCAGATCATTTTTGGTGGCTAAAGAAGAACTACCCGAAAGATACGGAATAGAATCTACGGCTGTTCCGAACACAGATATACATAAGAATCTATGTTGTATTATACAAAGGGAAGAATAAAAAGTCAATTCCCCGTTTCCTTGACAGCAATCTACTACCGGTAGTATTATTAAAAAGGTATAGATTATCAGAAGTGAGCAACACATGAAAATGAACACCTCAGACAGATTCACTCGAATGACCGTAGCCCCGATCCCATCTCTGATCTGCCGCCTGGCGGTGCCGACGATCATCAGCATGCTAGTGACGTCGATCTACAACATGGCGGACACCTACTTCGTGGGCCGCATCTCCACCAGCGCCTCGGCAGCGGTGGGCGTGGTGTATTCGATGATGGCGCTGATCCAGGCCTGCGGCTTCTTCTTCGGCCACGGCTCGGGCAACTACATCTCCCGGGCGCTGGGCGCGAAGGACGACGAAAAGGCGGCGCGCATGGCGGCCACGGGCTTCTTCTCGGCGCTGATCATGGGCGCGGTGCTGGGGACCGTGGGACTTCTGTTCATCCGCCCGCTGGCGCGGCTGCTGGGAAGTACGGAGACCATACTCCCCTACGCCGTGGATTACATGCGCTTCATCCTCATCGGCACGCCCTTCATGATGGCCTCACTGGTGCTGAACAACCAATTGCGCTTCCAGGGCAGCGCGGCCTACGCCATGGTGGGCATCGCCTCCGGCGCGATACTGAACATCGGCCTGGACCCCCTGCTGATCTTCGGCCTCAAACTGGGCATCGCGGGGGCGGCCATCGCCACCATCTTCAGCCAGTTCGTGGGCTTCGTGCTCTTGCTGATCGGCACCTCCCGCGGCGGCAACCTGCGGGTGCGGTTCAAAAACTTCACACCGAAGCCGGAATACTACAGGGCCATCCTCAACGGCGGCCTGCCGTCCCTGTGTCGGCAGGGGCTGAACAGCGTGGGCACCATCTGTTTAAACCATGGCGCGGGGGCCTATGGCGACGCCGCCGTGGCCGCCATGAGCATCGTCACCCGCATCGTGATGTTCGCCAACTCCTGCGTCATCGGCTTCGGCCAGGGCTTCCAGCCGGTGTGCGGCTTCAACTACGGCGCCGGGCGCTACGACCGGGTAAAGCAGGCCTTCTGGTTCTGCGTGAAGGTGGCCACCCTCTTCCTGTGCGCGGCGTCGGTGCTGGGCTTCATCTTCGCGCCGGCACTGGTGGCGTTCTTCAGAAAGGGCGACGCCGACGTGCTGGCCGTGGGCAGCGTGGCGCTGCGGGCGCAGTGCGTCACCTTCCCGCTGTCGGCGTGGATCGTGATGTGCAACATGGAGATGCAGACCATCGGCAAGTCCGTGCGGGCGTCCTTCCTGGCCATGGCGCGGCAGGGGCTGTTCTTCGTGCCCGCCGTGCTGATCCTGCCCCGCATCTTCGGGCTGTTCGGGCTGGAGATCAGCCAGGCTGTGGCCGACGCCATCACCTTCGCCGCCGCCATCCCGCTGCAGATCGGCATGCTCCGGGAGATGGACGCCGCCCAAGGGAAAACCTGACGGAGGGTCCGACATGATGGAATTTGACGCGGTGCTCCTCCAAAGCGAGGGCCTGGACGCCGCCTACGTCGAGGTGCCCGTGGACATCCGGGCGGTCTACGGCGTGGGCCGACTGGCGGTGCACGCCACCTTCGACGGCGTGCCCTACGACGGCCAGGTGGTGCGCATGGGCACCCCGGGCTTCATCATCGGCGTGCGCAAGGACATTCGCAGGAAGATCGGAAAGACCTTCGGCGATACGGTGCACGTCACCCTTGCGCCCCGGGGCATTACCCAAAATTAATCTGTGAATTTCAGAAAAAGGTATTTACAAACCACCGGGTTCGTGCTATAATCTTTGATGTTGCCAAGGCATGGGGCATTAGCTCAGTTGGCTAGAGCGCTACACTGGCAGTGTAGAGGTCACGAGTTCGAGTCTCGTATGCTCCACCACATCACAACCCTAATCTTGATACGAGATTGGGGTTGTGACTATTTTGGCTTTAAGCCCTGATTTCACGGCATTTCCGGGCAAGCATCATATGCGAGTAGACCCTTTCATCGGCATCCCATGGCCTCAAATCCTCTGTTCCCCATGGGTTACTGGTAATACGATGGAATGAGAATCGTATGGCAGTAGCCGCCCTGCTATTTGAAACTGTTATCACCGCAACCACAGGTTGCGCAACTTTGAATAAACGCAATCACAGCTTGGTGGAAAACACAGATGATATCTGTTAGTCTGTTTATGCACCGCGGAGCGTAAAGCCTTTGTAAAACAGTGAGAAGTGATTCAAAGGAGGATCATCATGAGCTTTGGAAAAAACCTTCAATATCTGCGGCGGCTCAGCGCGGGCATGACGCAGGAGACTTTGGCGGAGAAACTGAACGTAAGCCGTCAGACGATCTCAAAATGGGAAATGGATGCGGCGAATCCCGAAATGGATAAGGCGTTTGAGCTTTGCAAGGTGTTTAACTGCTCCCTGGATAATCTTTTCAGGGATGAAATGGATCAGCGCAGCAACGCTTACACAAACCTTCGCGTCGAAGTGGTTCCGGGATTCCGTTATGTAGAGCATACCGTCATCAGTACCGAGCCGGAGAGCGATGCGTTGGACAGGGTGTACAAATACGCAAAAGATCACGGGGATCAAAGCCCGAAAGTGATCGGATGGGATTTTCCCAGGCTGTCCGTCGAGCAGATCAATGCATTCAGGATGCATGGATACACAGCCGCGTGGATCCTGCCGGAAGGCGTAAACCCTGAAGGTCTGGAAGTCAAAGAACAGGTCGTACACAGGTATGCAGCGATCCACATCGAACAACCCTTTGACGATCCATTTTCCACGATCCCGGGAGCATATCATACACTTGGGGATTATATGAGAACAAACGGATTGATACATGTGGAAGATGAAGTCATACCATGTTTTGAAACAGTTGGAGAAAGCATGGATGTCTACATCGCCTGCAAGTGAAGAAACGTCAGGAAATGAGGAAAGCAGAGACGGCGGATGATCCGGGCTTGCTCTTTTGACTGATGCTGAAGTCGACACCTTCTTTGAATAAGGTTTTGTGACCGAAGACAGGGAAATGTGACCATGACTGCAGAGTATGACCATTGATGCTTGGTCACATTGTATCAAGACAGTACTTTCTATCCACAAAACGACGCTGATTTCAAAACGAAATCAGCGTCGTTTTGTGGCTGAAAGCTCCGATGGAAGAACATCTTCCATATTTTTGATCATGTTGAGACAATGGCGAGAGCATTTGACAGGGGTCGCATGTTCATAAGGAACCGGTACCTTGTGGACAATGCCGACATGCTGCTGGGTACCTACGATAAGCAGCCGGAAGGGACGGCGATGACAGCAGGGTATGCGAAGAACAAGGGTACGCCTGTGAAAACGATCCTCCCAACTCTGTGCGTTTTCTATGGCACCGCCACTGCCCTAAAAGACAAAAAGAAAGACAATGACATACCGGCAGGACATCACATCCTGACCGGATTCTTGTTTTTGGAACTGTAGTACCGCCATTTGTCCTTGTAATACGCACAAACATTTAACATAGGATTTCATAGATCAGCTGGAGATTCATCATACTGACTTTGTCTCGTTGAACTGGAGATACTTTGCAATCTTCTCATTGTGCTCTTACGTAATCTACATGAATGTATTAGCCCAGGCTTTGCTTTGTCGTCAAAAGTGAACAGACTCATATTTAGTGGATGTCACTCAGAGGAAAAAGACAAGGGAGCAAATCCGACCCTCGGTAGGCAAAAACCAAAAAATACCGTACAGGACGCTGATGCTTTGAACAATTGCCCATATTTTAATCAAAACGGTGTTGACTCTCAATTATATATCATGTAAAATTTTAAAAGGGATTATTTGTTTAAATGATTAATAAACCGTGGTTATCAAACTAATTACGGACTCTATAAGTTCGTGCAATAATAATAGTGGAGAAAGGAAATGTTGAGGCAACAAACGTTGGATAGGATGCTAAAGATGAGAGGACTTAAGCTTCTCCACCTCGCCATCTCTAACCTGTTACTCATTGCATGTTGGTGGTTATACTACGAGGATCAATATGAAGTCTGGATGAATTCAAAGAGCAAAGCGATGCTGTTTGTTTTCTATGGTTTTATGCTTTTCCTCTTCTTTCGCATCTACGAAGCTTATGACATCGGCTATCATAGGATCACTGACAACGTCTATTCACAGAGCTTGTCTCAGGGGATTGCTGCAAGTATTCTGTGGATCGTATCGATTGTTGTTTTCGATCGACTGACAAATCCCTTGCCATTTGTCGCGTTGTGCGGTGTACAGCTTATATGGAATGTGGCTTGGTGCTTTATAGCCAACCGGATGTACAGCGCCCTGTACCGGAACCGCAAGACGGTGGTGATCTACCGCGACGACGATGACCTGCGCCGCCTCAAGGAGATCGGCCGCTTATCCCATAGGTTCAATATTCAAAAGTACATCAAAAACCCCCCAGACGACTACAAGGTCCTGGAGGTGCAGATCAAAGGCTTCGATGCCATCGTGGTCTCCGGCGTCGATGCGAGCCTGAGAAATGGCATCGCCAAATACTGCATCGAAACAGGCATCTCCGGCTACTTCGCCCCCCATGTGGGCGACATCATCATGCAGGGCGCGCGCCACATACGTAGCTTCTCGGTTCCGATCATGAGCGTGAAGCGGGCGACCCCAACCCCGGAATATCTGTTCATCAAGCGCTCGTTTGATATCGTCCTCAGCGCGCTGGCCATGGTGGTGCTGAGCCCACTCTTCCTGGTCACGGCCCTGGCTATCAAGCTGTACGACCACGGGCCGGTGCTCTACCGTCAGGTGCGTCTGACTCGGAATGGTCGGAGATTCGAGATGCTGAAATTCCGCAGCATGTGCACCGACGCTGAAAAGGACGGCGTAGCCAGGCTCTCTACGGGTGAAAACGATGACCGCATCACCCCGGTAGGCCGCGTGATTCGCGCATGCCGCCTGGATGAGTTGCCCCAGCTTGTGAACATCCTCAAGGGCGACATGTCCATCGTGGGCCCCAGGCCGGAGCGGCCGGAGATCGCCGCCCGGTATGAGGCTGACATGCCCGCCTTTAGCCTGCGCCTGCAGGTCAAGGCTGGTCTGACGGGCTACGCCCAGGTGTACGGCAAATATAACACAGACCCCTATGACAAGCTGGAAATGGACCTCATGTATGTCAATAAAATGGGGATCTTTGAGGACCTCCGGCTCATGTTCGCCACGGTTCGCATCCTCTTCCTCCGGGATTCAACGGAGGGCGTCGGGGCGGGCAGCGTCACGGCCCGTGACCGCGATACGGCCGCGTAGTTTGAAGGGAGCGCAATGGCTTTGGAAACTCTGAAGGTATGGCTGGTTAAAGAAGGCGAGGCGCTGCCCACTGACAAGGGACAGCAGCGCCTGCTTCGCATGGGCCTGATCGGCGAGGAGTTTGACAAGGTTGGGGCGAACATCGTATGGTTCGCCTCAACCTTTGATCATAATCTGAAGAAGTTCAGGGCGGACCACTCGGTGGAGCTGCCCGTCAACGACCACTATTCCATCTGCCTGCTGCACGGCAGGAACTACAGGAAGAACCTCTCCATCGGGCGGATAATGCATTTTGCCGACGAACGTCGTCAGTTCGGCCGCCTGGTGAAGGGTCGGGAGAAGCCCGACGTGATCGTGGCCTCCATGCCCAACATCGACCTGGCGCTGGCAGCGGTGAAGTACGGCAGGAAGCACGATGTGCCTGTTTTCGTGGACGTGCGCGACCTGTGGCCGGAGCTATACGAGGACTACTTCCCCCGGCTCAAGAAGCTGGTACACCTTGCCATCATCCCCTTCAAAAGGCAGCTGAGCTATACTCTCAAAAATGCTACCGGCATATTCGCCACCTCCGAAAAGTTCCTGAACTGGGCGCTGGGGTATGCGTGTCGTGAGAAGGGTCCCAATGACAATTACTATTACGTCTCTTACCCGGACACCAACGTGG
>JAUNNC010000239.1 GCA_030531585.1 Eubacteriales bacterium | reverse complement strand
GTGAAGATCGACTACCACAATGTGCTGATCAACGGCGAGACCAGCCTGCGCGGCGTCAACGGGCGCTGCCTCGACATGACCGTCACGGTGCGGCCCGGGAATGAAAGCAGGATGTATAAGTGGTTCCGGCTCTATGTAGCGCGTGACGGCGAGCACTTTACCATGATCCGCTTTAGACCGGAGACCAGCACCATCAAAGTCGACCGGACGCACAGCGGCTTTCCTCACGACATTGTCAATGTCCGGGAATTTCCGGTCAAGCTCAACGGCGGTGTGCTCAAGCTGCGCGTGATCATGGACCGCTACAGTCTGGAGCTCTTTGTCAACGACGGTGAACAGGCCGCATCCTTCGTCCTGTACACGCCCGGCACGGCCGGCGCCGTCAGCTTTTCTTCTGACGGCAGTGTGCTGGTGGATGTGGAGAAATACGATTTGGAGATAGAGCAGGCATGAACAAACGCTTTGATGTCCTTGCACTGGGTGAGCTGCTGATTGACTTTACCGAGAACGGGAAGAGCGAACAGGGCAATCCGCTGCTGGAGGCCAATCCCGGCGGCGCGCCCTGCAACGTGCTGGCCATGCTGCAGAAGCTCGGCAAGCGTACGGCCTTTATCGGCAAGGTGGGGAAGGACATGTTCGGCACGCAGCTGCGGCAGGCGGCGGAGAGCGCCGGGATCTGCA
Organism: Eubacteriales bacterium; assembly: GCA_030531585.1. Lineage (GTDB taxonomy): Bacteria > Bacillota > Clostridia > Oscillospirales > Oscillospiraceae > Limivicinus. The sequence goes on along the minus strand of JAUNNC010000239.1, from coordinate 1,097 downwards.
TGGACTATCTGCTGGAGGACGAGGCTGTCCACACCACGCTGGCCTTTGTCAAGACCTTTCCCAACGGCGACAGGGACTTCTCCTTCTACCGCGAGCCCGGCGCGGACATGATGCTGCGCGGCGACGAGCTGCCGCTGGGCGTGCTGCGGAACACACGCATCTTCCACTTCGGCACGCTTTCCATGACCCATCCGGAGGTGCGGTTTGCCACGCGCAAGGCGGTTACGCTTGCAAAAGAAGCAGAAGCGCTGATCTCTTTTGACCCGAATCTGCGTCCGCCGCTCTGGCACGATCTGGAAGAGGCGCGGGAGCAGATCAAATGGGGGCTGAGCCGCTGCGACATTCTCAAGATCGCAGATAACGAATTGGAATTCATGACCGGCGAGACGGATTTTGACAGGGGCGCGGCGGCGCTGAAGAAGCGCTATCCCAACATTCGGCTGCTCAATGTGACGGCCGGTGCGGAGGGCAGCTACAGCTATTACGGCGATCTGCGCGTTTTTGTACCGGGCTTTTGTCTCGGCGGCACAATCGAGACCACCGGTGCGGGCGACACCTTCTGTGCCTGTGTGCTGAACTACGTGCTGGAAAACGGGATCGAAGAGCTGGAAGAAGATCGGCTTGGCGACATGCTGCGCTTTGCAAACGCGGCGGCCTATCTTGTGACAACGAAAAAGGGCGCGATCCGCTCCATGCCGGAGCGGGAGCAGGTTCTTGCCATTCTGGCAAATCATTAATACTGTAATTTCCACGGCCTCCGCCACTCCACAACACTGGCGGACAAGCTGTGAAAAAAGGAGGAAAAAACGCCCCGGCTCGGGCTGCGGCAGTGTGGAGACCTGTCGTATACGCAGGCGGCGCAAGCCCCTGTGAGGACATATCCGGCGGAGGCCATGTGTCCGGAGTCAGAAAACTATGGCAGAGGTTCAGCTGAAAAACATCAAGAAAGTCTATCCCTTCATCAGCGGCGAACAGAAGAAGAACAAGAAAAAGAAAGCGGACGAACCGGAAAAGAAAAAGGTCAATCTGCAGATCACCGATGAAGGTGTTGTCGCCGTTCAGGAGTTCAACCTGGATATCAAGGACAAGGAATTCTT